>CAXNEW010000001.1:0-87421 GCA_964201665.1 Bdellovibrionota bacterium
CACAACACTTTTGATCTCGTTTAACAATATTTCGCTTTAATTTAAAAAAGGGAAAAGGGTTTATATTTATGAAAAATTCTTCAAAAAAGAAAATCGAAAATGCTCAGGCAAAAGCCAACCCTGAAGCTTCAATTCAATCTTTCCACAAAGAAGCACCTATGACTCGAAGAGAATTTTTGTCTCGAGGTTTGGTGGCGGGCTCGGGGATGATTGTTGCCCCGTCAGCACTGTCTTTACTTTCAAACGCAGCATGGGGACAAGAAAGCGGAATAATTTGTCCAGCTCCCGCCTTGAATACAAGAGTAAAAACTATAACCGTAGATTTGGCTGGCGGATGGAATTCAACTGGAGCCAATTTTATGGCCGGAGGGGAAGGAGGCCAAATGGACTTCCTTGCTGACTACACCCGATTCGGAATCCCAGCGGCAAGCCATCCCTCAGGTGCGGGAATGGTAAATGATGAATTTGGAATAAAGATGTACGAGTTTAGTGCATTTTTGGCAGGGCTGAAGTCGGTAACTTCGGTAGCCGCCCGAGCCTGTGTTGATGGAATAGTGGCAGGTGGAGTGAGTAACGATGACACGAACACAAACCCCCACAATGCCTCCGCAGGCTTTTGCGCCGCGGGCTCCGCCGGAGCCTTTGCCTATGCCGCAGGTTCACGCGCTGGAGGGTCGGGAGGCAATTCTACCTTTGCTAACTTTTCCTACAAGGCCGCTTTTGCCGCTAACCAAGTTTCGAATATAAACCAGCTTTTATCTTTTGTTCAGGCAGGTCTCCTTGCAACACGACTTGGCGCCAACAAGGCAAAGGCTATTTTTGAATCAGCATCAAGAGTTAGCGATCGGCAGATTGCGGCTCTTTCGTCCCAAAGCCTTCCCGACCAATACAAGTCTTTAATTAGCTGCGGATATGGTGACGCAAAATCCCTTCCTGATCGTTACACAGTTGCACAGGTTGACCCACGTAATGATCCGGATTTTCAGGCTGTGTTTGGGACTGTCGGACTTCCGGCGAACCAGCAAAACTTTGGAAACAACGCCGACGGTGAACGCACGGCCGCTGTTGTAGCTGGGGTTTTAGGTTCCTATTTTACACATGGTACGATTTCTGACGGTGGCTACGACTACCATGGGAATGCTCGAGCAGCCACCGATCCTACTGATTTTCGAGCCGGACGAATTGTTGGAAAAATAATTGAAATGGCTTACCGAAAAAATCAGAAAGTCATGATTCAACTCGTTTCGGACGGAGCTATTTCTTGTGGAACTACGGTTGAACAAGTTGGGAAGCTCGATAACAACGGAGCTCAGACGGGGACCCAAATAGGAAAAACTCAGGCCGCTGGCGACAATGGAAATTTTGGCGCTCAAATTTTTTTGGTCGTGAACGGACAAACTCCTCGAAGCGTTCTTTCTATCGTAAAATCCAACCCCATTGCTCAAGGGCGACAGGTGAGCGCCTTTAGAGATCGTGGTGTAGACACCAATAGCTCTTTGATTGCTAACAACAATTTGAACCTCACACGACTGGCTTATGCTTCTTGGGCTTCGCTAAATGGAGAGGAATCAACCATCGCGTCTGTCACGGGTGATGAGCCCTTTTCAACAAGTTCTAATCCTAACAAATATTTTTTGTTTAACAAAATTACTTAATGTTTGAGGAAGGGTTTAAAGAATCTGATCAATAAGGGACGTTTATGAAAAAAAACCACTTAGAAAAATTTATGAGCCTCTTTAAACCCGGGGCTCTCCTTTCGCTCATGATTCTTGTGGGAGCCTGCGGACAGTCCGAAGTTGAGTCGGTACGCTTACCTGCTGAACTCAACCCCCTCCAAGATTTTGGCCTTTCTGTGAATTCCTATAGAGCGACCCTTTACCCCATTGCTCGCCAATATTGTGGTTCGTGCCATGGCGGCAAACAAAGCCCGAACTTTGCAGGTCGCGATCCTCAATCTGCCCATGATTCTCTGATGCTTGGAACAAAAATTGACTTCGCAAACATTGAACGCTCTCCTCTCGTTCTTAGACTCACCCAACAAAGCCATGGTTGCTGGACAGGAAACTGCCAAGCTGATGCTGATCAAATTGTCGCAGCCATAAAAAACTGGGGAGACATGTTGGGCTCCGAGAGGCCAGCTGATCCCATTACAATTAGAACAAATGAATCCTTGGTTCCAGCATTGCTCCCAACGGGTACAACAAACAACCAACAAAATACCACAGAAATGACTTGGGATTTGGTTCTTGCTATGCAACCAAACCGCGCCCCCCAAAGAGCTTCAATCACTTTTCAAATTTCACGATTTGACCAATACAGTTATTTTATTGGCGAACCCGTTATTCGCACTTCGTCCAATTTGTTCGTCCGCGGAATTTATTTTTTAATTAACGGAATTCCTGCACGCGGAGCCACTTTTAGAACCGTAAATGAAATTGTTCCGATTCAACTTGATGATCCTGACCCCATTGTTGGCAATGTTCTTATTGCTGAAATGAACGACGGACCCGGCTTTGATAAATTTTCAATTGGCTTTGAAGAACTTCGAGTTGCAGATCTCAATGCCGCTGAAAGATTTCAGGCCGTCCGCGATATATTTATGAGTACCGAAAATGTGGGTTGCATGAGCTGTCACGGAACTCCGGGAACTCCTAATGCCGCAAACCTAGACGTACCTGCTTTTCCTAACTTCACAACTGAGGCAGAATTTTTGAATTTAACTGTTCGAGGCCAACCCTTTGTAGTGCCAAATAATCCTGCGCAATCTTTGTTGTGGATTGCTACGAGTCGAAATCCAAATCTCAACAAACCACGAATGCCCCAGTTTCGAGGTTCAGCAACACAAGACCAGGTAAACGCAACAATCACTGAGTGGATCCAAAAACTAGGCCAACCGTAGGTGACGGCTCACCGCTCTATCTTGAATTCGACTCTTCGGTTTGCCTGGCGCCCCTGGAAATTTCCATTATCTGCAATCGGCCTCTCTTCGCCGACACCCAAAACGTCGACTTTTTCTTTTGCGAATCCGTGCACGGCAACTAAATATTTTTTAATGGCATCGGCTCGGCGAAGTGAGAGCGATTTATTGTAAGCATCGGGCCCAATGGAATCTGTGTGCCCTTCGATTGAAAGCATTTTGAAATTTTTAGAACTTTGCAACCGACCAACGAGCTCTTGCACTGCATCTTGAGACTCCTGAGTCATTTCCTCGGAATCAAATTTAAACCGAATATTGGTAACAACAATAACTTCGCGACCATCGCTATCGTAAGTATAGGTTGAGGCTTTCGCGTCATATCCAAACACATAGTTGACCCCAGAATACAATCGCCAATCCGGACTGCTGCGGGCATGCAAGAGTTCGGTGCCCATTCCAAAATGCGCTGAAAGCTCGTGCGAAAAATCGTGCTTCAAACCCGCAATAAGTTCACTGGCCGAGTTGTTTCGGCTCGACAAATCAATCTGTGAGCCAGTTGGAAAACCTGTGTAAATTTCGCCAATGACTTTTGTGTCGATGCCATCAACGAGGTAACTCGCGGCAACTGAGGCAATAACTTGATCCCCTAGGGGCTCAATGGGAAAGCCTGCAATTGCAGATCCCGAATTTCGCTTGCGATAGCCCAGGTTCGCACCAACCGAAACTGGGCCCCATGTTGTGTCACCCACAATTTCGAAATTATAGGTTGGCCCTGGATTAAGTCCCGCCATAGGATCATTTCGAATAAGATTGAAATTTGAACTAAGTACGAGTCCCAGTCCCCTCGAATCATTTCCTAAGAATCTAACTTTTGTAAGTAAACGAATTTCAGTCATTCCTGGTTTTGAAAATTCGCCCCGAAACCCCGTGTCCGATTTGTTTTGTGAAATTAAAACCGGGAAACTGGCTCCGAAGTCCCATCCCCTCATTAACCCAAGGGCAAAATTGAAATCACTAAACAAAATACCATCTTTAAATTTTAACCGACTCGCCTCGGTTTCATCAAAATAGGGTAACGAGTTTATGGCGTAATTTAAAAATAAACCTGAATTAATAATTCCTGGCTTTAGGGTTTCAGAAGAATGGACTGTTACAAAATCAAGACCACTCGGAATAGTATTAAAATTTTGGGACCCTACCCCCACGATGTTGGCATGACCTACGGTATTCATACCAAAGAACCCAAGAACCAAGGCACTAACGATTTTTTTACCCATAAAACTTAGTATCCGGGTATCTCCTTGATTTCACAAGTCTTAACACAACCTAAATAGTTGATACCTGATCAAATACTAAACACTTCCTGTTGGCATGGGCTATAAAATTCAGGCCCTTAAAGTGGCACCCATCTTGCATCCTTAAGGTTAAGGAATAAAGGGGCAATTTATATGAGCAAAAATTTACCAGGAATAATTCTCGTCCAGGCTGCTGCGATTTCATTTTTAATTGTGGGTTGCACCGCTGAGTATGCTCTCCGGCTTCAGCCAGCTTCTTCAATTCTACCAGATGGGAGCGTACCTGCTGGTACGCCAACAGAACCTGGTGGTGGCAAAAACGCTGCCACCGACCCTTTGCCGGCGCCAACTACTCCTCAGTTACCTCCTTTACCGCCTGTGGTTTGCGACCCCTTCGCTGCAGCAAACATTGTTGGACCCGAATACGGTATTAGCGGGCAAATTTTTGCCGAAGGTGACTCAAACATAGGTTACAACCTCTTAAGCAGTTTTGATTATTTTACACCGGCGAGACTCTTCAACGTCGAACTCGTGTTATCAGCAATCGACGTTCCAGGCCGAAGGTGGCAAAATGGATTTTCGACTCCACAGGGTAATCAACTTAAAGTTATAGTCAACGGCGTCGAAACACCCTTTATTGAATGGTTTGCAATTCAGGGCACAAGCAAAATTGTACTTGCCGACGGAGATCTTCCTGGGAAAAAACAATTTGCGCTGATTTCTGACGATGGCTCAACACTCGAGATTCAAGATTCTGCGGGCGTTTATCAGACGATGATTTCAAATGAGGGCTTACACAGTCAAAAACTAAAAGTTTCAGAATCAGTCTTAGATTTTCAAAACGCAACATCGCAGTTTCCAATGAGAATAAATTATTTTCAAGGACCTCGGGTACACATTGCCCTTCAACTTCTTTGGAGAAATGTAGAATCTGACTCGGCCGCACACTTGGCTGAACCCTTAAATGGCGCCGTTGGCGGCGAGTATTTTTGGGATACACGGGTAACCCCGGTCGTACAGACCCCGGCCTATCAGGATTTTCTGTCGAGAGGCTGGAGACCCCTTCGCCCACAAAACTTTATGCGCCAGTCGGGCTACAACCGCTGCACACAAACCACAATGGGCCAATAATTTATTTGTTCTAGGGCCTTAGGAAACTAAAAGCCTATACCGAAGCCCAATCCGTCTGATGCAGTTAAGCCTGCAGGATTGGCTTGAGGACTTAAAAGAACAGCCTGCATGTAGAGCTGGATGCCAACCAGGTTAAAGTCAAACGGAGTAACAAAGGGCTCAACAATGGCCTCACCGTTAGCATCCAAAGAAAATGAAATTGCGAAGTCAGGGGTATTGAAGCCTAGGCAACCCAACATCCCAAAGGGGTCCAGAGGTGCATTTATTTGGGAAAGGCCGATGTAAAGCACCCCACCCACTGAGCCTACGGGTGAATTGGGAGCTGCTCTTACCTTAACTCGAAGTTGTGTTCCAATTCCCGATGAGGCTGCGTTCAAAACCTCAACGGTAGCATTGACTGTGGCACCTGTAGGACGACACGCAACGTTTTGGATTCCTGTTTGCACCGATGTTGAGACTGGGGCCTGATAGTACCAAGAATCATTGAAATTATCGTTTTGCCAAGCCCCAGTTTGATAACGATAACCTCCAAACATGAAGATCTTATTGAGAGCCGTTACATAAACCATTGAAGCAAAGGCTCTTGGGCCTGGAGCTGACGAGTTAGGAATCGTTTTCCACCAGTCTCGAGGTTGCGGCTCGATCGCGGCATAGGCAGCGTAAAGATTCAATCCGCTAGGAAACTGAGACGTCGCAAGCGGAGGCTGGATCGTATTTTGTCCACCATAGCTAAAAGGTTTTCCCAGACCGCCGTGGAACGCCCTTGCTGCGAAACCTCGAGCGCCACCATTTGTAACTGTCGGTAGCGATGTAACCGCTTCCCATTTTACAAAATTTCCGTTTGGAGTTTCGTTACAGTTAGCGTCCACGAACTTTGCATTCCACTCAATTGTTGAAGCTTCGGGCAGGTTCCCACCACTGTTATAAAACCCTCGAGACTGAATAAGTTTTTTTCTAATGGGATCAAAAAAAAGATCGTGCCCAAAAACTTGGATTGGTGCGACTGCCGCCGAATTGAGGCAACCCGGCGAGGAAATTAGTTTTTTCCAAATGAGCCTTTTCTCGGTCGAAACCGAGGTATCAAGTCTGGCAATGTAAGTCGTCATTGGGGCAGCTTCGGGAGGACTGGTGTTTCCTCCGGTCAGAACGACCATGCCATCAATATCGGTTCCACTACCAAAAGGAACATAAACCATAGCGTGATCGAAACGAGGAGACGGGACCTGTCCCGGGGGAGATTGAGAATTATAACTTTCCCAATAGCCACCAGGCACAGTTCCGGTTTGGAGCTGTGAAGGCGAAGCGAACCAATATTGGTTCAGCCGATTTGTATTACTGCATGCCATGAGGCCACCATATCGGAACAAAAGATTAACTGAATTTCCTAAGTGGTCCCTCTCCCAAAAAACCATCGGTGCGCCATCAATACCGTCTCGAAAAAAACAACAACTCCCTGGATTTTGAGTACAAAAGGGTGCTGTCGGCGGGAGGCAATTGCAATTATTCAAATTTCCGGTTGGTGAGCCACCGACGATTGGGCATCCCCCCAAACCTCCTGATAGATTGGGGCTCAAGGCCTTCATTTTTGCCCCTGTGTCCTGCCATTGCCCCCCTGTCTGGCTATGGAAAAATACAAATGAATTTAGGTTTGCAGGGGGTCCGCTGAAACATTGGTAATCAGTTCCTTCGGTTAGCACCGAAACCCCGTAGGTAGTGCCTGAAGCCGCTGGCGGCACATAAACCATTGAAGCCCGACGCCTTATGGGCGGCACCACTCCAGCAGTGGGTGTGATTGCACTCCACTGGCTATAGGCTGCCGGCTCGACTGCAACGACAGTCAATAGAAGCAATTGACGACTCAGGACATTGAATTTTTGATATTTTTTTTGGGAAAGTACTGCCACGTTTGAGAATCCCTTTCGATTTCGAGCTTAGGTTTGAACAAAGGAGGGGCCTTACTACAAAAGAGGATCGGTTTCTACAAGAAGTCTTTTCCGTTTGGGGGAAAAAACAGGGTCAGTTTTTGCCTCCATTGCAATTTAAATTTTTCAATTGAAAGGCTTTCACTCAGGGGCTTATTCCTAGGGACGTAAAAACAGGCGACTTCTTTAGCACCCATAGCTCAATTGGATAGAGCATCAGACTACGAATCTGAAGGTTGTTGGTTCGATCCCAGCTGGGTGCGCCACTGAGTTGCTAACGAAGTATTTTTTCTTTCTACAAATTCCATACGTGTCATAACCGCCGCCAGTCAAAGAGTGACATTTAGTCACTCCTTGCCACGGGGCGGCCCAGCTGGGTGCGCCACTTGATTGCAAATGAAGTATTTTTTCTTTCTACAAATTCCTTGCGTGTCATAACCGCCGCCAGTCAGCGCGAGCGCGCTAAATTGCGGAGCGATTTAGCGCGATGCGCGCGTGAGTTCAACAAAGCCCCCCGAAGGGAGGGCGACTTGAACGGAACGCGAGCCGGAGGCTACCTCTTTAGTCACTCTTCGCCACGGGGCGGCCCAGCTGGGTGCGCCATTTATCGCAAATGAAGATCATTTATCTTTCTACAATCTCCAAACGTGTCATGTCCGCCGCCAGTAGATAGTGCTATTTGCCGGGGTTTGGCAGCGAAACAAATGTTGTTGAATTTTGGGCATATAATGTGTATAATATGCCCATGTCGCCAGTGGTTTTCTATTTTGAGTCGCTGAAGTTCAAAATCAATGCAAACGACCATAATCCGCCACACGTTCACATCGAAGGGCGTGGAGCTAAAATTCGGATCAACTTACTTACCTTACAGTTCATGGACGCAAAAACGGGTTTTTCGAACAGAACATTAGAACTCATTTTGGAAGAAGTGACTCGAAGGCAAAACGAGTTAACAGAAGAATGGAGAAAGTATCATGAAAAAGATTAAAACAGGAAATGTTGAAATTGGGCCTGACGAGTTCAACCCTAAACACGGCAAGTTTCGAGTTAATATGTTCGTTGACTTAGATGTTGTAGATGAAATTCGAAGAGTCGCGGCTCAGCGAAATATTGCCTACCAAACGCTCATCAATCAAAAGCTGCGAGAAATTTTTCTATATGAAGAAACTCTTGAAGACCGTGTGGCTCGTTTGGAAAAACTCTTGAAGAAGAAACGAGCCTGAAAGCTCAAATTCTTATTATCCACAGTCTCAGCATCGATCCAAAGAAAATGAGCCCTACGACTTAAGTTCACTGCATTTTCTACGCTGTTCGCCATAAGGAAAGTGCCATAGGACATCTGGTTCTTGGCTATCGCGCTCTTAACAGGATTGTCGTAAATGTTTTTAGGCCATTCAAAAGGCGCTTCCTGTATGCCCTCAGTGGCAAAAGCCACCGTTGCTCCCAAAAGAGCGGTTATGAGAACGAGGTTTTTCATAAGCATCACGGCCTCCAAAGTTACGCCCGCAGTCCAGGTACACAAAGACCACTTCTATAAAGATGCAGGAATATCGAGACGAGCCTTGTTTAAACTGATGGAGCCAAACGCTAATCCAACACTGGAGAGTTTAGCAAAGGTTTGCAGGGCACTAGCGAAAGCGGCATAAAAAGACCGCGATTGCCCGGCGCCTATTTTTTGTTTGGTTGATCGGCAAAAACCAAAGACAGGCCCCGGTAGAAAAAATCGAAGGCACTTGTCAAATCGCCGAAGCAAAGAAATGAAAAGCTAGGGATTTAGGCCCAGTATCGCGGCAAATATACGATTGGCCTTCTGAATCTCCGTTAGCAAACCATTCTTGTCATCGGTCGGCCGAAAGGACGCATCCCAGTAAGCGGCAGCAGCAAGGGCTCGTTCAAAGTAGGCCGCTTTGTCTCGCTGAACCTCATCCCAATGGGCGCCCACCTCACCCCGAAGCCAACCAAAGTAGCCGTGAACTTCCTTGAACTCCTTTGTCGAGGGCGGCCTTTTGTTGGCCGCACGACAAAGCCCCCTCAGCCTCTTCTCGAAACGCGCGGGATCCCATCGCGTCGCAAAACTCCGCAAGCCGTTCCAAGCAGTGAAGAAGGCGGTCGAGTAGGGTCCTTTTCCCTGACGATCATGACTAACCTCCCGCGTTGCAATTGCAAGTAATTCGAGATCTTCAAGCCAGAGGACTCCAAAAAGATCCGCCAAAAATTCTTCAATTCCCTCTGAAACCCTCTTCTTTTCCTTGCCGGAAAAAGTAGGGCTTCGATGCAGTCGGATAGCGATCAAATGATGGGCCCACTCATGGAGGGCTATCGCTTGGAAAACCTCCAAATTCGGGGAGTCGTAAGTCTCTATTACTCTTGACCCCCATTCACTTCTGGCAAGTCCGCCCTTCTCTTCAGTGAGGATGACCTTGAGTGAAAGCGGAATCGAAAGAAATGGGTAGCGAGAACGTGTGCCCTGAATCATCTCTTTGATCCACGCTTCCTTTTTAACCTCTCTCGATGTTCCGGCTTTCCAGACAAAAGTGACTTCTACCTTGTCTACGGTGTTAATGGGCACCAGCAAGATGTTCTGGAAAACAGGTCCCAAAAGATTGCCGCAAGAAGCGGTATAGGAATCTGCTTCCGCAGCCAAAACACCTGGGCTGAATAAGCTCATCAGCAGAGCCGCCACGCAGGGCACGACCGCAGATGCGGTCATGGAAAACGCGCGCGGTATCACAAAGAGATAAAACCTAGATTTAAACACGATCGGTTGGGTAACACACTTAGGTACTTGGATCAATTCGAAACGATCCCGGCTGCCGTTGTACTAAACTGACCTCTATTCAAACAGTTTCCTACCAACCTTTGTCATGAAACTTTCTCAAATTCTAAACATTCAGCTCGAAAGTCCCTCAGAAGGATAAATTGCCGTTTGTTACTTTTCTAAAAAAGCATTCTCTAAGATCTTAAAGATCTTCTCTCTGCCCGCCCTTTGTAAAAATGGAAAATGTCCTGCACCCGCAATTTCAAAATTAGTCACCCTTTTATTTAGGGTTTGAAAAGTTCTACAAATTCGAGCTGGAAAACGGACATCTTTCTCACCAAATATATTTAGTATTGGAATCCCGATGTTTCTAAAAGAATCCGTAAGATCGTAACTGTCTAAATAAGTCTGCATGCACTCAAAGGTTTCACTAGAAAATGATTCCCAGGTTTGGTCTAGAAAAGAAGTTCCATCATTGGCTTCATGGGGTGTTAGAAAAATTTCGTGGGGTTTTGCACTGAGAAGTCCAAGCTTAGTTCGCTCCAATTGGAATTCGTCGTTCCAATGTTTGTGACTAAGCCCGGTGCTCATCAACACAAGGCCCGCCAATTGCTCTTCATGTTGAGTCACGTAGGCAGTGGCCAAAACAGCACCCCATGAATGGCCAACAAGAATTTTTTTTCCGGGAATGGAGCAAACCCTTGTGTTCAACTGAGCTAACATTTCATCAATAGTGACCGTCGGGCCACGAATCTGGTCATAAAATTCACAGTTAAATTTGACGGCAAGACTTTTAAAAAAAGGTTTTAGATAATCTCTAAATCCTGGACCACCGTGCAGAAAAATTAAAGTCGGTTTCACTTTAGCTCATACTAGCATCGCAAAGAATCCACTCAATTCAGGGTTTTTCCTTTGACTATAGTGTTAGTGTTTTAAATTCAATTCGTAGGTCTGAAATCGGGGGGTATGCGATCGACTTAAACGCTACTTTAATTGAAAAAAATATTTTCGAATCGATTTTGGCCAGTCTGGAACATCATAGGTATCAATGAGTTTGCCCCCATTCTTTTCAAGAACCCCGATGGAACCAAGATTATCGGTATCACATGTCACGACAACTTCTGTCGTTCCTCGCCTCTTGATTTCTCTGAGCCCAAGTCTAAATGCCTCGCTCGCAATTCCCTGCTTCCGATAATCAGGTCGAATCTCAAATCCAAAGTGACCACCTAGTTGTTCTAATTCGGGAGTTAATTTAGGGCGAAGGGTGAGTTTTCCAACTGCGGTTTCTCCATCGCACACGATCCAGTAGGTGATCTGAGCGACACGACCTTCAATAACATCTGTCCATTCTCGTTCTCGACGAGCCCAATCGAGATAGAGTTGAAAGTTTTTAAGCCATTCCCAATTGATTGGGCGCAAAGGATCTTCTTTTTGAAAATCCTTTAGACATTCAATGTAACTCTCCCTCAACTCCCATGAAGGGAACTCCAATGTCACCTTATGTCGGCATGTGGTTTTGGCCATAACAGTATTTTACGACAGTTCAAATCTTGGGCAATCAACCTAATTGTTTCATACCGAAGTTCGGCTCTTCTAGCCGACTTTGAGTTTTAAGGATGGGTTGATCTTTTCGTAGAGCGAGATCAGCCTGTCCGTGGAGAACTCCTCCGTACGGTTTCTGAGAATTTTGCTGACCTTGCCTTCGTCGATTCCAAGAATCTTAGCGAGTTCGCGCTGGTTGATCTTTTCAGTCAGCACATAGCTCACAAATTTCTGCTGGATATCGTGACGAAACTTCTCAAGAGGAGTTGGGTTTGCGGGAAGTGCACGTGTACCCTCGACCTTCTCGAGTTTTTTCAAAACTTGTTTAATCTCACGACTCTTAGGAAATCCCATTATTTCTTCCTCCGGTAAGCGTTAATCAGGCCCGGGATACTCGCGGCGATTCAATCGCAAACCGGAATAGCAAAACTTACCAAATATGGCAAGCTTTATCTTGACTCCCCCATTTGCCCGTTAAGCCTGCTGTCGCGCAAGTGCGGGGACTCTTAGCCATATCGTTTGTGGGTAATGCCTGAATTTGTAAACGGCTGTAATTCAGAAACCAAGGAGTATTAAATCATTTCTTTAAAAAAGGTTTCCTCCAATAATATGGCGACGCTTGTGAAAGTTTGATCCAGTTACATTTCGTGGAATCAGTTTCATCAGGGACACCTACGGTTACATCTCCGCCCCACGAATAAAGTCGTTCCTGACATACTCCACAAGGAGACAAGATATGATACTTTAAATCTTCACCTCGACTCACGCATACACTTGCTATGACTGATTGATCTCGCTTGTAAGCCTCACAAATTGCTCCGGTTTCATGACATAAAGAAACTGATTCACTTTCTACGCGTGGAGAAGTTGAAATTAGAAATTCCCCATTTTTCAATAGAAGAGCGGCCGCCCCTTGCCATGGAGTCGGTGGAAATCTTTTTTCAATAAATTCAATTGCCTCATGAACGAGGATATCTAGGCTCGTCATGATCTAGAACATAATAGAGGTCGTTAAAGGTGGCGATCAGCCCAACAGTTTCACATAAATCTTTTTCATAAAAACTTACTTAAATTCTAAACACACGGTTCGAAAGTCCCACCGAGGGATACATCTACGCTGCCAGATCCAATTCAAAACCTGAGAACCTCGAAAGAGGCACAAGTCCTTTTCGTCCGGTACCAGCATTTTTCAACTCAATAAGACCTATATCCACAAGAAGCTTCACATCAGTGTGCACATTTTTGAAATCCTTACCCAATATTTTAGCAAGCTCATAAATCGATTGGGGCTTCTCATGAATTACAGCACGAAGAATTTCCATTCGATTTTTCGAGAAAATTCGAGCAACAGCCTCCAGATTCGCAAAGATGATCTCATCATCTTTCTGGATTGATTTCCTTTTGCCTACCAAAGCTTCTTTCCATTCGCGTTTTACATTTTCCAATGACTTTACGACAATTTTTGCGTGGTTTTTTTTCATACTAAAAATCCTTCTTTTTTTGCCAAAAACCAGAATTCATCGATCAACTCAGAATCCCCCAGATATTCATAAGGTTCTTCTTGAGAATTTCGGTGCAGATGTGGCCCTTTGGGTTTGTGATTATCGAATCCAAAAATCACAACTCCATTTTCCTTCCAAACAAGATAAAGAGAATACTTTTTACCTTCAGGATAATGAACCGAGGCCGGAACGCTCCAAATCTTTAGCTCTGCTATTGCGATCTCTTCGCTATTTCTATGCAACAACTGGATTTTGGAGTGATAAAGCAGCGAAGCTTTAGTTCGCATTGCAGCCATATATGGTAAATATAACATATATAAAGGAAAGATCTAGCAGCTTGCTGAAAAACTCCTGTATGCCAGTTCCCGAGCGAAATTTTCGAGATTGCGACGGACCGACGACGGGCTATACGGAGTTATAACCCTAGGAGGTCCAACAAAAATCTCGGAAATTGCAGCCGGGAAATGGCGTGCAGGAGTTTTTCAGCAAGCTGCTAGTGTAGTGATTGAAATTCTCTTCTAAGGTCTTTAACCAAGGGTTTTTAGCCCTTGTTAGGAAGTCCAAAGACGGGATATTTTAATACATAACATGAAAACTATTGAGTTCTACTTCGATGTAGTCAGCCCCTATTCCTGGCTCGCCTTTCATAGAATCCACACAGCGTTACCGTCTGCCAATTGGAACTATCGCTCGATACCCGTACTCTTCGCTCGTTTACTTGATCATCACAAAAAATTGGGACCAGCCGAAATTCCAGAAAAGAGACGTTATGTTTTTAAAGACGTGATTAGAATTGCTCACAGACTCCAGAAAAAATTTGTAGGACCGCCTTCTCATCCCTTTAATCCACTCCTTCCCCTCCGAGTGATCTGTGCAACCCCTGAGCGGGATCGCAATGAGGTGGGATTTTCTTTAATTGATGGTGCTTGGGGCAAAGGAATCGACATTTCCACAGAGCAAGGCGTAAGGGCCGCGTTGGAACACCTCGGTCTCGATCTGGATGCTATTCTTTCCAATTCTCTATCCGAGCAGACAAAGCAAATACTTAAACAAAACACTGAGACAGCCATCAACAAAGGAGTTGATGGCGTTCCAACTTTTTTTGTCGAACACGAAATGTTTTTTGGCCAAGACCGATTTGAAGATGTTTTATATTGTGCCGAAGGAAGGCTAAAAGTTGACGAATCTTTTGTAAATGAAGTTCTCAGTCGCCCCTCGTCCGCCATCCGCAAGACTTGATAAATAATTGTTTCATACCAGTCTTTGTCATGAAACTTTTTTAAACTTTTGACATACGGCTCGAATATCAGCTTAGCAAAAACAGCGGGGCCCCAAGGTGGCTGCCCCACTCAAAGCAAATGAAGATCAGTTATTAGCTTTTGTTGCGCACTTTAAAAATAACGACCGCTTTAGATGGCGAACCGCCTGATTTGATTAGCGCAAAATCTGGTCGGGCTAAGGTGCCTGATTCTTTTTTAGCAAAAACGGCGTCCAACTCGGCTTCAGAGCTATGAAGGTAGCGTCCAACCCAATTGGAATTTTCGGCCATGTTGTACTCGTGAATATATTTCATTTGCCCAACGCTTGCTTTCAAGTCTTGTTTAATTGTATCCAACCGTCTGTCGGCCAAAGTTCGGTCTGCCTTGGGCAAATCTCCAGTTACCATGTGATCTTTGTCAGACCAGGCAGCAACTTCAATTTTTGTAATTTTTCCTTTGGCTTTTGCGTCGGCTATCGCTTTGTTCAAGGTCGTTAAATTCGTCGAATTTAGATTAGAAGCCCCCTGGTCAAAACTCAAAATAACACTTTCAAATTCTTCCACTGGGGGGAGATTCTCTTTGCCCTGCCCAAATGTGTTTAAACTTATCAACGTTACAACGAGACCAAATTTTTTCATTTTCATAATTTTTTCCTTTTCCGAATTTTCCGAAAACATCGGTGGTTTGTTTTTTTTAAGTAACAACAAGCACGCCTCACAAAATACGGCGCGCCTGTAACTCTAGTTTGGCGAAATATTTAAATTGTTTTCTACGCTGGTGATTCCGGGTGCGCAGTAGGCTGCCCAAAGAGCATCGTTTTTTTCTGCCATAGAATGAACACTGCCATTGAGAGTGACTCTGCCCCCATCAACAGCCACATCTATTCCCTTGCTATCTGTATCGGCAGAACGTTTGAAAGCGGCTTCAATTCGAGTTTTAATATCAGCGGGCTGAACACTCGATTTAAGTTCGATTTCATTGTTAACATTGCTCACGCCCATCAAGGACTTAACACAATTTTTCGCTGCTTCTTTTTGGTAGGCCCATTCAACTTGGCCTCGAAGGGTTACGTTCCCTTCAGACACCGAAACTTTAATGCCTTCAGGCACTTCCCAGTGCCATTTCAAAGCATTTATTGCTGCCTCTGCAATGTCGGTGTCCGTTCGTTTAAACGAAAAATTTAAGAAGTGAACTTTGATTTCGTTGGTAACGGCCCTAACACCCGCAACCCTTTGGGCAGCCTCTTCGGCAGCAGTTTTTTGAACATAGTGTGCAGTTGTTCCATTTAGTGAAACAATGCCCTCTTTTACGGTAACCCCAATTTCAGATGCTGTTGTACGAGCATCCCACTTAAGTTCTTCCCGAACATCTTGTTGAATTTGATTGTCAGTTTTCATTGTTTTTTCCTTTTTTCCTGTTGCAAAAGAGAACCTCGATTGCCTTTTTTTTAACCGAACCTATTGAAGTAGACCTTTAAACACCCGCAATGCCCCTAGCGAAAATACAAAATTTCGATCTAACGAATAGCTTTTAGTTATGTATCGAGGGCTGTTTCTCGTGATTACCAAAGTAAATTAATCCGATTTTCTTAGGCCAAAAAAATCAATTCCGTAGGCATAGGTTTCTTCCTCACCGGTGGACTCCCTTACGACCTTCCTAATTTTTTCTATGGCTTGGGTGAGTATTTCTCGTGCCTTACCAACGGCCTCTGGATTGATCGTAATCGTAGACGAAAAGTGAAGTCCCTCATTGGTGTTTCTAATTTCCTGCAAGGCCTTTAAGCGCCAGTTTCGGTGGTGTTGAGACACGAACAGGGAGCCATCAGCTAGATGTACATTCACGGAGCCCGCGAAATATCGATCTCCCCTCTTTTCGGCAAAACCGCCTCGGACTAAAGAATCCAAAGTACTCCTAACAATTTTAGAACTCAGACCGAAGTAGCTAGCAATATCAGGAATTCGCTGAAGTTTAGGATTAAACAAAGACACATGAATGGCGCTAGGGGCCCAATCTGAATAATAATTAATTTTTTGTAGCTCATCGATCTGGGATTCAAATTTCAATCTTTTTCCCAGATGATTGAATTCTTGGCGAGCTGACTGAAGCTGGTTTAGAAAAATTTTTCTTAGCGAAGGCGTTCCTGCTCGTGCCAAATGAACCATCAACAAAAAATAGTTATGTTCAGCATCTGACAAACTCATCCTTTGTCCTATTGAATCAGCCTGCTCTAAGTTTAAATGAGCCGCTCCGCCTAAAACCTGACTCAAATAGGCTGCATTACACCGGGCCGCAGAAGAAAGCTTCGCCTTCCACCCGTAGCCCTTGTTGGGCTGGCACTCTAACCAACTTTTAAGGAATTTTTTATAATCTTCGAAATCTGAAATATTGATTTCCATTACTTTTTCTTTAGTTTGGCTTAACAAAAAGCTAAAGAATTAATTAATAATAAAGTGACTGATTTGGGGGAGTGGGATTTACTTTTCCTCAGGAGGAAATAAAAAATGAAGCTATTTGAAGGGACTTTTTTTAAAACAATGAGTGGTGTTATTGGGAATAGGGCGATGGTATTTTTATTGGCTGCCCCGGTTTTCGGACACGCCGGAAATGAAAGCAGTGGGGGCGGAAATGCAATTGTCTGTTTTAACTCCAAAGAAATTCCTGTAGAGGTGCGAGCAAACAAAGGAAAAGTTCAAGACAGCCATATTGAAAAAATAACTTCCATTGAGATGCTTGACCTTTGGGAACTCAAAAAACTTGGAGACATTGATTCCGACCTAACCCACCCTTGGATTGACATTAAGGAAAACGAAAATCCAACAGCCTTTGCGTTACGAGTTATTTCAAGAGTTCAGAAAGTTTTTCCAACGCTTTACGATGGGCTCCTTGTATCACGTCAAAAACTCTCCCTTGATCAAGCCATTCGAGCCGAACATGGATTGGGACCCATTGATGATCATGACATGAAGGCCCTTATTGATCACGAAAACTGTGTTGTTGCTACGGTTTTACGCGCCGACGACATGGGCCAAGCAGCCGAATTGCATTTTGATCCACGACTTTTCAATCACGCGCTCCATAGTCCCTTAAGCAAAGGAATCGGAGTTTTACACGAAATAATTTATAAATTCGGGCGAAGTTTTAATCACAAGACTTCTTTGAATTCCCGCAGACTCCTAAGGTCCTTTATGCTGCAAAAAACAACCTATTGGGATTTCCTTGAAACGGCCCGAAACAATTTTTTTGATTTCGAGTTTATAACTTCTAATTATACAAATCTTGTTTATGTAAATAGCGACTATTACAATTCTGGACATCCTTGGAGACGAAAAATCACTAGAACCTGGTCATATCCTTCCCCATACAATCAACCCACGTGGGAGGTACCAGACCAAATCGGGCACACCTTGAATCATTTTTCAGCAGTTCTTTCTAAAGCCGATCCCCATCAACGAGTTTCAATTTTTAAAAATGAACTCAGCCCAGAACTAGATCGACTTACATACCTCTCGGAGGCTCAAAGAAATACAATTAAGTCCCGGATTGTAAAATTTTTGGGCTTAACACTCGAATATGAGGTGGTGGCCTTTGATGGATTTAGTCTTAATTTTGAATCAGGTTTCCCTCCCTTGCCCATAAACTAAACTTAAAAGCTGACCCGCCCCGGGAAAAATTTTAGAATTTTTCCCGGGGGTGTAAAGTCATTCCGTTTGTCCCCTTAGACTCAATGAAAATTCCTTTTCAAATTTTGATCCAAGAAAATCTGAGAATGCTTTGGTGGAAGTTTTGGTCGGGGTCGCTCTCAAGACCGTGAGCAACTATCTTGACCACCTAAATCCCACGCCTATAGACGCCGCCTTCAGTGCCGAATCCTAGGGCGTGTCATCATCAAGTCGAAAATCTTCAGTCCAGCAGTCCTAGGGTTGCAATAAACTGGAGCAGAAAACCTGAAGTTTTGTCGGCAACTAAAGACCCGTTTTGAGCAGAACCCGACGTCGAGTAGAATTGAAGCAGTACTATCGGATAAAAGCGGTCCGCCGTTTCAGGCAGTGCCAATTGAAGGCCAGCTGCAACATAACTCAGGCCGCCACTTCCAGAGTTCGCACCATACATGTACTGATTATGGGCCTTACTGCCAAATCCTAGAGAAATAACAGCATTGGGTTCTAGAAGCGTTTGGGCCCAGGGTTCTCGATAAGAAAAAAGACGGGTTTTGGAAACCAGCTCAAAAAACTGGCCGTGATGAGTCGCGACATCTTGGGAAAAATTGAGGTCTAGTTCGGCTGCGTAAGTGCTTGTGTAGCTAGGCAAAAATAACTCCAAACTTGCGGCAAATTCATAGGTGTCTTGCCTCGAATTCGGCGCGCCCAATCGACTTACTTTCTTAGGAAACAAGGGATCATCCGAGATTGCGACGATTCGCGCGCGAGCACGAATCGTTTTCTCGTAAATAAAATCTCGATACCCTACCGAGTCTCCAAGAAATTCAAAGCGATCATCGAACAAGAAAATTCCCAAAACAGGGTCGAGTTGAAAATAGTCATACATCGTTGCGCCACGTTTCGTAAGTACGGACGAATATCTGGTGCCAAGATTGATACTACTTAGGATACCCAAATTCCATGGCCCTTCTTTTTGTGAAGGCGACGCTACGATCGGCTCTTCTGCAAACGATTGAATTGAAAATGCCAAAGTGAAAACAGTTAAAATATATTGATACTTCATGGTCAGCTCCTACGACGCTATTGTTAAATTTTTATTTTTTTTGAAATGGAGTTTGATGTCGGCAGCGAGATCTCTCAGTCTCTTCTTTTTAGACGCAATCCCTTTTAAACGAACTCGTTCACCTGTTTGAAAGAGGAGATTCCATTGATAGAATAGGGTTTTGTACGCCGAAATTAGAGAGTTGGTGGCATCCCAAATGTGAGTCATCTCAGATCCAGAGCCATTGATTTCTATAACTACAAAATTTTTCCCAATCTTCAGATCGTCAAGAGAACGTGCTCGGACGTCGATGCGTCCGAAGTAAAAGTTAGGGATTTCATGGGCCAGTAGATCTATAGAGTGTAGGATCTGGTCAGTAATAAGGTCTTGGCCATCCCAAAAAATAGCTCCTTGGCAATGATTGCCCGAAAGACCCAGAGGCACACGCTCACCAGACGATGGAACCCGGTCTAATTCTTTTTCAAATCTTGCAAAGTAGGTGGCCGCAATGATTCGAGCCCGTTTGTCTTTGAGAATCAGGGCGCCTAATTTGGTTTTCCCATCGCCTACAACAAAAGGAAATTCTTTGCGCGTGAGCGAAGGAATTGTCCCCGCTACTTGTTCGGGAAATCGGTGGTAAAAAATTCCGACTTCTACATTCCAATCGCTATATTCTTGGGCAATGACTTTGGTCTTGATTTGGGAGAGGTACGCACGAGCTTCGTCTTCATTGGGAATCAGTCTAACTCCGTATCCTCTTTGTCCGACGTCCGGTTTAAAAATGATCGGGTATTGCAATCCCGAATTGGCCAAAAGGCTTTGCCAATCTGATTCTGCATCAATCGGAACTGCCTTCAGTGCCCATGGACTTGTGGAGTTAACAAATTTCAAATAGTCCCATTTCGACTCGCCAATCAGCCCTCCATTTCTGAGGTCCGGATTTGCGTCGAGAGGAACACTAAAACTTCGATATTTAAAAGCTAGATAAGGGATATAAAACACAACCGGAAGATAAAAGAGCCAGGCGGGCCAAAACTCGAAATGAGTCCACCTTCTCCAGCTGTAAAGAAGAGCTTTGCGCCTCCAGGGGTCGGCGAGTTGGGGCAGCATTTGCCTAACAACAAAAATTGAGGAAGCAGAGACCACGAGCAAGCTCCAAAGTGGGCCCGTCCAAAGCTCGGCGATTCCCTGGACCAAACTGAAGGCAAATGCAACCCAAACGAAGACACTAGCGAGGGTGACGAGGACAAAACGCTTCAGCGAGTAACCGAAATAGCCTGCGGCGAGGTAGAGGGGTAGCCTTGAACCTGGGACTGCTCGCGAAACGACCATGAGAATATCAGCGCGTTTTGAATCTCGAATTTGCTGCCTCAATGTTTCAAGACGGGGCCAGGTCTTTTTGTGTAACTTTCGAGCCAGTGCCCCAATCAAATAAAGGCCAATATCGCCTAAAACGATTCCGCAAAAAGTGGCCAAAAAAGCCTTCACAAAACTCAAGTTTGAACTTTTTACCAGAGCGATACCCATAACCAGAGCCGCATCTTCGAGAACAAAGGTGGTCAAGAAGAGAGAAATGACATGCCAAGCTTCTGACAGGCCGAAAAAATTTTGGAACAACTCAGACAAAAAAATTTCCCCACGTCATCGCCGTTCTGAGTGACGGGTAAGGGTACTTTCTTACAACAATAAAATTGGCCTCAAATTTTTTTGTAAGATTTAGTGACCTCACCACACTCATTCACCGGGAAACCTCTGAATTAAGTTCGAACGATTAAAGGAGATTGAAATGGGAAAAAAGTGGACTCACGTTTTTTTAGGATTTTTTATGGCTGCTACAGCGCAGGCAGGAAATTTATTGAATACCGACAAGTCTGGAGTGGCTTTGTCTAACTACGACGCAGTTTCGTATTTCAAGGGGGAGGCCCCGCAAAAGGGTAGCTCTCAATTCCAAACAACCCACGAAGGAGCCGTTTACTTTTTTGCAAATGAAGTAAACAAGCAGACCTTCTTGAAGGCGCCAGAAAAATTTCTTCCACAATTTGGCGGTTGGTGCGCCTATGCTGTAGCAGATTCGAAATCAAAAGTTGAAGTCGATCCAAAAAGTTTTTTGATTCAAGATGGACGCCTATTGCTTTTTTATAACGGATTTTTTGGGAATACTCGTAAAAAGTGGCAGGAAACCAAAGGCAAAGATGCCGCAAGTTTTCTAAAGGAAGCCGACGCTAACTGGCCTGAAGTGAAAAACAAAGACTCCTAAATATGAAAAATAAAATTCTGTTCCTTCTTAGGTTGCTCTCAGCTGGCATTCTTCTTCAGACGCTTTTCTTTAAGTTTTCGGGAGCGAAAGAATCTATATTTATTTTTTCTAGTCTGGGTGCTGAGCCTTGGGGACGATGGATTTCTGGTGGCTTTGAACTTGTGGCGAGTATTTTGCTTTTGCTCCCGTCAACTCAAGCCTTGGGGGCACTTCTCGCGGCTGGAGTGATGGCGGGTGCAATTCTGAGTCACATTCTAATCCTTGGAGTTGTCGTAGAGAACGATGGAGGACTGCTCTTTGGACTGGCCCTTGTTGTCTTTTCGTCGTCTTTGATTGTTTTATACGATCAGCGAAACTCGCTGTTCGTTTTGCTCGACAATCTAAGACGAAAGAGGCGTGGGGAGTATTCCTAGGAAAGCTGCGAAATATGGCGGTCGACACAAATCTTGCTTTCCGAAACTACGACCGAAAAGTTCTGTATTCATGTCCTGCCTTTGAAGTTGTTCAATGCGAATGGAAAAAAAACAGCAGCTCGCCGATGCACAATCATGGCTCAAGCGACTGCTATGTGCTTGTCGAAGAGGGGCTGTTCGAAGAATCGGTTCGAAGCGGCTTAGAGATTTCAACGTCTTTTCGGAAATCAGGCCAGGTTATTCACACACCCCCTTTTTCAAGCCACGATCTCATCTGCAAATCTGATTACGCTCGCACGGTGCACGTTTATGTTCCGCCGCTTTCTAAAGACCAGCTTGGGAACAGGTTTTCCAGTCCAGATCAGAGTGAGAAGCTAAACTTTTTCGAACCGCTTTCAAGGCCGGGAATATCCAGAGATGCGTTTAGCTCACTTCTAGATGAAGTGCGGAATCAGTCCGTTTCGGTTCACTCGGAATACTTCATGAATCAGCTTTTCTCTGGCCTTCTTCCGGAGTCGATCGCTGTGAGCCGCATTGTAGCTTCGACCAAGGCGACATTGGCGACGCGCGAAGCGAGTCCCGTATTTTCCCTTGCTGAAAATGAGGTTGTCTTTGCACTTAGTCAGGCACTTGGCTGGGATCCAAGAAAATCAAACGGACTGGCAGTTCCCGGCGGTAGCGCTGCCAACTTCATGGGCCTTCATTGTGCTCGCCAGCGAGTTTTGCCCTCTGCTCGCGATGAGGGAAATCAAGGCCATAGGTTTAGAGTTTTTGTTTCAGAAGAATCCCACTATTCCTGGAAAAAAGGCTGTCTAGCTCTAGGTTTCGGTTTGAATGCCGCGATTCCGATTCGCGCAGATGCTCGAGGTCGCCTGATTCCAGAACAACTCCAGGTAGAATTAACTAAGAGTCGTTTGCGTGGAGAAGTTCCTTTGTTAGTCGGTGCAACCGCCGGAACAACAGTGACCGGAGCCTTCGATCCCATCCGGGAAATGCACAGCGTGTGTCGGGACCAGGATGTGTGGTTGCACGTCGATGCGGCCTGGGGTGGACCTGCAATTTTTTCGAACTCCGCAAAACATCTCATGAACGGCGTGGAATTGGCTGATTCTTTGAGTTTTGATGCACATAAACTTTTGGGAGCCTCTCTAACCTCAAGTATTTTTATTACCCAACATAAACATATTCTATTGGAAGCAAACGACGTCGCAGCTACATACCTGTTTCACGACAATGAAGACTTCGGGGACCGAGGAAGGTTGTCTTGGCAATGTGGGCGACCGGCGGATGCATTTGCGTTTTGGTCGATATGGAAACGCTATGGCAGTGATGGGTTTGGGAGGTTTATTGATCGGCAAATGGATTTGCAGAAGTCGTTTGTTCAACTTCTTAAGGAAAGTGGGCCGCGAATCAAGCTACTGCACGAACCAGAGTTCTTGAACGTGTGCGTTCAGGTGCTTCCGCCTGAAGATCAACAAGACGTTGCAAGTTGGTCGCGCCATGTTCGTCAATCTCTATTGGAGTCCAACCAGGCTATGATCAATTTTTCGGTGAATCCTCAAGGAGTGTCGTTTCTGAGATTTATTCTTGCTCATCCACACCTCGAAATTGTTCAACTTAGAAAAATAGTTCAATGGGCACTCGAGGTTCAATAGATTGCAAACTTTAAGATTTTTTTTGATAATTTTTGTTCTTAGTCTGAGTGCCTGTGAGGATCCCACACTTGCAATACGAGCCGATATTGCGGCTTTCAAAACGGAGACGCCTGATAGTTTTTATTTTACACACTCTGGCGGACGTAAAGTCCGAGCTGCATGGGCTGGGCTACCGACGCTTCGTCCGTTGATTTTTGTGCACGGATCTCCTGGATCATGGCAGGGATGGGCTGCCTTTCTGAGAAACAAAGAACTTCAAAATCGGTTTCACATCATAGCCGTGGACCGACTGGGATACGGAGGATCAGGAGCAGGTCAAGCTGAACCAGCCCTGGAGTCTCAGGCAAATGCTATTTCACAATTTCTCCAAGAGAACAAAAGTGGCCTAGGAGCTGTTGTGGTTGGACATTCTCTAGGCGGCCCAGTTGCTGCCCGAATTGCAATGGATTTTCCCACGCAAGTCGCTGCCCTTGTACTTTTAGCGAGTTCGGTCGATCCTGCTCTCGAAGAAACCAAATGGTTCCAAATTCCCGCGCAGTGGCTCCTTTTAAAGTGGATGATTCCAAAAGATTTGAAGGTTTGTAACAAGGAGATTCTTGGTCTTAAAGATCAGCTTCGCGAAATGACTCCAAGTTGGCAAAACCTAAACATACCCATTGCCATTGTACATGGAGATAGAGATGATTTGGTTCCGGTTGAGAATGTCGATTTCCTAAAACTTCATTTAAAAAAGAATGCACTTGTGAGTGTCGAAATCATCCAGGGAATGAATCATTTTATCCCATGGCGAAACATGGAATCTGTTTTGAACGCAATCCGAGTCGTGTCCAACAAAGTCACCCTCTAGTGTAGTGATTCATACATTAGCCTTAAGGCAGAGTTGTTTTAGAATGCTCATTGAGGAGGCGTTTGTTGAGTTTGAGAAGCGTGTCCTCGCCAAGTTTTTTAACTTTTATCTGAGTTGCCTCTTTATTGAGCCAGGTACTGTACCCCTGATAGTTTCGACAGGCTTGGCACAAGCTCATGTGGAGTGAATGACGAATTTTCTGTTTCGGGGTTTTAACAGAGTCCCCCATGTTGATCCGCTCCGCTACTTCTTGGCAGCGCATAGCAAAATTGACCATCGTCCTCGATGCGAGAGCATAATAGCTGTCGTGCCAGATTTTTCTCAGTCTTTGAATAATCGTCACGACTAATAGCCTTCTAAATTAATATTCCCCTCTAAGCACCGGCGAAGTTTTTCTTTGGCGCGAAAGAGCAACACTCCAAGGTTAGTGACGCTCACTCCTAGAATATTACAAATGGATGCCGATTCTAAGTCATCGACCTCTTTTAGAATAAAAGCTTCTTTTTGATTCGAGCTTAGCCCTTCCAGGCAGTTTTTAATTGCTGTCCCGGTCTGTTTTCTGCTCAGCAATCGAGAAGGATCAGGAGGTTCTCGCTTCCACCATCCTTCGGGGGTGAAACTATGGCTCATCACGGTCTCGGGATCTTCTTCGGAAGTAGTACGAGCTTGGGACCTGCGTTCTTCACGAATTTTGTTGATTAGAATTCCCCCTAGAAAAGTTTTAACTTCGGATCGACCCTCGAAAGACTCGATATTTTCAAAGAAGGTCGCCCAAGTTTGGCAGACAATTTCCTCAGCGTGCTCGCCAAAGACGCGACGAGATCCGGCCATTTTCAAAAGGTAGGGATTCAGGTTACAAAAAAGTTCAGCGAGAAAATGAGGGTCACGATCTCGTAGGGATTTTAAGACGGCTTCATCGAGTTGAATCAATGGACCTCCGACATCCACTTGAATTAGTTTTTTTTGACCGTTTGTTCAATAATGAAATTGCACACTAACCTTATCTGTGCTCCAATGACGCAATGGGGCGGCCTCCAAAGTTTGATCGTGAAACGATTTTAGATTCGGCTATGCGATGTTTTTGGCAACGCGGGTATGCCCAGACGAGCGTCGATGATCTTGTCAGGGCGACGGGCCTAAAGCGAGGTAGCCTTTATTTTCACTTTACCGATAAAAAGACTCTCTTTCTGGCAGTTCTCGAGCACTACAAGCAAACTGTTGTGCTCGGGCGACGCTCACATGTTGATTCCGCGCCGAACGCTAGGACGGGAATCGAGAATTTTTTTGTCGAAACCTTGCTCTCCGTGGAAGGCGCCAGTTTCTATTGGGGCTGCCTCAACACCAATACGGCAACCCAGCTTGGAGAGGTCTCGGAGAAAGAGATTTTAACATGGATCAGGAACGGAATTATAGCTTGGGAAAAGTATTGGGAAACTGTTGTTAGTCGCGGAATTCAGGATGGAAGTATTTACACAAAGAGTGCACCTAAAGATGTTGCAATTGCGTTAGTGGCGCTCACGCAAGGCTCTAACGTCATATTGAAAAGCTTGAACAGTCCTGTAGCCTCTCGACGCGCCATTAAGATCATTCTCGAGGGAATTTTGGGGGAATCCCGTAATAAAGCGCTCGATTTGTACACTGACTAAATGAAAAATGAGTATTTCCGAATTATTGGTGTCGGCGCTTGCAGGATTTCTTACAACGCTTTCTCCTTGCGTACTTCCGGTCTTGCCTCTGGTCATCGCTAGCTCGCTTCGAGCAGGACGCCGTGGTCCACTATTTTTTGTCGGAGGTCTTTTACTGACTTTTGTCGGCGTCACTTGGGCCCTATCTAGCTTCGGCAACATTCTTGGATTGGATCGCGGCCTCATTCGCAATATTTCAGCACTCACGCTGATCACAGCCGGAGTTCTGTTTCTGAGCGAAAAGGCTCAGGAACTCCTCTCTCAGGCTCTCGCACCCTTAGTGAACAAGCTGAACTATACGAGCCAAGTGGTCAGTATGCGGTCCTCAGTTTGGGAAAACGGACGTCAGTTTATCCTGGGGGCCCTGGCCGGAATTATTTGGACCCCCTGCAGTGGCCCAAGCCTAGGAGTGGCGATTGGCCTCGCTTCAAATAAACAAAACAGCTTACAGGCTTTGCCAGTGCTCGCTATTTTTGGTCTTGGGGCGGCGCTGCCTCTTTTGGCTATTGCCTACGGATCTACTGCCTTTTCGCTGCGGCTTCGCCGGGGCTCGATGCGGTGGATGACGCTCATCAAGAAGACCGCAGGTATTTTAATCATCACTATTGGTCTCGCGATCCTTACGGGTCTGGATAAAAAAATTGAATCTCAACTTTTGCGGTGGTCACCCGAATGGCTCACCGATCTCACCACACGCTTTTAAACTTGGAGGAATTTTCATGAATCTAAAATCTGCGGTCTTTGCTCTCGCCACTTTTTCAAGCACAGCCAGTGCTTACCCCGTTTTTGATCAAACGCAGTACGATGCTGCGCTAAAGGCGAATTCAAAAATTCTACTGCATTTTCATGCTGACTGGTGTCCCACCTGTGTCAAACAAGAAAAGGTTCTCAAAGGGCTGAGCGGCGATTCTTTGCTTAAGGGAGTAACCCTTTTCAAGGTAGATTACGACAATGCCGACGCTCTAAAAAAGACTTACAAAATCAACTCGCAATCAACGCTTGTGGCCCTCAACGGCGGTATCGAAAGTGGTCGCATTATCAGCAAAACAAGCGAATCCGATTTGCGGGAATTTTTGAAGTCAGCTTTTTCTGAGAAAAAATTGAGCGATACCCTGGATGCACTATCGAAGGCATCGGTGAGTCGAGTTACTTCTGAGCAAAAGGCAATTATGGAAAAAGCCCTGCAGGATTTGCGTAAGTCAGACCTGCTAAAGAAGCTGCCCAAGGAGGGTGATAAGGCTCCGGATTTTACTCTGATGAACGTCCTCGGAAAAGAAATCAAACTCTCGACTCTGCTTCGACGTGGCCCCATCGTGTTGACGTTTTATCGCGGGGGTTGGTGCCCTTACTGTAATGCGCAATTGCGTGCTTACCAGGAAAAGTTGCCTGCATTTCGACAGCTCGGAGCCCAACTCGTGGCCATTTCGCCAGAAGTGCCGGAGGCAGGCCTCTCGACGGCCGAAAAAGATGATCTTAAGTTTCAAGTTCTAAGCGACCGCAACAATCAAGTGGCTAGGACCTACGGATTGGTCTTTAAGCTTTCACCCGATCAGCAGAAAACATACAAAGAATTTGGCGTGGACCTGGAGAAAAATCAAGGCAGCACAAATTGGGAACTACCGGTGCCAGCGACCTTCGTCATCGGTAAAGATCGCGTAATTCACTACGCCTTTGCGGAGGTCGACTACACGAAACGCGCAGAGCCTGAGGATATTTTGTCGGCTATAAAAAATAAAGAACTAAAAACTCGATTGACCTCAGAGCAGTATCGAGTGACCCAAGAAGGGGCTACTGAAGCCCCCTTCAAGAACGCCTACTACAATAATAAAAAGCCGGGAATTTATGTCGATGTCGTTTCGGGAGAACCCTTATTTAGCTCGCTCGATAAATTTGACTCGGGGACTGGCTGGCCAAGTTTTAGCAAGCCGATCGATGTCGACCAAGTGAGCAAAAAAGAGGATCTCTCACTTGGGATGTCTCGAATCGAGGTCGAGTCCTCCAACGGAGCGCATTTAGGTCACGTTTTTAACGACGGTCCGAAAGATAAAGGCGGGCAACGTTACTGCATCAATTCGGCAGCCTTAAGGTTTATTCCGGTCGAAAACCTGTCTGCCGAAGGTTATGAAGAGTATGAAAAATCTTTCACCAAATAGTTCTCGTTTATAGGTATTGAAACAAACCAAAACTTGAATTCGCGTTAATCGTAAAGTTTTTTCAAACTCTTTTCGACCTAAAAAATCCAACGAGAAGTTCGCGGCATTCTTTTTCTAAAACTCCACCTTCAACTTCGATTTTATGATTCAGTCGGGCGTCATCGTGAATTTGGTAAATAGAACCTGTTGCCCCGGCTTTGGGGTCAAAGGCCCCAAAAACTATTCTGTCAATTCGAGAAAGCGAAAGTGCGCCCGCGCACATCACGCAGGGCTCAAGCGTAACCACCAAGGTGCAGCCGGTAAGTCGCCAGTTATCAATTTGTTTGGAAGCTTCTCGAATAGCTAAAACCTCAGCGTGCGCCGTAGGATCCTTTTGCAACTCTCTTTCGTTGTGAGATTCAGAAATTATTTTCCCCGACTTATCCACAACTAGCGCTCCAACCGGAATATCGCCCTTGTCGGCTGAGAGTTTGGCAAGCTCAAGCGCCCTCACCATAAAAGGAACCCAATCTCGACTTTGGCTTGATTTCGGTTTCAATTTTTTATCCAGTTTACAAAGGCTTTATGACTTCTATACCTGGCATATAAGGCCGAAGAACCTTGGGAACAGTAATTGACCCATCTTCGTTTTGATAATTTTCAATAACTGCAACTAAGGTACGTCCTACAGCTAATCCAGACCCATTGAGAGTGTGAACGAATTGGGTACCCTTACCAGCCGACCCGGCCTTTGGTTTGAATCTAATTTTGGCACGCCTCGCTTGAAAATCCCCGCAATCTGAACACGAAGAAATTTCTCGGTAACACCCTCGTTTTCCTCCAGCTCCGGTTTCCAAAACCGATCCCGGCAGCCAAACCTCTAGGTCATAGGTCTTTTGAGAATTGAAACCCATGTCTCCTGTACACAAATGAATAACCCGATAAGGAATTTCGAGTAACTGCAAGATATTTTCCGCGTCCTTTACCATGGCTTCAAGTTCTTCTAAGCTGTCTTCGGGTTTTACAAGTTTCACAAGTTCAACTTTATGAAACTGATGTTGGCGAATGAGCCCCTTAGTGTCTTTGCCATATGAACCCGCCTCGCTTCTAAAACAAGGCGAAAAGGCTACAAATTTAATGGGCAAAGATTCTTCAGCAATGACTTCATCGGCAAAAAAACTTGTTACCGGAACTTCCGCCGTGGGAATTAAATATTTATCCTGGCCTTCAACTTTAAAAACTTCGTCAATAAACTTTGGAAACTGACCCATTCCGTACATAGTTTTTGCTGAAACCAAATATGGTGGTTGAATCTCCTGGTAACCGCGTGCGCTTTGGGTATCTAACATAAATTGAGTTAGGGCCCGCTCAAGTCGGGCCATTCCTGCGCGCAAAAAGGCAAACCTAGAGCCACTAATTTTTCCGGACCGATCAAAATCAATGAGTTTATTTTTTTCGGCAATCTCATCGTGACTTTTTGGACTAAACGAAAACTTCCTCAATTCACCCCAAGTTCGAACTACGGGGTTGTCCTTTTCGGAACTCCCCACAGGGACTGACTGGTGCGGAATATTGGGAACAAGCTCGAGAATTTTTGAAAATTTATCTTCAAAGTTATTGAGCGCTGCTTCTAAATCAGAAATCTGCTGACCTATTAATTTACCTTTTTCAACAAGTGGCCCGGCTTCGGACTTTTTTCCGGCCTTCATGAGTTCAGCGACTTGTTGAGAATTGGAATTTCTTTCAGAACGGAGTTGGTCGACTTTTTTTTGTCCTTCTACGCGATCTTTTGAGCTGATTTCGATTTCAGATAGAATTTTTTCAGCGATTTCTCGCTTTTGTCCGCGGTTAACTAGGGCTTGAACAAAAGCCTCGGGTTCACCTACGACTTTTCGCCAATCTAACATAGTGGGGGCTCCTTAAAATCTCGAAAGCTTTGACTGAATTTCAGCGGCATCGCCCGCCTGTGGGAGTAGCTGCAAGTATTTTTCAAAGTAACTGCGTGCATTTTCATACTGTGCTTGATTTTCAAAAACATAACCTAAAACTCGATAGGCCTCAGCAATATTTGGGTTTGTAGCCAGAACTGTTTTGGCCATTCTTTCGGCATTCTCAAAATCCTTAAGTGCCAAATAGGCTTGGGCCAAGCGAGTGAGAACTCTTGGGTCATCTTGAAAGGTCGATGTGAATTTCTGAAAAAGTTTGGGAACTTCCTGCGGAGCATTCACCGAAAGAAGATATTCAGCGGCCTCAATAAAGGTTGCCAAAACCGCTGGCCTCTCTTCGATTTCCCTGAGGTAGGCCTGAATTGCTGGGGCCGCTTTTGACCCTTTTGCATAAGACCTGGCAGCCCAAAGCCAGGCTTCGGGATAGGTGGGCTCACTGATTGCAGCTCCTTCAAAATTCCGAGCCGCCTCAATGAATTTAGATTGGTCATAAAAAATTTTCCCAATTTTCATTGAGGGCAAAGCGCTTGTGGGATTGTCCTTAGAGGCACGAGTGAAAAAAAGTACGGCCCGGTCGAGGTCACGCTTTTTAGTGTAAAGATCGCCCAAAAGCATACGAAGCTCAAAAGACCTTGGAAAAACCAAAACCTGATCACCAACAAACCCAATGGCATCATTCAATTGGTCTCCATGTGCAAGTGCCGAACCTACTGCCAAAATTAGAGAAATATTTTCGGGGTCTGCTTTAAGGCGACGGCGCAAATCTGCAATTGCAGATTTAATATCAACTTTTCCGCGAACCCTGCAGTCGTAAAAGAGTAAGTCCGCGCGAAATGCAAGCTCGGCACGACCATGGACCCTGCCTAAATTTGCAGCCTTAATACAATCTATAAATTTTTCTTTTTCTCGGTACATTTCAGCCAAAAAATAATGAGACCAGCCGTCATTAGGTTTAAGTTTGATGGCAGCCCTGAAATTCTTTTCGGCTTCATCATATTCGCGTCCCATCTTTTGAAGGAGTCCTAAAAATTTTTCGCTATCGTTTGAGACTGTGTTTCCGGCTTGTTTTGTTCGACTGAGTTTTTCGATTTCATCATAGGCTTCAAAGGCTTTATCAAAAGAAAATTGTCCTGCTCGTGCCCACAAAAGCCCTCCCCATCCGTCAACACTTTTTGGATCAGATTTTACGAGTCTCTCAAAATAATTTTCTGCTCGAAACCACTGCCCCTCAAAGGCAGCCGCTTGGCCAGCAATCAGTAACAAATCAGAGGCCCCATCAAGGACTAAAGACAGCACAACAAGAGTAGCAGTCTCTCGTGGGCCCAGCGGACCGCTCGATGCCTTCTTTTTTATTTCTTCTGTAATCTCAGAAAAATTTAAATCCGTACTGCCAAGATCAACCCAGTTTTTCGAGGGGTTGATTTGCCCTCGTCTCAAAATTTCCAAATTTTGAACAACTGCTTTTGCAGTAGAAAATCTGCCGAAGGTTTCAAGAAATGATGCAAATTCCATCCAGTACACATCCTGAAATGATTTCGGCAAAAGAGAAGATGTTCCCAGACCTGTTAAAAAAAGTCTAAACGCCAGTTGGGCCCCATCAGACTTAAGTCTCCAATTCGTTTGAGCCGTGGCAAACCACAACAAAGGAAGTGTCGGATGATTTTGAGCCGTTTGTAACACCCAATCATTAAACTTTTTAGCGTCTCGCCTTAGAAAAGCTTTTTTTAAGTTGTGCGAGGATTCTGCAACCGAATCATTAAAATCGACACCCTCTTTAACAAGTAAAACTTCGCCCTTGCCGCCTTTGCTCCAAAAATTTTGCCACGAAATTTCTTCTAAAAGCATTGCCGTTTCTTTGCGTTGACTCTCGAGATGTGGCTTTAGTTTCAAGAGTGCTTCATCCCATTTTGCCTCGATCGCCAAAAAAGAGGCGCCAAAGAGCGCCACTTGCTCGGAGTCCAAAATGTTCTTTGCCAATAAAAAGTCAAAAGCGGTTTTAGCTCTGCCAATCAAAGCCGAGCCTTGCTGAAAATCAAAAGATTGAATTGCGGCCCCAATCCACATTGAGTTCCAAATCCATCGAGCCCAATAAGAAGATTTGAGTCTATCCTTTGGGTCATTTTTCTCATTTAAGGACTCCAGATCTTGGGTCCAAATTTCGGCCGAAAAGCCTAGGGGTAAATCAAGTTCAGCACTAGGCTCTAAACTTTGTGGAAACACCGGAAGATCAAAATTTAAACCCTGAAGTGCAAGTTTAAGGGGCTTTGCGTAGTTGGAGTTAGCCAGAAAAAAACCTGGCCCTAAATTTACAGTTTTAGAACTTCCCTTAAAGCCATTTCCACTAAACAAAAAGAATGTACCCGCCAGAGCAAAAAAGCCAACCGCCCAATAGAGGGGTGGAATCTTTCTTTTTTCGCTCCCCCTTTGATTACCCCCGACAAGCGGCCCCGCGGGGTTCAAGGTATTTGATTGCCAGTTGGGGGGATTTTCTTTTTGCGATTTTTGATTGTTGGCACTTGAAGCGGGCCTACTTGAAACCCTTTGAGACCCCAAGGGCTGAGTCTCTCCCTTTTTTTCGGAAACTTTTTTGTCTTTTGGTGGAGTTTGGATCGAAGGTTTTTTGGTACTTGGGATAACCGCGGTTGGGCGGGTTACACGAGTATTCTGTGTTTTAATTTCCGGAAGATTTGCGGTTTCAGGAGTCCCCTGAACAAGCATCTTTTGAAACAAATCAAAAAACTCAAGATCGCTTGAAATGGGTTTCCAGTCGGAGTCGCCTTCAAAAAGAATTTCTTCTTCTCCGGTTAACCTTTTTGTAACAATAAACCCAACAACTTCGGTGCGGGTATAGGGTCCATAGACTTTTCTAGACACCATTCTGATTTGAATTTTTTTGTCAGAAATAGACGTCCTTGTTTTATCAAACAAGGACCCCGCCAGCCCAGTTCGGGTTCCAGAGTCTTCATCCTGGTTGGACATAGTTGAAGTTTGAGTTTCGCCTTAACGGGCGAAAATCTCAACAGTCTCCACCCACCTGGGCAAACGACTTAAACCCCCAAGAGCATAAATTGCTGCCAGCACACACAGAGTTGTCGCCAAGGCCGTTGGCCAAAGCTTAGCCACGCGTTTGTTTTGAGGAATTTCGTCAGTGGGTTCATCCTGATTCATGTACAAAGGAACTAAAATTTTCAGATAGAAACCAAGACCAAGAAGTGTTCCTAAAATCAGTAAACCTGCTGAAAAGTATTCTTGCCCAATCCACAGGTCTTTGAGAATTAAATATTTTCCAAAAAAACCGGGCAAAGGCGGGATACCTGCAATGGAGAAAACAAAAAATGCAAAAATTCCCACAAAAATACCCTGAAATTTTCGTCCAATTTGTGGAAGGTTCTCGATTTTCAAATCCCCATGGGGCTCAAGGCCCAATTGAGTTGAAAACCTTTCTAAAAGTGCAAAAATTCCAACTACGCTAACAGAGTAAATAAAAAGGTAAGCAAACATGGACCCTGTCGCAAAAGGTCCGGCCGCCAAAGCTAATGCTGCGAAACCCGCGTTCACAATTCCAGAATAAGCAAAAAGGCGGCGCAAGCTTTTTTGGGCCATTGCAAGAAGGCTTCCCGCAACAATCGACAAACCCGCAAGTCCAATCAAAATCTGCTTAAGCTCAGGAAAATTTGAAAAACCGGTGAGCGTCCAAATGCCTGCCAGGGCTCCAAAAACAGAAATTTTTGTAGCCGTAGAAAGCATCGCTGCCATTGCAGTGGGCGATGCTTGGTAAACATCGGGTGCCCACATGTGCAAAGGAAACAAAGCGAGCTTAAAGGACAAACTCGAAATTATTAAAATTGCGGCCGAAAGGGCCATAAATTTTTCAGGGCCGCTGTTTACTGACTTTAAAGCAGAGGCAATGAGCTCAAAATCCAGAGTTCCCGTGAGACCGTAAAAGAGGGCTGCTCCCATTAAAAAAAATCCCGAACCAAAGGCTCCGGTCAAAAGATATTTTAATCCGGCTTCAAGAGATTTTTCTCTGTCCGTGTCTAGGGATGCCATCACATAGCCAGTTATGGCGAGAGTTTCGAGATAAACAAAAAATGAAACCCAATCTCGGGCGCCAGGTAAAAGCGTAAGGCCCAAAACTTGAACAACCAAAATAGCTAGCCATTCGGGATGCAACACGCCATTTCGCGTTGGGGTGACAAATGTTGATACCAATAACGCAAGAATCCCTACTGCGCAGCCCACGAGCCTAGTGAAGGCATTCATCTCTAGCGCTGTGCCCATAACAGCCACTGGAGGATTTCCAAGTTGAATCGCCAACAAACCCACAAAGGGAACAAAAACAAAAAAACTAAGTACCCGTGTAAACCCAATCCCTAAACGAAAGCCCGCAGCTAAAGTCGAAAAAACCAAACCTACACAAAGCCAAAGAAGCGGAAAAAGAGCCTGAAGCTCATTTGGGCCCAGGGTAAAAACAGAGGAATCAAAAAAACTACTTTCCATTTTTCACCTAAAATAAGTTAGAACCTGCGTAGCCGCAGGTTCTACTTTCGAAAGAATTGCCTGAGAACCAAAACCTAAATAGATCATAAATAAAAGTAGAGGAACTAAACTTGCCCATTCGTTCCAAGTCACTCTAACTGGATGAGATTTCACAAGTTCAGAAACAGGTCCATAGGCAAACCGTCTGAGCATTCCCAGCATATAAATAGCTCCAAGCAAAACTCCCGACAGCGCAACCAGCGAATAAACAGGAAATGTTTTGAAACTACCTGCGAGAATTAAAAACTCTCCTACAAAACCCGGCAACCCTGGAAGACCAATCGAGGCCATTGAAGCTAAAATAAAACTTGTGGCAAGCCATGCATGCTCTTGGGCAAAGCCTCCATATTTTGAAATTTCTCTTGAGTGAGTACGCTCATAAATAATTCCGAAAATCAAAAACAGAGCGCCTGTACTTAAACCGTGGGCAATATTTTGAAAAAAGGCCCCCTGTAAGGCTTCGACGCCAAGAGCAAAGAGTCCCAAAACCATAAAGCCCAAGTGCGAAACCGAAGAATAAGCGATCATTTTTTTAATGTCAGTTTGGAACCAGGCCGCGAAAGCGCCCATCACGATTCCCACACAACCTAATGCCATGAGTGTCGGAGCCGCTGCTGCGCTTGCCTCTGGAAATAGCGGTAGGCACCAACGAGCAATTCCGTAAACTCCTAACTTCAACAAAACTCCAGCCAAAATCACTGAGGCCCCGGTTGGCGCTTCAGTGTGGGCATCAGGCAACCAAGTATGAAAAGGCCAAACGGGAATTTTAACAACAAATGCGAGCATAAAACCTAAAAACAAAAGGCCTTGAACCGAGCCCCATCCTTGAAATTCAAAATTTGTTGCAACAAGATCGTGCCACCCTAAACTTGCAACATCAAACTGGAATGCCAAAGCTAAAATAGCTGCAAGCATGAAAAGTGATCCCGCCATAGTAAATGCAAAAAATTTTAAGGAAGCATAAACTCGATTTTTAGACCCCCACCCCCCAATTAAGAGATACATCGGGATGAGCATAAACTCCCAAAAACAATAAAAAACAAAGGCGTCTGCGGCGAGTAAGGACCCAACCGAGGCTCCATTTAAAATCGAAAAAAGTCCTAAATATCCTGGACCCAAATTCTTTTTGTTTAGTGAAAAAAACCCCAAACAAAGACTCAAAAGAACATTGAGACCCAGAAGGGGAATATTGAGCCCATCTAAACCAAGCGAAAACCGACTCTTAAGAAATGGAATCCAGTCCCAAGAAAAATATACCGGAAATGCCCGTGGCCCGCCGCCATCCCCTGCAACACTGAGCTCCTCCCAAATGGGGCCAATTGCCCAAACGAAAAGGAGTACCCAAACAATCTGAAACACCAGACTTGAGTACTGCGCAAGCAATGGGATTTTTTTGGGAAACAAAAACAACAAAAGCCCCGTTACAAAGGGCCACAACAAAAACAAAAGCAATGAATTTTCCATTTCACAACACCCCCCAGCCCGAAAAGATCGCTACACAAATTGAGAGGGCCGCAACGAAAACTAAATACCAAGTATAGGTCTGGACTCCGCCGGTATGAAAAAGAGCCAACACGTTTCCTGATAGATTTAAAGAATCTTTTATGCCATGGAGGGCGCCATTTATGAGAGAGTGATCTACAATTTTTGACCCTGTCCGAGCGACAAAAGCCAGTGGCTTCAAAAACAAAATTCCGTAAATCTCATCTACATAGAATTTATTTTCACTCAGGCGAGTAAAAAAACCTGGGTTAGATTCCACAGCACTTTTTGCTTGGATCTGTCCAAATTTTTTCCAAGAAAGGTAGGCTATCCCCAGAGATCCACCCGTGGTGAATAAAACCAAAAGCCACTCTGCCAAATGACTCAAATGGTGGGCTTCAGCTGTTCCACCACCCAATTGAGGCGTCCACCCAATCCAACTTAAATTTACCCACTCAGTAAATTTATGAATCCCTCCCAAAATATCGGGTACCTCAAAAAAGCCAACGACAACACTAAGCAAGGCCAAAATTCCAAGCGGGACAGTCATTAGCCAATGGCTTTCATGGGCATGTTCGGCTTCTTTTGTCCTAGGCTTGCCCCAGAAAGCAAGGGAGTAAGCTCTCAGCATATAAAAGGCCGTGAGGAGTGCCGCTCCCAAAAGTAAAAAGTAAACGACCGGGCTTTTTACAAAGGCTTTTTCAAGAATCAGGTCTTTTGAAAAAAATCCGGATGTAAGCGGAAATCCAATAATTGCCAGTGTTCCCACCAAAAAAGTTCCGTGGGTTAGGGGCATTTTTTTCTGCAACCCCCCCATTTCAAGCAGGTCTTGTTTTTCATGCATTCCATGAATGACCGAGCCCGCCCCTAAAAACAAAAGTGCTTTAAAACAAGCGTGGGTCACGACATGAAAAAAGGCCGCAACCGGCGCGCCAATACCAAGAGCCGCAAACATAAATCCCAACTGAGAAACTGTTGAGTAGGCCAATACTTTTTTAATATCTCTCTGTGTGAGCGCGATAAGTGCCGCTAACCATGCCGTTGAAAGGCCAATCACCAAAATCACTTCAAGCAATTGTGCTTGTCCTTCAAAAATGGGCCAAAGCCTGAGGCTTACAAAAACCCCTGAAGTCACCATAGTCGCGGCGTGAATCAATGCAGAAACGGGCGTTGGCCCCGCCATTGCATCCGGAAGCCAAACGTACAAAGGAATCTGAGCTGACTTTCCGGTTGAGGCCCAAAAAATTCCGGCGGCAAAAATCAAAAGCGAAGTAGAGCCTAGTGCAGCAGCTTGTGGTCCAGAGACAAAAGCTAAAATTTCAGAAATGTTTAAGGTGCCAAAATCTCGAATGGCAATAAACAACGCCACAAGAAAACCCAAGTCACCTATTCGGTTTGTAACAAAAGCTTTCATACCAGCTTCTGTATTTTTATTTTCTTTGTACCAATAGCCAATCAACAGGTAGGAGCAAAGTCCGACCCCCTCCCACCCTAAAAAAACTCCAACAAGATTTTGTGAAAGCACGAGGGTCAGCATCGCGGCCAAAAACAAATTGAGGTAGGCAAAAAATCGCCAAGGACTTTCGTCGTGCGACATATAGGATACGGCGTAAGTATGAATGAGGCCACCAATTCCCGTAATCACCAACAGCATGACGGAAGTGACGGCTGTCACTTCGAGTGCAAAATCAACTTTTATGTTTCCGGTAGAAAACCAAGTAAACAAAAAGTCTGTAATGTGAGTTGAGAATCCATTCTGTGAAAAAATGATTAGACTTGTAAAAAATGAGGCAAACGCAGCAAGGGTTCCAATGGCTCCGCTTAAATAAGGATTTTTAGACCGAATCAAAAGACCATTCAAAGCCGCTCCAATGAGTGGAAAAAAGACTATCCATCTTAAGGCTTCAGATTTCATTTTTAATTCCCTAACCCTTCAAAGATCTCAAATCGTCGAGCGAGACTGTTCCCACTTTTCTAAAGATTGCAACAAATAGACCCAACGCCACGGCAGCCTCGGCCGCTGCAACTAAGACAATAAAAAGAACTAAGGACGCTCCCTCAGGATTTCGGTGCAGATTTGAAAAACTCACTAAGCACAAATTCACCCCGTTGAGCATGAGCTCCAAACACATGAGGGCAATCAAGCCCGACCTTCGAATCAAAAAGCCCGATACCCCAATACAAAAAAGTAGGACCCCGATTCCAACATGAAACTGCGTTACAGATAATCCAGAAAACAATTCCATTTTTTTACTTACCTTCAACCTGATCCAATTGTTTTTTGGGCTTCCCTAAAACCACAACTCCCATAACGGTTGCAAAAATCAGAAGGCCCGCCACCTGAAAGGGTAAATGATACTTCGAAAGAAACTGCAAAGAGATCACCGACGGAGAGGCAATAGAAGCAAGCGACTCAACCTCCGCCGCGCCCTGATTTCCAAAAGAACTTCTAAACGCGGCCACGCTTAAGCCCAAACCTAAAAATAAGCTTACAAAAACTCCTCCCGCAATTGAAACTGCCCGCCCGGGAAGAGTCAAAGAAAGCGGCTTAAGATCTAGCAACATGACAATAAAAACAAACAAAACCGCTATGGCGCCGGCATAAATAAGAATTTGAATGGCTCCCATAAAAAAATGACCAAGCCCTATATAAAGAGCCCCCGTCAGAAAAAGAGTTGCCATCAAATTCACCGCACTCACAACCGGATTTTTCGAAAGCACTACAGAAAGAGCCGTAACCAAGGTCAAAAAACCTAAAACAATTTGCACCACGTTTGGGCTGCCAACGGATTCCATTTACAAACCTCGACCCGAGTAAAAAAAAGTGATGAGCACTGTCGCAATAACATTCAAAATTCCTAAGGGCAGTAGAACTTTCCAGCCCAAATCCATAAGTTGGTCATAGCGAAAGCGAGGCAAAGTCCACCTTACCCAAACAAAAATCCACATAAACACCGCTACCTTTGATGCAAAAGCCGCAAGCTGAATGAGTCCCTGTATCCAGCTGGCTTGGTCTAAGGGAAACCCCCACCCAACAATGAGATCTCTAAGTTCAGCCTGAGAAATAAACGGAAGATTAAATCCGCCAAAAAACAATGTAACTAGAAATGATGAAGCCAAAATCATGGCCACATATTCGCCCATCATAAACAAACCAAATTTGAGACCAGAATATTCCGTGTGATACCCCGCCACCAATTCACTTTCCCCTTCGGGCAAATCAAAAGGAAGCCTATTGGTTTCGGCAAACGAGCAAACCCATAAAATTAAAAATGCCAAAGGCTGGTAAAGGACTCCCCAATGACCCAGTTTTCCGCCGACTTCTTGGGCTCGAACAATTTCGCGAAGATCCAAAGTTCCATAGGCCATTACAAGCGAGGTGATTGTAATTCCTATGGCAATTTCATAGGAAATCATTTGAGAACTCGCCCTAAGGGCTCCCATCAAAGAAAATTTATTATTTGAGGCCCAGCCGGCCGCAAGAACCGAGAACACATGCAAACTCGTAATTGCAAGCAAAAGTAAAAGACCCACATTCACGTTGGCAATTTGCCCAGGGAATTCCTGCCCACCAATCAATACAGTTCCAGAAAATGGAATTACTGAAAACGCAAACATAGGAGGCAACACCGCCAAAGCCGGAGCTAAAATGAAAAGTACTTTGTGTGCCTGTGCCGGGATGTTTTCTTCTTTAAAAACGAGCTTAATAGCATCTGAAATCGGCTGCAGAAGCCCAAGTGGCCCCACACGATTGGGACCAACCCGTCTTTGCATCCAGGCAGATCCCCGCCGTTCAATGGTCACCATAATCGGAACCGAGGTAAGAAGGGCAATTCCAACCAATGGAACTAACAACAGCGACCATTCAAAATTTGTCATTTTTAATTTCTCATCCGACTCCGGATACCCTCAAGGAGTGCACCCATTTGTCCTGATACTTTTGGCATTGATACTGGAACAGAATCCATCGGCTTTGCGAGTGCCTCAAACTCATGACGATATTTTTTAATCATCGAAGTTACGGGCATGGCGCACGCATCAGAAAGAACACAAATCGTTTTTCCGGCCATATTTGCACAAGCTTCAAGAACAGTATCGATGTCTTTTTTGCTTCCCTGCCCATCAACTAATCGATGCAGCATTTGATAAACCCAGTAGGTGCCCTCGCGACAGGGAACACATTGCCCACAAGATTCGTGGGCATAAAAACGAGCCGTCCGCATGGCGATTTGCGGAATTGAACGACGATCATCCATCACAATAATTGCGCCGCTTCCGGCCATAGTTCCTTTTGCAGCTAAGCTGTCAAAATCAATGGCAACATCAAATTCGTCTGCAGTTAAAACCGGCGATGACGAGCCTCCCGGGAAACAGGCCTTTAAGGTTCGCCCCGGAGAGGGGCCGCCGCAAATTTCATAAAGTACAGTTTTCAAATTAATACCCACAGGTAATTCAAAAAACCCTGGCTTCTGAACATCCCCCGACACACAAAGTAGCCGAGTGCCACCGCCTCGAGGAGTTCCGTTTCCATTTTTTTGAAACCACTGAGCGCCGTTATTCAGAATTCCCGGAACCTGACACAAAGTTTCAACATTATTTACAATCGTCGGCCCGCCAAAGGCGCCGCTAACAGCCGGAAAAGGCGGCTTGAGTCTTGGCTGCCCGCGATCGCCTTCGAGAGATTCAATCAATCCAGTTTCTTCGCCACAAATATAAGCGCCCGCACCAGGGTGTACGGTGAGGTCAAAATCGCGGCCTGATCCAAAAATGTTTTTTCCAAGATACCCAGCCGCGTAAGCTTCATCGACGGCTTTTTGAGTTCGCTCTAGGGCAAGCCTCAGCTCGCCGCGAATGTAAATATAACCTGTTTTGGATCCAATCGCTGAAGCGGCACAAATCATTCCTTCAATCAGACGATGTGGAACATGTTCCAAGATTTGTCTGTCTTTAAAAGTTCCGGGCTCGCCCTCGTCGGCATTGCAAACCAAGTAAACAGGTTTTGTTGGATTTTTTGGAATAAAACTCCACTTAACTCCTGTGGCAAAACCCGCTCCACCTAAACCCCGTAGACCCGAATTTTTAACTTCTGAAATGATGGCGTCGGGTTCTTGAGTAACAGCCTTTTTTGCAGCCTGGTAGCCATTCTCTTTTTCAAAAGCCTTCATTGTCCAGGACTCCGGTTTGTCCATTCCCGCCAAAACAACTCTGTTTTCGAGGGCATGCGGTGGAAGAATTCTTTGGGTCATGCAATTCCTCCTTGTGACATCCGCTCATTGAAACTTGGGCAAGCAAACTTATGCTCTTTTAGACTTCGAATAATTTTTTCAGTTTTTTCACCCGTAAGTTCTTCATGGTAGTCCCAGTTGTTTATTTGCATCATCGGGGCTGTAGAACAAGAAGCCAAACATTCAACTGTTTCAAGAGTAAAAAGACCGTCAGGAGTTGTTTGTCCGACCTCAATTCCCAACAATGTTTTTATTTTTGAGACGATGTCGTCGGCCCCTCGTAAGTAACAAGAAAGGTTGTGACAAACTTGCAAAACATATTTGCCTTTTTTGTTGAGCTTAAAAAGTGAGTAAAATGAAGCGATTTCTCTCACACGCGCCGAACTTAACCCCAACCTTTGCGCCACATAATCAATGGCATCCGGACTTAAAAAACCAACCTCGTCTTGAACTTTGTGTAACAAAGGCAATAGTACCGCATCTTTTTTTGGGTACTTTTTTAGAAGATTCTGAAATTCCAATTCGCGTTCAGCAGAAAAAACATACGCCATTTTAGGTCTCCTTCGATTCTGCCACAATTGTATTACCGAAAGGATCAAAACCGGGATCAGCTTTCAACGTTTGCGGAAACTCCTGGCGGTAGTCCACAACAAAATCTTTTTGAAGGGGGTGCCCCTTAAAAGAAGGGGGCAACAATATGCGACGAAGATCGGGGTGACCTGTAAACTCAATCCCAAACATATCGTAAACTTCCCGCTCTAACCAGTTTGCGCCAGGCCACAAATCAGTACAAACGGTTTCTATTTGGCAAACTCCGCCCTTGTCAGAAACGGGAGCCACCACCGAACACCTCATTTTACGCATCATCGAAATGAGTTCATAAACTACAAAAAAGCGCGGATTTTTAGGAAACTCATCATAGGCGGTCAAATCTGCCAGATGTTCGAAGGGGCCGTGGGGCAAATTTTTCAAATATTCAAGCAGGGCTTTTGCCCTTTCGGGTTTAATTGAAAACTCAAACTCGTTTGGGGAGGATTCGCGAACAGCCAACAGGTCTGCTTCAAATTCCTTTTTAACTTGCTCCGCCCAATCATGGGAAATTGCCATAAAAAAATTCTCCTACCGTTCCCATTCCAGAGCTTTAACTTTAAACTCGTACCAAAGGCCCAAAACAAAAAAGAAAAGAAAAAATCCAACAAGACTCAAAATTACAGGGCCCACCTTTATGAGTTCGCTCCACCCAAGAGCCACCGGTAATAAAAATGCGGCCTCAAGATCAAACAGCAAGAACAAAATAGCAACGAGGTAATACTTTACACTTACCCGATCGCGAGCTTGGCCGGTCGGCGCAATTCCGCACTCATAGGGCAAAATTTTTGTCCCCTCGAGTTTAAGGGGCCCCAAAAATCTGCCCACAAACAAAGCTCCAGAAACAACAACTAAGGCAAAGCCCAACATCGCAAGCATGGAAAGCAATACGATCGTCGGATTATCTAGCTCTGCCAATTATCACCTCTATTGGGGTATCTGTCCGCCAACATAAAAATTCACTACACGCATGGAAAGTTGAAAAACGGGTTCCCAGTAAATTCCAAGAATAACATTAGGGACCACCAAAAGCGCAATAAAGACCTTAGAAACCCCACAATTGAATGCAAGCTTTGCTTTTTCAGATGCGTGATCCATTTCGGGTGCATCCAAAAAAATGGCCCGCAAAATTTTCGCATAATAATAAAGCGAAATTACAGAGTTGATGGCAGCAAGAATTGCAAAGCCATAGAGTTCGCGCGCGACAACAGCCTTAAATAAATAAAATTTACCTATGAACCCCGCAAACGGAGGCGCTCCGATCAAAGAGAACAAAAAAATCGCCATCGCAACGGCGTAGAAGGGTTGAGTTTGGGCAAGGCCTTTAAAGTTCCGAAGTTGGTCACCACCTGTGGCGTCTTCCATTTTGGATGCAACCCAGAAAGCCCCTAAATTCATCAAACAGTAAATTGTAAGATAAAAAACAATTGCCACGATTCCCTCGTGGGTTTGGGTCGAAGCCCCCATCAAAATATATCCGGCGTGGGCAATGCTTGAGTAGGCTAAAATGCGCTTTACGGAAACCTGCCCCAATGCAGCCAAATTCCCCATGAACATTGTAAAAATTGACGAAACTAATAGAAATTTTGGCCAGTCAAAGGGACCAATAATATGAAACCCTACAGGAATATTCGCCAGCTGCGAGATGGCCTCTGTCCCTTCAATTGGCTGAGAAAACCCCGTTACAAAAAAACGAATAAGTAGGGCAAAACCCGCAGCCTTTGGTCCAACAGAAAGCAAAGCCGAAACAGGAGTCGGGGCCCCTTCATAAACATCTGGAGTCCACATATGCATTGGTGCCGCAGAAATTTTGTAGCCAATGCCAGCAAAAACCATAAGCACACCAATCCAAAGTGCCAGCGGAATTTGTGCTGAATCTTGCTGAGTAAAAAACTGTCTAAGGTCGGTAATTTCTAGCGAACCCGTGTACCCATAAAGAAGGCTCATCCCAAAAACCATAATGGCCGAAGCCATAGATCCATAAACAACATATTTTAAGCTCGCCTCAACCGACGCCTGTCTTTCGCGATTAAAGCCCGCGAGTGTGTAACTTAAAATTGAGACCGTTTCGATGGCTAAATACACCATCAAAAGATGGTTGGAGATTCCCATAAAAACCAAGCCAGAGAGTAGCGCTAAAACAATTGAATAGTACTCAGAGCGCCGATCAGAACGGATCTCTTGGGATTTTGAACTTAGGACAAAAACAAAAAATCCCACAACAATTGCAAAAAGAGAAAAAAACAAACCGAAAGAATCAAAAACAAGCATTCCCGCAAAGGCTTCTTGGGCGGGCATTCCTATCATTGAGGCAAAAAGTCCACCCGCGGCTAAAAGAGATGCAAGCGAAACTCCCAACCATGCTCCGTGTGACTGAATCCATAACCCCATCATGAGAACAGCAAGGGAGCCCCCACAAAGAACAAGGGCTGGACTTACAAAAAATAGGGACTGCATTGTTATAGTCCTTCCTTCATTTCTACCGTCATCTTACTGGACCCATTTACTTCACCCATTTACTGAACAATGTTCTGAATAATTGACCCCAAGCTTGTTTTCATAAAATCTAAAAAGGGCTGGGGATAAACTCCTATCCAAATACATAAAATTCCAAGGGGCGCCAAAACAACCCATTCTCGCAAAGTCATTTCAGGAATTTCGTGAGCCGGATGCATGACTCCGGTTCCGGTGTCCTTATGCAGAGTCGTGTAAGGACCCAGAAAAACTCTCTGAACCATCCAAAGTAAATAGGCTGCGCCTAAAACTATTCCAAGCGAGGCAACTATGGTTTCAGTTTTGTAAACTGGGAAAGCACCAAGAAAAACCATCGACTCTGAAATAAATCCGTTGAGTCCCGGCAATCCGAGCCCTGCAAAAACTGCAAGTGTCCAGACAGCGGTAATCATCGGCGCCTTTTGCGCGATTCCGCCGAATCCCAATTTTCCTTCCGGGGTTACAATGTATCGATGGTGAAGTCGGTCATACAAAACTCCAACAAGCATAAACATCATTGCCGCCGACAAGCCGTGGTTAAACATTTGTAACATGGCTCCATTCATTCCGGCTGGCGTAAAAACGGCCATTCCCAAAATGCAATAACCCATGTGGCTGACTGACGAATAGGCCACCAATTTTTTGATGTCCTTTTGTGCCATGGCACAAAAAGCCCCATAAATTATATTTATGATGCCAAGAATGGCCATCGTATAGGCAAAATATTCAGTGGCCTGAGGAAGAACTGTAAAATTGAGACGCAACATCCCGTAGGTTCCCATTTTCAAAAGAACTCCTGCCAGAATTACCGAAACCGCTGTTGGAGCCTGAACGTGCGCCCAGGGCAACCAGGTGTGAAACGGAAACAAGGGAACCTTTACCGCAAAACCAATAAACAAAAGCCACCAAACCGTTTTATCAAAGGGAAGCTCGCTTCCAAAAATAACTATTTTGTATTGAGTCCAATCAATTTGCGCCAACTTTAAAATGTTGAAAGTTGGTAAAACATCTCCGTTGGGACCCTTGGAGTAAAAGAAAAGAGCCAGCATCCCGACGAGCATAAGTACTGAGCCCGCCATCGTGTAGAGGAAAAACTTAATGGCTGCGTATTCTTTTTTCTCGCCGCCCCAGATTCCAACCAAAAAGTACATTGGCAAAAGCATGAGCTCCCAAAATACAAAAAACAAAAAGAAATCAAGCGAGCAAAACAGCCCCATCATGCCAACATGCAAAAGTAGAAACATTGAAAAATAGCCTTTAACCATTTTCTTTACGTTCCAACCTGCAAAAATACACAAAAAACTGAGCATCGCTGTAAGCAGAATCATCAGAATACTGAGGCCGTCGACCCCCATGTGATATTCGGCCTGAATACTCGTTATCCACTGAAACTGCTCAACAAACTGTGGGCCTGGATTTGTCACGTCAAAGGCCGAAATTAAAACAAGCGCTAAAGCTAGCGGCACAGCCGTTGCGGAGGCGGCAATCCACTTAATTAAATTTTCCTGCCGGCTTGGCACAAAATTTATGGCTGCGATGCCAATGAGCGGAAAAAAGGTCATCCAACTTAAAATGTTTTGGGTCATAGAATACCTCTAAAGAAGAAAAGAACGACTAGTGCTGCAACTGCGACCAGCAAATATCGCTGGATTTTTCCATTTTGTAGGGTCCTTAAGCTGGCGCCAAAAACCGAGGGAATCCCGCCCCCCAAACCATCAACCATGACTCCATCAACGACGACGTCATCAAAGGTTCCGGCCGATTTATATCCAACTTTGGCAACATCACTCCACCCATCAACGACAATTCTATCAATGACGTTGTCATCAAACTTCGCAATCTTATCTGCACTGGGCATTAGAAATTTCTGAATGAAAATTTTGATATAGAAAAAATCAAAATAATAAAGATTATCAATAAGCTTGTGAACAAATTTGGGCCACAAATTGGATAACTTTTCGGACGAAATTTTCTTTGATCCGTACACCAAAAAACTTACTCCGATTCCTAGACCCGCAAGAATGAGCGACAAAATCATAGCTGGCATATGGGCCAGATGCTCGTAGTGCTCAAAACCGTGGTGCCCCCCTGTTTCGTGGCCATGTGCGCCCGCTTCAACAAGTGTCGACCCAAGTCGCGGAACCTGAACTAGATTTTTAAACCAGTCATTTGAGGCTCCAAAAATTTTATCCGCACCGCCAAAAAGACCGCCCGTTAGGGAGCCCGTATAAAAAATCGCCAACGAGAAAAATGCTAGCACGGCCAGAGGCAGCCACATGTTCCACCCACCTTCATGGGCTTCCTCATAGTGATGGTGATCATGAGGCTTTCCAAAGAAAGTCATAAAAATTAACCTGAACATATAAAAAGCTGTTAGGCCCGCGGTTAAAAATGCAGCTATAGGTAAAAACATGTGGTCTGGATTATTAAAAAATCCAAAACCAAGAACTCCAGCCAAAATCATATCCTTTGAAACAAATCCGCTGAATGCGGGAACCCCCGAAATTGCTAGCGTTGTGATGAACATGGCCGCGAATGTAATTGGCAATTTTTTCTTCAATCCACCCATGTTTCTCATGTCCTGTTCGTGGTGCATGGCATAGATCACCGAGCCTGAGCTCATAAACAAACAGGCCTTAAACACAGCGTGCGTGATGAGATGAAAAAACGCCGCCGTAAACGCGCCCACGCCAACTGCCATCACCATGTACCCGAGCTGAGAAAGAGTTGAGTAAGCGAGAACTTTTTTTATATCATTTTGTTTGATCGCAAGAATTGCTGCCAGTAGGGCGGTTGTGGCTCCAACGTAAGCAACCAGAGTTAAAACGTGACCTGCTTCTAAAATTGGAAACATTCGAATAATCAAATAAACGCCCGCAGCAACCATGGTCGCTGCGTGAATCAATGCCGAAACAGGAGTGGGCCCCTCCATCGCGTCAGGCAACCAAACCTGAAGCGGAAATTGTGCCGACTTTCCGACCGTTCCAAGAAAAATTAAAAATCCAATAAACCCTGCTGCTGTGAAACCAAGAAGCTGGCCTGAAAGTGCCCCCTCTCCTACAGCTCGGTAAATATCCTCAAACCTAAAAGATCCGACGATTCCAAAGAGGGCAAGCATTCCAATAAAAAGTCCGGTATCCCCCACTCGAGTGGTCATGAAGGCTTTTAGCGAGGCATTTGCGGCAGAGGTTTTGTGTCGATAAAAACCAATCAAAAGATAGGAGCAAAGGCCCATCAGCTCCCAACACATAAACAAAGTTAACAGGTTGTCCGAAATGACAAGTCCCAACATGGACGCCGTGAACAAACTTAAAAATGAAAAAAACGAAGCGTATCGATATCCGTCTTCGGGTTTTCCATGGTGGTCGCGCATGTAGCCTGTAGAAAACAAGTGAATCAAAGTCGCACAAAGAGTGACCATCAAAAGCATGATGGCCGCAATGTTATCCAGCCTAACGCCAACAATAAGCTTGAAGGGAATTGTTTCGGTGCCTACATCAATCCACTTCCACGCATGACTTACGGCCCAATTCGGATCGTTTGCACTCCACATGGCTGCAAAAATCCGACACGCAAGCAGGAATGAAGCGAAAATGGCTCCCGTGCTTAACCAGTCCCCCATGCGGGGGAGCTTGACCCCGAAAGCTGTCTGAATAACGTAGGCCAAAAGTGGAAGGGTAGGTATCCAAAGAGCTGTATAAATGAGGGGATCAACACTTTCCATTTTAGCCTCTCAGCCCCACGGCGACATCGGGATCAATTGTTTGCTTGGAGCCAAAAAATCTCAACACAATTGCCAATGCAACAGCCGCCTCAATTGCGGCCAAGATTATAATAAACAACGAAAAAACCTGGCCGTGAAGCCATCCATCTGACCGGTCCTTTAAAAATGCATTAAAGGCAACAAAATTTAATCCAGCCCCGTTGAGCATAAGCTCCACTCCCATGAAAATTCCTATGGAATTTTTTCGAGTAAGAGCCGTAAGTAAACCCAGGCCAAAAAAAATGGCCGCTAGGCTTAAGTAAACGTTCAAGTTATTTGCAAGTCCCGACATTTCTAACTCACCCTTGCCTTATTCCAAGTTACTTCCAGATGATTTTTCATGATAATGGGGGCGCGCAATCACAACCGCGCCAATGAGCCCCGCCAACAACACAATAGCAACGTATTGAAAAACCAGGGCGTAAGGTCCAACCAAAGCCCTGCCGATGGCCTCCACTGTGTGTTCGCGAACAGGAACATCAATTCTTGGCCAATTAGCTTGGTTGACAAGTTTTAATAGCGCCCACAAAACGGCCACCGAAATAATAAATGGGGCAAAAAACCCCTTCCAGCCACCTACCCCACGGTTTTTGTAAACATCTTCGCTCATCATTACTGCAAATAGAATCACAACAATAATTCCACCGACGTAAATAATGAGTTGAGCGGCAGCAAGAAAATCTGCACCCAAGGCTCCATACAAACCCGCAACCGACAGCAAAGAAAAAACCAAAGCCACGGCTGCGTAAAGTATGTTGGGATGAAAGGCTACGACCACCGCGCTCAACGCACCCAACAGAAAACAAAATCCCACAAAAAAATCTACAAATGTCATGGTCAGCCACCAATCCCTAGGCTCAAGCCGAGAAGCTGAAGGAGGCTTCGCCCGTCAAAAACCCAAACCCAAATCGCCGCCAAAAATAAGTTTACAAAGCTAATTGGAATCAAATATTTCCAACAAAGATCCATCAGCTGATCCACCCGAAGCCTCGGCAGGGTCCAACGAATCCACATCACAATAAAAACAAGCAAAGAAACTTTGGCCAAAAACACGGACATCATCAACAGCGTCTGAATCAGCGGAGTTAAACTTGCTTCACCTATTTTAATACCTGGATCAATCGAGGAGAGGTCTACAAAGGGCAAATTCCATCCCCCTAAAAATATAGCCGTAGCGATACACGCAAATAGAATGGCGTCAGCGAATTCAGAAAGCGCATAAAGACCAAACCTCATACCCGAAAACTCGGTATTAAAACCTGAAACCAATTCACTTTCGGCTTCTGGCAAATCAAAGGGTGTCCTATTGCACTCAGCCAAGGCTGCCGTGAAATAAATAAAGAAGTTAATAAACAAAAAGGGATTATGAAAAACGTTCCAGAAATGTCCGCCACCTTGGCCCGAACCTGGCCAGGCCTGCGCATCAACAATTCCGAACATACTCATTGACCCCGAAACCACCACCACACTCAAAACGGAAATTCCCAATGGAATTTCGTAAGAGACAATCTGCGCTGCCCCTCTCATTCCGCCAAGAAGTGACCATTTATTATCAGAGGCCCATGCCCCCAAGAGGATGCCCAACGAAACCAGTGAGCCCAGGGCCATCACATAGAAAACCCCAATATCAAGGTCGGCCCCAATGACGTATTTTGAAAAGGGAACCAACGCAAATGCCCCCAAAGATCCCGCAGTAACGAGTGAGGGCGCCAAATTAAACAAAAATCGATCCGCATTTTTTGGAATTGTGTCTTCTTTAAGAAACATTTTAATGCCGTCAGCAAAAAACTGGAGAATACCGATGGGCCCCACCCGATTGGGACCAACCCTTTCCTGCATATCGGCTGCAACTTTCCTCTCGATGTAGGTACAAATTCCGCCAACAGGCATAGCAAAGAGTAAAATAACAATAACCGCAGAAAGTACCGAAAAAACCAAAAGGGGTATTTGTAGGCCTAACAAGCCATTTATGCCGCTTAAAAACTCAGGAAGACTCACTCATCGCTCCTTGTGCTGCTCAACTCAAAAACTCAACTATAAAAATCAAATTCGAACTTTTGCCTTTAGCGTTTTTGCTAAAACTTTTCTTCGATCGTCCGAATCGCGTACCCAGTCGATGTCACCCTTTTTCCACTCGTAAATTAATCCGAGCAAAAGAACAAAAAGAAAAGCAAAAGCTAATAGAAAAACGGCCGCACCCTCGCCAGACTGCAAAGAATCTCTAAACAAAACTAACACAGGAAAAAGGAGTGCTACCTCAACATCAAAAACCAAAAAGCAAATCGCCACTAAGTAGAAACGATTATTAAACATTGAGTAGGCAGAACCCCTTGGAATTTCACCGCACTCATAAGTCATTTCTTTGCCAGCATGTGGAAAGCTTGGCCTAAAAAATTTTGAAATAAATAGAATCGCCACCGGAAGAATGGCGGCTAAAACAACAAATGACAGAGCATTGCCTAACTCTTGGAGCATTATAAAAAGGTTTTACCATAGGTTTTAAAAATCAAACCACCCGGTTTTAAGAAAATTGATTTTTGTTTTGATGATTTCTGTTTTTGAGTAGGATCACATCCTGTGGCGCAGACCCCGCAATGTTTGCGCGGCGAGTCGCCTTTGAATTGTTAAAAAAAACTGAATGGTCAAATCAATCGAAACTCTTCCGAACCTTTCTGGTTTTTGTTGGAGGCTTTGGACTTCTTGTCTTTCTGAAGCAAAAAAACGCCCCGTAAAATTGGTTTGTCCTGATCTTTCTTGGGCCTACAATATTCGAGATGAAATTTTAATTCTTGATCCAGCCCTCAATGTTGAAATCCTTGCACCACTCGAAACAGACCTCACACGCAACCGAGGCCCATCACCGCAACGGAGGGCCCAAAGGCTTAAAGCACTCACCGCATTGGCCCACGAAATTCCTGGCCTGGTTTTAATCCCGGCAGAGTCTTTTGTTTTCCGGACACCTTCAAAAGATTTTTTTTTAAATCAAACTCTGAAGCTACAGGCCCATGCCCCGCTTTCTCGAAATTCTCTGTCTGAAAGTCTGGCTCGATTGGGCTATTACCCCGTCGAAATTGTCGAACAGCCTTTTCAATTTGCCGTTCGCGGATCAATTGTAGATTTATTTTCACCCCTTTTTGAATACCCCATTCGCCTTGAGCTTTTTGAAGATCTCATTCAATCCATCCGTACTTTTCATCCAGAATCACAACGCCGCATTAGCGATTTGTCAGAAGCCTGGGTTCCCCCGGCCTTTGAATTTGTTTTTCCTGCTAGTGAAAACGACCTTGCCTCTCTGAAAACTCAGTTGAGAGGTTTTTTGGACTCTTGGGATTGGCTGAAGGCTGAAAGGGATGCGCTCCTAACTCAGGTCGATCAAAAGAGCCTGTTTCCAACCCTTCCCTTTTGGTCTCAGTTTTTTCATGGCTCTCCTGCCGCTGAATTCTCTGAGTTAAATTGGATGGGGCCAATTGATTTTATTGTTGAGAGTGAAGCCTGCCTTCGCAGCCTGGTTCTATCCTCTTCAGAGTTTTTCTCACATTTGATTCGGGCTCGCGAAGAGGGGGAATGGGTTCCCGACCCCGATGGGTTGTTTGTAAAAGAGAGCAAAACCCTTTTTGGAAATTTAATTGAAAGGTCGTCTTTTCTAGGTTTCCAAATTGGCAACACGCAGCTCTCCAGTGACCTGGCCCCCTCCGCAAAAATCCGGTCCACTGAGGCCCTTGCAACCCGCATTTTTTCTCGAATGCCTGAGCCCTCCGCCGAAAACAAACATCCCCTGCCGGTTGAAGGAAGCATTGCTGAGCTTCAAGAATTTACTTCTTCAGATTTCAAAATTATTTTTTGTGCATCAAACAATGCTCAGTTAGATCGGGTGAATTTTCTTGTTAAGCCTTATCACTGGCACTTTGATTTTTCTTCAAGCTGGGATCATGCCCTTGAATCCAAATCTCCGTTAGTTGGTGTCGTGGGTCCTCTGGAGTCTGGTCTTATAGATGAAGAAAAGAAAATTCTAGTTTTGAACGAAGAAATTCTACTTGGAACAAAAAAAAAGAGGGTTCCCGCTGGCCGTGGTTCTCAAAGCTCCTCTACTCTTTCCAAAAATGTTTTTGGCTCAGATCTCCTGCTTGTTGAGCTCAAGCCGGGAGATCTCGTTGTTCACAAGGAGCACGGTGTCGGAAAATATTTAGGGCTCAAAGTTATGAAGCTTTCAGGGGTTCCTGTTGAGCTTTTTGAAATCGAATACAAAGACCAACACAAACTTTTTGTTCCGGTCACCCGTCTTGGACTCATTCAAAAACACTCAACGGCAAACGAAGCTGCAACCCTCGACAAGTTGGGTGGGCAAAGTTGGGAAGAAAAAAAAGCAAAAGTTCGCAAAGATCTGCAATCCATTGCTGGCGAGCTTTTACATTTATATTCACTCAGGCAACTCTCTAAAGCCTCTCCTGTTTTACCAAGTGAAAATGATCTTCAATCTTTTGCAGCCTCCTTTCCTTTCACTGAAACTCCAGATCAACTTAAAGCTATTCATGATGTGTTGAATGATCTGAAAGGTCCACGCCCGATGGATCGCCTAGTCTGCGGGGACGTGGGCTACGGAAAAACTGAAGTCGCGCTGAGGGCCGCACATGCTGCAGCCTCATGTGGATTTCAGGTGGCTATTTTGGTTCCCACCACTCTTCTTGCAATCCAACATGAGGCTCAGTTCAAAAAACGTCTTTCGCCCTTTGGAATTTCTGTTGCCGGGTTATCCAGATTTAAAAGCCCCAAGGAAGTTAAAGAAACTCATGAAAAACTCAAAACGGGTTCTTGTTCGGTTGTTATCGGGACCCATAAAATTTTATCCCAATCAGTGGGTTTCAAAAACTTAGGATTGCTTATCGTTGATGAAGAACAACGTTTTGGGGTTGTTCACAAAGAAAAAATTAAAAGGCTGCGATCCGACGTGCATGTTTTATCTATGACGGCCACTCCTATTCCAAGGACTCTCAACATGTCGCTTTCTGGTATTCGAGATTTATCTATCATCACCACTCCTCCTCAGGACCGCATGAGTGTTCGCACTTTTATTCAAAAAAAGAAAGGCTCACTTATTTCTGAGGCTCTTCTTCACGAGCTGAGGCGGGGCGGCCAAGTTTTTTATGTTCACAATCGAGTTATGGACATCGAAAAGGAACTTGCCTTTGTTCGCGAAAATAGTCCGCCGGGCACAACTCTTGATGTTGTTCATGGCCAAATGGATCCGGCCCAACTTGAAGAACGTATGCTTCGTTTTTATGAGGGGAAAACCCAGGTTCTGGTGACAACTGCAATTATTGAATCTGGACTTGATGTACCAAGGGCAAACACCCTTATCGTAGACCGGGCAGACGCTTTTGGACTTGCACAGCTCTACCAAATTAGAGGACGAGTCGGTCGCTCAACTTTGCGAGGATACGCGTACTTTTTACTTCCTGAAAAAGGTGTCATTAGCCAGGACGCCGAAGAACGTCTTCGTGTTCTGGAGGCCTATCAAGAACTTGGCTCAGGCTTTCATATCGCAAGTCATGACCTTGAAATTCGAGGTTCAGGAGACCTTTTAGGGCGCAGCCAAAGCGGAAGTATTTCGGCTCTTGGTTTTGACGCCTACATCGAACTCTTAAACGAGGCCGTCGCAGAAATTAAAGGCGAAAGCTTGGCCCAGGCCATTGATCCCGAAATCAATATTGGAATCGACACCGTCATCCCCGATTTTTACATCCCTGAAATTGGTTTAAGGCTTTTGTTTTATCGTCGCCTGGCTTCCGCCTCGGATGAATCTGAAATTGATGTTCTTGCAGAAGAAATTGAAGACCGCTTTGGCACTCCCACCCCTGGCACACAGGGTTTGTTTTCGGCCATGAAAATCAAATGCCTCCTACGTCGATTGGCGGTGAGGTCTTTGTCTGCAGGACCCTCGGGCTACTCCGTTGCATTTGACCCCTCTACCCCTGTTTTACCTGCAAAAATGGTTTCCGCCGTGCAAAAATATCCCCTTCACTTTCAGTTTTCTCCAGATGGCCGCCTCTTAATTAAAAAAATTCACGCCGAATCTGATCCACAAAAAATTGTGCGGGGCATCGAAACTGCGCTTACTGAAATTGAGTCCTGGTGTCGCAGGTAGCTAGGCTCTGTTACAGTAAACATTAAGTCTTCGGAGGGTTTCCTATGAAAAATCAACTCATTACCGCACTTCTATTTTACGGACCTGCCTTTTTTTCGGTTTCCGCATTTTCACAAGCTCAAACAAAAAAAGGAACCTCGGTGGTGGCCACAGTAAACGATCGTAAAATCACCCTGGACGAATTCAACACTCGATATGAGCAAAATTCGGCCCTGATTCCAGGCAGAGCTCCAGACAAACCTGAAGTTCTAAAACAAATTGTCTATTTTGAGCTCGCAGTGCAAGAAGCTCGTCGACAAAAAATTCATCTCGATGCGGCCCTCAAAGAACAATTTGATTTGCTTCTTTATCAAGCTCTTTTGAGGCGAAATGTGCAACCTAAAATTGATGCTCTCGATGTTTCTGAGGCGGATGTTAAAAAATATTACGAAAAAAATCCTTTGATTCGTACTAGCCACATCATTCTTTTAACCAAACCCGGAATGACCGCCGACGAGTCCAAGCAACTTCGAACTCAAGCTGAAAAAATTCTTGCTCAGGTGAAAGAAAAGAAAAAAGGTTTTGAAGAGCTCGCTCGCCAGTATTCCGAAGGGCCCTCAGCAAAAACTGGCGGGGACGTTGATTGGGGAGCCCGCCACAAACTTTTGCCTGAATACTATGAAGCTGCTTTAGCGCTAAAAAACATTGGCGACACCACCGACGTCATTGAGACCCCCTATGGCATGCACATCATAAAATTAACGGGCAAACAGCCCTTCGCTAAGCTTGACGCTGTATATCGCGATTTTATTATTCGTACTCTAAGAGAAAACAAAGGCCAGTCTGTTTACACCGATTATTTTGAAGATCTAAAAGGCAAGCCCTACAATAAAGTGGTGGTCTCGCCTGAATTACTCAATTAAGAATTGAGGCGTGCCTCGATTTGTTTATAATTTAAACTCGTTTTTTCTACTTATTTCCATTGGGCTGTTTTGTTCTCGCAGTTTTGCCGCAGACCTTTTTTTAGATGGTGTAGCGGCTGTCGTGGGTGACTCCCCGATACTTTTTTCTGATGTAAAAAAACTAAAAGCCGAAGTTTCGATGACTCCTCTTTTAGCCCAGGCTTATCGTATTGAACCAAAAAATGTTACGGACTCCCAAGTTTTAGATCGTTTGATTGAAGAAAAAATTGTTCGCATTGAAACCCGCGCCCTCGAAATTCGGGTTTCCGATGCCGAAGTTGAAAACCAACTCAAGTCTATAGCTAAACAAAATGGAATTACACGGGCCCAACTTGAGGCCTCTCTCAAGGCCGAAAAAATTTCTATTGATGTTCACAAAGAAAATATCCGCTCCCAACTCGAGCGTCGAGACCTCTTTGACCGAGTTCTCCGTCGTGGCGGCGGAGTTTCTGAAGAAGAGCTCAGGAAAATTTTTTTTGAATCAGCCCCCAAAGAGTTAAAAATTTTCGCCCTCTCAGTTCGAAACAACGAACTGGCCCGAAAAAATTTTGAGGCCCTAAAACTAAGAGTGGATACCGGGAAAGCTCCCTTTAGAGAAATCGTAGCCCAATCTGGCGCCGAAGAAGTGGGCTGGGTTTCAATGGATCAACTTGACCCTAAAGTTGCAAAAATTTTGTCTGATGCTAAAGCCGGACAAGCCTACGGCCCCATGGAAATTAAAGGCGTCTTGCAACTGATTTTTGTTGATTCCTTGAGGGCGGGCTCGGAAGAATCTTTCCAGGCCAAAAAAAACGAACTCATGGTAAGAGCGCAGTCTGAAGACTTTGAAAGTCGCTTTTCGTTTTGGTTGGAGTCGAAAAAAAGAGAACTCCATATAGTGGTAAACACAAAATGAGTAGTCTTTTTAGAGAATACGACATTCGCGGAATTGCTGAATCTGAGCTCACCCCTCAAATTGCGTGGGCATTAGGCAAGGCTTTAGGCGAAAAAATTAAAGCTGCAGGTGAGCAATATGTTTATGTAGGTCAGGACGTTCGTCTGTCCTCCCCGCGACTAGCTCAGAATCTTTCTTGGGGTTTAGAAAACTCTGGTTTAAAAGTTATTCGAATTGGCGAAGGCCCCACCCCTCTGCTTTATTTTAGCGCTGCCCGCCCCTTGCCTCATCACAAAACAAATTCTGGCATTATGGTTACGGGAAGCCACAACCCCCCTGAATTTAATGGGTTTAAAATGGTTGTTGGTGGCAAGACCCTATATGGCGATCAGATTCAGGAACTAAAAAAATCAGTTGAAAAATATTTATCCGAGAAACCACCGACATCGTCTGAGTTAATTTCAGGGACCTTTGAATCCGTAAGCCGTTTTGAGAACTACGTTTCATTTTTAAAAAATAATATCTCCGTCAAGAAAAAGGTTCGCGTAGTTCTTGACGCTGGCAACGGGGCCGCTGGCCCCCTCGCTGTTAAGACCTTTGAGGCTCTCGGATGTGATGTCATTTCTATTTTCTGTGATCCCGATGGCCGATTTCCAAATCACCATCCGGACCCCACGGTTCCAAAAAATCTCGTTCATCTTCAAAAAGCTGTGATTGAGCATAAAGCTGATTTAGGAATTGGCTTTGATGGAGATGGGGATCGGATCGGGGCGGTCACCTCAACGGGCAGGATTCTCTTTGGTGACCACCTCATTTTGTATCTTTCTAGAGACATCATTGCTGAAGTCAAAAATCCTACAATTATTTCTGATGTAAAAAGTAGTCAGGTTTTGTTTGATGAGCTCAAAAAATTAGGAGCCAATCCGATCCTTTGGAAAACCGGACACAGCCTCATTAAAGCTAAACTTTTTGAAACTGGGGCCCAGCTCGCAGGCGAAATGTCGGGACACATTTTTTTTAAACATCGATATTTGGGTTTTGATGATGCCATATATGCCGGAGCCCGCCTTGTTGAGTCCTTGAGCAAACGGACCGAAACTCTTGATCAATTTTTGGACTCACTTCCCCCTTGCTTTAACACCCCAGAAATTAGAGTGGATTGTCCGGATGACAGAAAATTCGAAGTCGTTAAAGAAATGGTTTTAGAAGCAAAGAAACAGTTCAAAGATCAGGTTTTTGATTTAGACGGAGCGCGAATTAAATTCCCCTTTGGGTGGGGCTTAGTTAGGGCTTCAAACACTCAGCCCATACTGGTTTTTCGTTTTGAAGCTTCATCCAAAGAAAATTTACCCAAAGTTCGAAAGGTTTTTGTCGATCTCCTGGGCGGAATCGACAAGACCATTACGATTCCTCCGATTGAATCTTAGGAACATAGAAAAACACAAATGGACTTTTTTGGCGCCCCAGAATCAATAATCATTCGTGGTGCCAGGCAAAATAATCTTAAAAATATCTCTCTTGATTTACCCCTCGAAAAACTTGTGGTTATCACGGGCCCGTCGGGTTCGGGTAAATCTTCTCTTGCCTTTGATACACTGTTTGCCGAAGGCCAACGCCGGTACATTGAAAGCCTCTCCGCTTATGCCCGCCAGTTTTTAGAGCAGGTTTCCAAGCCTGATGTTGACCTGATTGACGGCCTGTCTCCAGCAATTGCGATTGAACAAAAAACGATTTCGAGTCATCCCAGATCCACAGTTGGAACTGTCACAAATATTTATGATTATTTGCGACTTCTCTTTGCCCGATTGGGATCTGTAATTGACCCCGAATCCGGAACTGCTCTTCAGAAACAAACCGAAGAAGATATTTTTAATTCCCTTGATAATTTGGGCGCAGGCGAAAAGGTTCAAATTTTTGCTTCTGTTGTGCGTGGCCGAAAGGGTGAATTTTTAAGAGAATTTGAACAATGGCGGAGAGCAGGTTTTACAAAAGTAAGAATCGACGGGAAATTTTTTGATCTTCACGATCCCATTCTGATCAGTCGCCATCAGCAGCACGATATTGATATTTTGTTAGATGTAGTAACGGTTGGCGCAATTGAAACGCCCAGTCGACTTAAAGAGGCCTTAGTGCTTGCTGATAAATATTCAGAAGGAGCCCTCAGGGTTGTTCGTCGCTCGGATGGAAATGAAAATCTTTTTTCTAAAAAACTGGTTTCATTTTCTTCAGGATCAAGTTTTCCAGATTTAGAGCCCCGATTGTTTTCCTTTAATTCTCCACATGGTATGTGCGCATCCTGTAAAGGTACGGGCTGGGTGGAAAAGGGTCACAAAGCTTCGGCTAAAAGACCCTCTATTAAAAACCTGATCGTCGACGAAGATTTAGTCGAAGAGACTGAAGGCGAGGAACTCGAAAATTTCGAAACCTGTGGTCAGTGCAAGGGTTCCAGGCTGCGACCAGAGGCGCTCTGTGTAAGAATTGCCGAAAAAACTATTTCTGAATTGTGTGAAAAAAGCTGCATCGACCTAAAATCATTTTTTGAAAAAGAAATACCCGAGAGCCTTGCAAAACATCCGGTCATGCAACGAATTGGCGCTGAAGTCATTTCACGCCTGCATTTTTTAATTAATGTGGGTGTTGGGTATTTATCTCTGAATCGTGGCACTCAATCCCTCTCTGGAGGAGAGGCTCAACGCATACGCCTCGCCACTCAACTGGGCTCCCAATTGAGTGGAGTTCTGTATGTTCTTGACGAGCCCTCGATTGGACTTCACCCAAGAGATCAACAAAAACTTCTAACGAGCCTCAAAAATCTGAGAGACCTTGGCAATACGGTCGTGGTTGTAGAGCACGATGAAGAAACAATGCTTGCTGCCGATTTCTTGGTTGATATTGGTCCAGGCGCCGGTATTCACGGTGGAAACGTCGTGGCCATCGGGGCTCCTGAAAAATTTCTAAAAGATTTTTCTGAAAGTTCTACTGCGCGGTTTCTAACCAAGAAAGATTTTGTGTTTGAGCCTCACGACCCCAGGACTGGAAACTCAAAAACTATTGATATTTTGGGCTGCAAGGGCCACAATTTAAAAGACGTCAACCTTTCGCTTCCTCTAGGTAAATTTATAGTTTTTTCGGGCGTCAGTGGATCTGGGAAATCCTCTTTAGTTCGAGATACTTTAGAAAAAGCTTTAATAAAAAAAATGTATCATTCCCTGCAAGAGCCCCTGCATTTTAAAGAAATGCGTGGCTTTGATAACGTAGACAAAGTCGTTCACGTTGACCAAAAACCCATTGGACGAACCCCGCGAAGTAATCCTGCCACCTATACTGGATTGTTTTCACTCCTTAGGACTCTTTATTCTCAAAGCCCTGATGCACAAATTCGCGGCTACACTCCAGGAACCTTCAGCTTCAATGTCAAAGGTGGCCGATGTGACAATTGTGAGGGTGCAGGTCGAGTAAAAGTTGAAATGCATTTTATGGCGGATGTTTTTGTTCCCTGTGAGGTTTGTCACGGACGCCGTTACCGGCGTGAAGTTCTAGAAGTTCGTTTTCGGGGCAAAAGTGTTTCCGATGTTTTGGACCTTTCAATCGAAGAAGCTCTACCGGTTTTTGAAAACCAGCCCTTAATCGAGCCCAAACTCAGGACTCTTTTAGATGTGGGCCTGGGTTACATAAAATTAGGTCAATCTGCCACCACACTTTCTGGCGGAGAAGCTCAGCGCATTAAACTTGCGCGCGAACTTTCAAAGCGCTCCACAGGAAAAACAATTTACTTTTTAGACGAGCCCTCAACCGGGCTTCACTTTGATGATGTTAAAAAATTACTGGTTTTACTGCAAAAGCTCGTAGACTTAGGAAACACAGTAGTAGTGATCGAACACAATCTAGATATTATTTGCGCAGCCGACTGGGTTGTAGATTTAGGTCCCGAAGCCGCCCAAAATGGCGGCAAAATAGTTTTTGAAGGTTCACCTTTAGATCTCGCCAAAGCGAAATCTACCACCAGCCTCACAGCAAAATTTGTAAAAGAATATTTCGAAAAACGCGGCCTACTATAGTCCTTGAAAAAAATTGCCTACAAATTTAAAGATCACGGGGCAAGAATCTACAAAGTACGCGCCTAAGGTCATTCCGACCAACGGGAGGAATCTTTAACGTCTCTTGGCAAGTTTCTCTAGCAGCACTTGACGAGTACTCGAATCGATTTCCACATAAGGTTCTAAAAGCGAGCTGACGTGTTGGTAAAACTCTATGGATCCCGAATGAACTCTTTGGTGTGCATGTCTTCCCGCAGGCTTCTGCTCGCGAGCGGGACTATGTTTCCCCGAGCCCATAACTTTTGAGGCCTGGTTGCGACTTTCAAAAGGAGTCTTGGGTCCGCCGTGAGACCACTCAAAATCTGTATTTGGATTTTCTTTTAAAAACTTTAAAATCTTTGCGTCCCAGACTTGTATTAAAAGCTTGCGAAATTCAGATGTGTATTCGCCATTAAACTCTACCTTACTCAAATCAAACCCTACTCCTGATTCCGTTGCTTTGTTGTAAATGTGTATCCAAAATGCTTCAGGCCCCTCATGAACTCTTTTGTGTGCATTTCTTCCCGCAGGCTTCTGCTCGCGAGCGGGACTATATATCCCCGAGCCCATAACTTTTGAGGGCTGGTTGCCACTTTCAAAAGGTGTCTTAGGTCCGCTGTGAGACCACTTAAAATCTGTATTTGGATTTTCTTTTAAAAATTTAAAAATCTTTGCATCCCAGACTTGGGTTAGAAGCTTGCGAAATTCAGGAGTGTATTCGCCTTGAAACTCTACCTTACTCAAATCAAACCCTACTCCTGATTCCGTTGCTTTGTTGTAAATGTGTATCCAAAATGCTTCAGGCCCCTCATGAACTCTTTTGTGTGCACTTCTTCCCGCAGGCTTCTGCTCGCGAGCGGGACTATAAATCCCTGTGCCCATAACTTTGGAGGCCTGGTCTGTGTTTTCAAATGGGGTTTTGGGTCCTCCATTGGACCATTCAAAATCTGTGTTGGGATTTTCTTTTAAAAATTTTAGAATAACAAAATCGCTGTAGCGTTTTTGAAGAGCTCTTAGCCGCATTTCTATGCCTGGTTGAAAAACGGAACCCCTCTGTAAGCAGGTTTCCTTGCTACTTAAATCCCAAAGATCTACTCGGTGTGCCACAGTCCTTAACTCAAGCTCAGAAAACAGAGCCTCTAAAAACAAAAGAGGATCATTTGAAAAATTTGCCTCTATGGATTCTTTGTATGTTTTTAAAAGTTCTTTAGGATCCATTTTTAGTTTGGATTCGCTAGCCTCATCAAATTTCAAAACTTCGGCGACAATTTTGTCGATGAAATCTCTTTGGGTTGAAAATTTTTCTTGAGCTTTTCTAAGGCTTCTTTGGGCTTCACTTTGATTTGCCTCTACAATCTGATGAAACCCCTTACCCTCCAATGAGTCAGGCGAGTCTTTAAGCGAGGCGGACCGGGTCCCAAAGTCATCAAACAAAAAATCTAATTTGTGGCGAGCTACAAAGGCATCAAAGGAACTCGCCTGAACTTCAAGAAGCTCTGCTAGATGGCTACGATTGTTAAAGCCTGTTCCCAAAACAAACTTCATTAAGGCTTCAACTTGTATTTGCCCCTTTTCTTTAAGGGCTCCATAAGGTGGCTGAACTATCAGGTCAGCTCCTTTTTGAATGTTGGCCACAAGCCCCAGGGTTGAAAGTTTTGCACTTACTGAAGCCTCAGTGCGGTTAAGTGAATTTGCAATTTCTGAAATTGTTAATCTTTTTTGGAGTCTAAGTTCTTTTAGTTTAAAAATATCACCCGCACTCCATGGCCTTCCATTTTGAAAGCTTCCCAAATAGTGCAAATAGAACTTAAGAGCCTCAAATCCAACTTTGTGTTTTTGAGAAGTCTCTAAAATAAAATCATCAGTCAGCACGCCTCCCGACAGACCCCGTTGAACTTCAATTTCACTAAATAAATTTTTAAACTTTGTGCTCTGCCATTTAGTATCAATTGAAATTCTTAGGTCTGACAAAAGTTGATAAATCTCATTTTCAGTTACATTCAAATCATCAGCTATTTGTGGAACCGACATTTGCGTAATGTTTTTATGAAAATAAATAAAATAGTCTTTAACAGTTAGCAGGGTTAAATTTTGTTTTTTGGAATAGGCACGACCTAAAGACTTGTTAGTGTTCTTTATAAAGTCGGCAAAATGCAAAAACCGCAAGCGATCAAAAAAACGAACTCGCGCATCCTGGCCAAAGGCACTCAAAGTGGGGTCTTCCCAAATATGAACTGAGTAAAACGAAATCACATCTGCAAACTGGATTTCAGTTAATCCCCACTTGCTTTTAAATGCGGAACCTAAAAGTGTGGGATCGCCAAGCTCAATGAGCTTTAAATAATCATCTTCAAACTCACGAAAAACTTTGGAGTGATCGGGATTTGTTTGCCAAGGATAGGAGCCTGAAAGTTCCTGTCCCCGTAGACTTTGAGTTAGATCATCCCGAATAAATTTTACGGCTTCAATCTGTTTGAAAACTTCAGCGAGAGTGCCCTGACAGGGATTGGCTAGGGAAGGATTGGCTAGGGAAGGATCCGCCCCAAGATAAATTAAAGCTCCGAAGGCTAAAACAAATCCTTTGATGGAATAAGACTTCGAAGCAATCATGACATGATCATATAGCGCAACGCGTTAAACGCATCAAGGTTATTTGTATGTCTATAAGCTCTTGTTTTTTTTAGGGTTTTTTTCAGTGGCTTGCTTCCTAGGTTTGCCAGTCGAGGAGAACGCCTTTTTGCACCGAAAATAAAAAAAGGGCGCTGCGAGATAATTCTCGCAGCGCCCTTTTTAATTTAAAAATTATTTACCAGCTAAGCCGTTAGCAACGACGAAAGCCAATAGAGCTAAGGACTCCATAAGAGCCAAGCTCAAAATTAGGGGAGTGAACAATCCTTTTTGAGCGGCAGGGTTGCGACCAATGCCTTCAAGTGCAGCAACAGCAGCTCGGCTTTGTGAAAAACCAACAACAGCTGCGGCCAGGCCCATACACAAGCCCGCTGCCCAATAAGCATTACCAACAACAGAGCTTGCAGCTCCGGCAGCTGCCGCGGCTTCTTCAGCTCGAGCTAGAGCGGGCAACAAACTCATTCCAATTAAGACCAATCCATGTTTTTTCATTTTATCTATCCTCCTAAAAATGCCACCACATTCACTTAGTGGTCGTCATGGGCAGTGGCCATGCCGATATAAATGGCGGTTAACAACATAAACACAAAGGCCTGAATTACGCAGACCATAAAACCCAAAATTACAATCGGAAGCGGCGCCACAACCGTAAGCACATAACCTAAGGAAGTCCCTACGATTCCCAGAGTCTCTCCCATAAATTCTTTTAATCTAAAAACCAAGTCATTTATGATTCCTAGAACAACGTGATCGCCATAAATATTTGATCGCAACCTAATACCCAAGGTTACGGGCCTTGCTCCATGAGAAACAAGCTCAATCAAAAACATAATCGGACCCAAAAACAAAAGCAGAGCTCCGTGCAAATGACCCGTGTAGTTTTCTAAATACTTAAACCCATTAACTCGAAAACCCTGAAAATTATAGTAAAGAAAAACAAACAAGCCCATCGAAAGGGTGGTGTTGATATTGTCGGTCGCCGAACCCAGGGTTGGAATCATTCCAAGCAGGTTGTTAGAAAGCGTCCAAATGAAGATAAAGCTTAAGAGCGGAAGATAATCTTTATAGTGATGGCCAATGATGTCTTTAGACAAACCCTGCACGAATTCTGCAACCAGTTCAAAAGAGTTTTTTATCCCAAATTGAGGAGAGGGAACAAAGTCGCGGTCATTTCCAGAGGCAGAACTCAAGGCTGGAGCCTTTAAAGTATAAATAAGTCCCGCCCCAAGAAGTAGGGTTGCTGTGACGCCAGCTGCGGCAACGTGGGGGTACTTATCAAGGTACTCCACGTGCAATAAATTCCAAATTTGAAAACCGTGTCCACCGGCCATGAGGGCCTTATTCTATAGCGTTGACCTTTCGGTTTTGCCAACCCTAAAAATAATTACTTCTTTTTTGAATCCCTAAATTTTGCAATTAGGGCGCCCAAGAAAACCCAAAAAAAGATTCCCCCCACAAGGCCCAAGCCCATTTTAGGAGCCGAATGACCTCGGTCTGAGCCAACCTTTAGCAAATAGGCAGATAAAAGAAATTGCCCCATCAAAAGTAGAACTGAAAACAAGATTTTTAAATTTCTATTTTTACTGGGTTCTTGGCCTGAAGAATCCCCGCTTGCTGAAATAAGGACCCTTAGACCCCAGGTCAGCCCCCAAACACCAATTCCTCCAACTAGAAACCCCAATCCAACAGTCAACATTTACGAATTTCTATCTAAAACCTTTTGCAGTTTTTCGAGCTGTCTCACCACGTGGAACAACGCAACGCCCATAAAAAAAATTACGCAAAATGCTGTTCCCAATTTTGCCTTAGATTCTAGCCAAATATCGGCTTTTGCCCCAACAAAATACCCCAGCAGTCCAGCCGCCAAAACCTCAAAACACAAAGAAAGTCCAAGAGCCGCTGCATACGCATATTTTTTAAAGACTTTTTGATTTTCCTGACCTTCGTCGGGCTCCTTAGGCTGACTCAATTTTGAATTTTCCCATTTTTTGAAAAACATTTGAAAATGCGCGCTCAAGCTCTGTTCGAATTTGCGGTGTGTCGTGGGCGACTGATAAAAAACAAGCTTCAAACGGAGAGGGCGGCATTAAAACACCCTCCTCAAGTAGAAACCCAAAAAACTGATTGAAGTTTTCATTTGAAATATTTTTACAATCCTCAGAATTTCGCACCTGGCCAGATCTGAAATAAAAACTGACCATCGAACCAACTCTTTCGGTCCGAAAAGGAATTTTATATTTTTCGGCCAAGCTATTTGCGCAGCCCTCAAGCCACGAGCCCAGAGAATCGAGCTTCGTGTAAGGGTCCTGTTCCTCGATCAGATCCAACATTGCCAGGCCCCCAGAGACACAAACTGGATTGCCCGAAAAAGTGCCTGCCTGATAAACCTTGCCCGTGGGTGCTAAGCAATCCATTATTTCTGCTTTTCCACAAAGAGCCGCGAGAGGAAATCCGCCGCCAACAATTTTAGCCAAACAGGTTAGGTCAGGCTCAATGCCAAAGAGTCCCTGGGCCGATTTTTTTGAAACCCGAAATCCGGTCATGACCTCGTCAAAAATAAGAACAACTCCTTTTTGGTTGCAAAGCTCACGAATTTTTTTCAAAAATCCTGGCTCCGGGGGAACCACTCCCATGTTTCCCATTACGGGCTCTAAAATAATTCCTGCCAAACTTGAACCTTCATCGTTAAAAAGTTTTTCCAAGGCCTTTTCGTCATTGAAGGGAATTACGCGCGAAAGGTCGATTAGGTTTTGAGGCAAGCCCGCTGAATCAGCTTGTGCAGAGCCGGGTCCGGTTACTGTCTGTGTTGCGAGTCCGCTTCCAGAATCAACAAGAAGGCTATCTACGTGGCCATTATAGTGACCCGAAAATTTTGCTATTAAATTTCGATTGGTGAAGCCGCGCGCGAGTCTTACTGCCGTCGCACAACTTTCAGTTCCCGTGCTCATAAGTCTAATTTTTTTTGCTGCTGGAAGGTGAGCTAAAACTCGTTGAGCCCAAAGTATTTCCATTTCGCTTGTAAAACCAAAAGCAGTTCCTTTTGAAATTGTGTTCTTTACTTTAGAAACAATGTGGGGATGGGCATGGCCAAAAAGGTGGGGGCCATAACCCATGACTAAATCAACAAAAGTATTCCCATCGACATCTTTAACAAACGGGCCTTGGCCTGAGGCTAAAAGGATGGGCTTAGCTTTTACCCGTCTGAAACTTCGTACGGGTGAATTAACTCCTCCCACTAAGGGGCCTTGAGCCAGGCGATGGAGTTCCTCAGATCGAGTAGTTTTCATATTTGCTTTTCTTTCTGTCTTTTTAAAACTCTTTCAATTTTTAGCTCTATGACTTTTTTGTTCGGGTAGAGGGCTAAGCTTTTTTGGTAGGATTCAAGAGCCGTGCTTAAATCTCCTGCTGCCTCGTGAGCATTTCCAAGGCCGTAATAGGCCTCACCAACAAGTGCCGAATACTCAATGGACTCTGAAAATTTAGAAATAGTTTCATTAAAAAGGACTTTTGCCGAATCTAAATTTCTTGCCGCCAAATGGGCCTGGGCTTCATCAAACAAAGTTCGGGGTCCCTCCTTGTGGCCAGGAAAAAGCGTTCTAAAGCTTGCATATTTTTTTGCTGCAGAATCAAACTTTCCAGCGTCCATTAAATTTTTTGCACAAAGCAATAAAACATCGGGGCCTTCCTTTTGAAATTGCGCAATCGAATCAAAAAGGGTTTCAAGCTCTTTGGCCGCCGACGAGGGGTCCTCTAGTTTTTCCGAATAAATTTTTGATATTTCCAAATGTGCTTGGATTTTTATTGAGGCTTCTTTTGAGCTTTCAGAAGCCTTTCTATATGAAGCAATGGCCTTAGGAAAATCCTTTAAATGGGATCCAAAGATATTCGCAATTTCCATTTGAGCTCGAATCGATCTTGTAGAATTTGATGATGAATTTACTATCCGAGTATATTCATCAATCCCCCGACGATAGTTACCCGCTTTTACGTATTGCTCAGCAAGCAACCATCGATGACTTTCATCTTGGCCCGTACATCCCGCTCCAAAAAATAAAGCTAGGCTCAGGCCAAGAAGATTAATGAACCGTTGGCTCAGGATCCACATTTTCTTCACGAACTACTGTAACTGCTTGAACGGTTTCATTGGGATCCATGCTGATAACTCGAACTCCCTGGGTGTTTCTTCCCATTTCCGAAATAGCTTCGGCAGAAGTGCGAATGATTTGGCCTGAATTACTTACAACAATAATATCGTCGCCTTGGCAGACCTTTTTGACCGAAACCAACTCGCCTATTTTATCTGTAGTTTTTACGTTAATTATTCCAGAACCCGCACGGCCCTGAGTTCTGTACTCAGAAATCGGCGTTCGTTTTCCGTACCCACGAGTGGTTACACTTAAAAGTTTAAAATCAACTGTTGAATCGGCTTCTTGGTTGGGAAGAATTTCTAGGGCTACAACCTCGTCATTGGTATCTAGCTCAATCCCTTTCACACCTCTGGCCGTTCTGCCCATCGGCCGTACGTCTTCTTCAGAAAATCGAATGCTCTGTCCGAGTCTTGTGGCCAAGAAAATATGATCTTTTCCAGAGGTGAGCGCAGCGCCGAGAAGTTCGTCGCCCTCATCAAAACTAATTGCAATAATTCCGGAAGTTCTCACATTCGAAAACGAACTCAATTCCGTTTTCTTGATGATTCCTTTTTTTGTAACCATAATTACAAATTTATCTTGATCAAGACTTTCAACAGGAAGCCTCGAAAGAACTTTTTCGTTATTTTCTAGATTCAAGAGTTGAACAATAGGCCGACCTCGAGCTGTTCTGCTCATTTCTGGAATCTTGTGCACCTTTAACCAAAATAATTTTCCAGTATTTGTAAAACAAAGCATGTACGAAAGAGTGCTTGCCACAAAAATATCGGAAATAAAATCTTCTTCTCCGGTATTTCCGCCTTTAACACCCTTCCCGCCTCGACCTTGCGATCGATAAGTTTCTTTCGAGCAACGCTTGATGTATCCCGCATTTGTAACAGTGACGATCGCAGGCTCATCGCGAACAAAATCTTCGTCTGAAAAATCGCTATTTTCCTCGGCTACAATTTCAGAATTTCGTTTATCACCAAAGAGTTCCTCAATTTTTTGAAGTTCTTCTTTAATTACCCTGAACAACTCTGAATCGCTACCCAGAATTTTCTTAAGAGCTTCAATTTCGGATTTAACTTCCGTAAGTTCATCAATTAACTTTTTAGTTTCAAGCGCAGTTAACCGTTGTAGCCGCATCTCTAGAATCGCCTGAGATTGTTTGTCAGACAGGCCGAAACTTTCTTGTAGCCCCGCTTTGGCTTCGCTTGGACCTTGGGCTTTTTTAATGAGTTCAACGATGACGTCAATGTTTTCGAGGGCAATTCGCAACCCTTCCAATATATGGGCTCGAGCCTCTGCTTTGTTCAACTCAAATACAGATCGACGGGTAACGACCACTCGACGATGTTCAATAAAAGCATGAAGAAGTTCTTTTAAATTGAAAAGCTTCGGTCGACCATGATCAATGGCCAGCATTATGATTCCAAACGAAATCTGAAGCTGTGTTTTTGCATACAAATTATTCAAAACTACTTGCGATTGTTCTCCCCGACGGAGTTCAATTACAACTCTCATCCCGTCTCTATCAGACTCATCTCTTAAATCTGTAATTCCTTCAATCGCCTTGTCTCTAACTAAGTTTGCTATGTTTTCAATCCAAGTGGATTTATTTACTTGGTAGGGAAGTTCAGTAATAATCAGGGCCTCTTTGTCTTTGCCAATACTCTCAATTTGAGATCGGCCCTTTATGGTAAACGAGCCTTTTCCGTACCGGTAGGCATTTCTAATTCCGCTTAAATTAGAAATAATGCCTGCGGTTGGTAGGTCGGGGCCAGGAACAAATTTCATTAAATCTTCGATTGTCAGATTTGGATTTTCAATGAGTGCAATACAACCGCGAACGACTTCGCCTAAATTGTGAGGAGGAATGTTGGTGGACATCCCTACAGCAATGCCATTGGATCCATTAATCAGAAGATTTGGAACGCGAGTGGGCAGTACAAGAGGCTCCCTCATTGATCCGTCATAGTTGGGGCCAAAATCAACTGTTGCTTTGTCGATATCTGTAAGAAGCTCGCCACCCAAACGAGACATTCTGCTTTCGGTGTATCTCATCGCAGCAGGACTATCTCCATCCACGCTTCCGAAGTTCCCCTGACCGTCCACAATTGGGTATCGAAGCGAAAAATCTTGGGCCATTCGAACCATGGCATTGTAGACGGCTGAATCCCCATGGGGATGATATTTACCAATCACATCACCCACGATACGCGCGCTTTTTAAATATCTTTTGTCATGAAAATTACCGAGTTCATTCATGGCAAATAAAATCCGACGGTGAACGGGTTTCAAACCATCACGAACATCGGGCAAGGCTCGTCCGGCAATAACAGACATGGCATACTCGAGGTATGCACCCTGCATTTCGTCTTCAATGTTAATTTGCTCTAAGTTTTTTTTACTGGATTCTTCCATAGATTAAATATCTAAATTTCTAACCCTAAGGGCGTTTTTCTCAATAAACTGCCGGCGGCTTTCAACATCTTCGCCCATGAGAACTGAAAAAATTTCATCCGCTGCTGCCGCATCTTGTACGCTCACCTGTAAGAAAGTTCTTCTTTCAGGGTCCATTGTTGTTTCCCACAGTTGTTCAGGGTTCATTTCACCTAAACCTTTGTATCGTTGAATGGAAAATTTTTCTTTTCCGCTTTCCAAAACAAAAGAAACTAAATCATCGGGATCATGAAAAACTCGAACTTCGTCACCTTGCTTAAGACTGAAGGGGCGGCCACCAATTTCCTTTACAAAGCCTTGCAACTTTTGAGCTTCCACAATGTCCGGATTTTCTAAAAGTTGCTTGTTGAATTCCGTTTTAAATCGGGCACCGCCCTGGCTGCTTTCAATAATGAGTTTAAAAAACCCAGCTGCCTCTCCGTCTGCCAAAATCTCAGACTTCATTTCACTGCTACCATTTAGAAAAGTCGATTTTAAAAAATCGTCTACTTTGTTTGCAACGCCCTTTAGGGACTCTTCTGTTTTCAAACTTTCTTCAGCAAGAAGGGCTTCTAAAATCAGAAACTGCAAAATTCGTGGGTCACCCTTTCGAGCAACGGCCCTAAACACATTCCCAAACTTTTGCATTTGCATTATCAAGCGTTTGGAATCTGTTGCAGAAAATGAATTTCCTTTAGAGCTTTGCAAAAAGCCTCGCTCCAAACTCTCTTCAATCAAATAATTTTGTAAGCTTTTGTCGTCCTTTACATAGAATTCAGTTTTGCCTTTTTTAACTTTATAAAGTGGAGGTTGGGCAATGTAGAGAAATCCCCGCTCAATAATCATAGGCATTTTTCTAAAAAAGAAAGTTAACAAAAGGGTTCGAATATGAGCGCCATCTACATCGGCGTCTGTCATTATTACAATTTTATGGTAACGCAATTTGGAAATATCAAAATCGCCTTCACCTTCGCCCACGCCTGTTCCCATGGCTGTAATCAAACTTCGAATTTCTTCGTGATCGAGCATTTTATCCAAACGAGCTTTCTCGACGTTTAAAATTTTACCTCTAAGCGGGAGAATAGCCTGGAAGCGGCGATTTCGGCCTTGTTTTGCCGACCCGCCCGCGGAGTCCCCTTCCACCAAATAAAGTTCACATAGAGCTGGATCTTTTTCTTGGCAATCTGCCATTTTTCCGGGGAGTCCCGAAAACTCAAGAGCATTTTTTCTTCGAGTGAGCTCTCGAGCTTTTCTTGCTGCGATTCGAGCTCGTGCGCCCTCAAGCGCTTTGGAAATAATTCGCTTTGTCGGAGCGGGATTGCGATCAAAAAACTCACCGAGTTTTTCATTAACCACGGCCTCAACGAGCCCTCGAACCTCAGAATTTCCTAATTTAGTTTTTGTTTGTCCCTCAAACTGGGGGTGGTGAAGCTTAACTGAAATGACACAAGAGAGGCCTTCTCGACAATCTTCCCCTTCTATAGGTTCTTTCAAGTCTTTTGAAAGATTGTAAGTTTGAATCGCTTTATTTATCTGTTTTGTTAAAGCCGCCTTTAATCCCTGAAGATGAGTGCCGCCCTCTGAAGTGTTGATATTGTTGGCAAAGGTAAATATATTTTCTTTATATCCATCATTCCACTGAAGAGCGAGTTCCACCTGGGTTCCAGCTTTTTCAGTATTGATATAAATTACATCGTCGTGAATTTTAGTTTTGGTTTTGTTGAGATATTCAACAAAGGAAGAAATTCCGTCTGGATAATAAAATTCGTTTGATTTTTCTGATCTTTCATCGTGAATCGAAATTCGAAGTTGAAGATTTAAAAAGGCAAGCTCTCTAAGTCTCGAAGAAAGAGAATCAAAACTATACTCAGTAGTCTCAAAAATCTCTGGATCGGGTTTAAAGGTTACGGTTGTTCCCCGACCTTGAGTATCTCCTTCAATCGCAAGAGGAGCTTTTGGGACTCCCCGCTCAAAGGTCATTGCATGAACTTTGCCATCTCTTCTGATTTTAAGTCTAAGCCATTCAGAAAGCGCGTTTACGCAACTGACACCAACTCCGTGCAAACCACCAGAAACTTTATAAGCGCTGCCTTCAAATTTTCCGCCTGCATGGAGTTTAGTTAAAACAACCTCTGCCGCCGAAACGCCCATATCAGGATGAATATCAACAGGAATACCACGGCCATCGTCTTCAACGGTTATGGAATTATCAACGTGAATTATGACTTTCACGGATTTACAAAAACCCGCCAAGGCTTCATCAACTGAGTTATCTACGACTTCTTGTACGAGATGGTGGAGGCCCCTCGAGCCCGTGTCACCGATATACATTCCTGGGCGCTTACGTACGGCTTCCAGGCCCTCTAAAATTTTGATTTTTGAAGAATCATAAGCTCCAGGATCTGGAACCGAATTCAACACAACTTTACCCTCGTCAGACATTATTTATCCCTATCAGAAAAAGCTCCGTTTTCAGAGTGGATTTTCCCTTTTTCCACTCTGTAATGGTTGTAATCAGAAAGCCCAGTTAAGTCGACTCCCTGGAGGTCTGTCGCCGTTAAAAAGACTTGCGATTTTTCCCTAAAAATTAATGAAATCAGGTGAGCCCTAATTCTATGGTCAAGCTCACTTGAAAAGTCGTCTAACAGCAAAATAGGCTGCCGCCCCGTTGCTTCAGAAATCCAGTGTACGTGAAGCCAACGCATAAGGAAAGCGATCATTCTTGCTTGTCCCTGTGAGGCATGGGCCCGCGAGTCGCAACCTGAGAGTCCAAAAAAAATGTCGTCTCTTTGAGGGCCTCTATGAGTCCATCCGGTAGCCCAATCTTTTTCTAAGGATTCACTAAATTGATCGTGAAGAGTTGTCGAAAGGGCGCTGGCAGTGTTTGCTTGAGGGGTTCTCTCGATGTCCGATTTTAAAATAATTTGAAGTTCACCGAAAGCACTTTCCAAGCCCAGTTCACCAGCAAAAAATTTGAACTTCTTTTCCATTTCAGTCCAAATTTCCCATCTCAATAAAAATACTGCCGCTGCTTCCTGGGCGAGAATTTCGGTCCACGCTATAAGCTCAACCTCAAGGGACTTTCTAATCTGAAAATTATCTTTGCCCTTTTTTAAAATTATATTCCTGTTTTTAAGAGCTTTCTGAAATCTTTCTAAAGTTTCGCCATAACCGGGACAGATATCGCTAAGTACTGCGTCTAAGAAGTCTCGCCGGAATTCAGGACCTCCGCGTACCAAGTAGTGATCATCAGGTGAAAAACTCACGATGGGGCGGGATCTCAAAGTTTGAATAGCTCGGCCTGAAATTTTTTTTTCATTTTGCCGAGTTGTCCAGCCAAGCGAATTGTCAAAAGTCAAACTCAGCGTTTCGCTAAGCCCAAGTTCATTTTCGAACTCAACATTAATTTTGCAATTTTCAGAGGGAGTTCCTTTTGTTTTGAATAACCAATCTTCTCGCCCAGAATAGGGCCTAAAACTTTTTCCTTTAATAACTGAAAAAAGAGCTTCTAAAAAATTAGTTTTCCCCGAACCATTCACACCTAACAAAATATTTAAACGCGGATGTAGCCAAATGGTTTGTTGGGACAGATTTCTAAAATTTGAAACTTCGGTCTTTTTGACCCTCACAAGAAATGACTTAAATCCTCATGGGCATAACAACAACCGTATAACCCGGGTTTGCTGAACACCTTAAAATTGCCGGCTGAAGTTTTTCTCCCAAAGAAATTTCAATTTCTTCCCCGTCAAAATGAGCCAAGGCATCCATGTAGTAACGAACGTTAAATCCAGTTTTTAGATTTGTCCCCGAATAATCCACAAGGACCTCATCCGTAGCTTCTCCCAAATCGGGGTTGGTTGTGGATAAAACAAGGGAAGAATTTTTAAATTCAAAAGTTACAACCTTCGACCTATCCGACACTAAAAGAGCCATTCTGCGAAGGCTCGTTAAAATATTAGCGCGCTCTGCTTTGGCCACATTGGGTAGGCCAGCGGGGATAACTTTCTTATAATCAGGGTACTCTCCATCGATAGGGCGGATCCACAAATGAAAATCTCCTGTATTTATCCTCAGGAGATTTTCATCACAGGTCATCTCAAACTGATCCTCCTCAGAACTTTCTAAAAGCTTCCTAAGTTCTGCAACACCCTTCTTAGGGATTATAAGCCCTCTCTTAAGGTTTAAATTACCCACAACGGCCGTAGGTGAATCAATAAGTGCCAAACGATGCCCGTCGGTTGCTACGGCCCTTAGAAGAGTTTTCCCTTTTTCATCCTCAACGGTTTCTAAATAAATCCCGGTTAAAAAATAACGCACTTCCTCTAAACACACTGAGTATTCTGTTTTTTGGAGAAGTTTCAAAAACTCCTTAGTGGATAACTTTGCGGATGTGAGCTGCCCCTTTGGAGAAGCTTTGAAGTGAGGGAAAGAATCAGAAGGTAAGCCCAAAAGTCTAAACTGACTTTTGCCTGAAAGAATTTCGACCCGATTTCCCTCCAGCGATTTAATATGAACTGAATCACTGTCAGGGCACTCTTTGATAATTTCAAAAACACTTCGTGCAGGTACGGCCAATCTTCCTGAAGAGAGGCTTCTACAAGGTATTGTTGAACTTACAAAAATTTCCAAATCTGTAGCTGAGATTTGTAATGCATCATCTTTCAGTTCAAAGAGGGCGTGATTAAGCGAAGGCATCGTATTCCTTCTCTCAACCACTGAAAGAGTGCGCTCGAGTCCTTTTAAAAGATGCTTTTTTTGAATTTTCAGTTCCATTAGAAACTTTTCCTATAAAAATATAAAGGTTGTTGTTTTATATTATATGTACTCATGAATTTCGGGGAAAACTCACTTAAACCTACGAAAGAACTAGACTTTTCCTGTGCATAACTTTGTGGATAAAAAATGGAAAAGTATTGGCTTTCGGGGATTTCATGTTTTGTCCACGAGTTATCCACAGGTTTTCCATCAACAATCCACAAGTTATCCATCATATCAAAATCACCAAAGTTATCATTAACGATTAATTTGAATTACCACAATGATCAGCTTTATCTATTTAGAAGCATGTTTTCCATTTGTTTAATTTGGTTTCTGAGGATGGGATCGGTCTTGATTTCTGCAGCAATGAACTCTGACCCATGTAAAACCGTAGTGTGGTGTCTCCCCCCTAATTCTTGTCCTATAGCATTCGTACTTAAAAAGGCGTGTTCTCTTGCAAGGTACATAACCATTTGACGGGCTTTAGCCACGGGGCTTCTTCGTGATGGCCCCCTCATTTCAGCAGGCTTGATTCCGTGTGAATGAGAAACCGTCGAAATGATATCTTCTATGGACACCACCCTTTGTCCTTCAGATACATAATTTTTTAAAACTTTTTTAACCAGATCAGGAGTAATGGGAACATTATAAATGGCCGCATGTCCCGCGAGTTTGGTTAGTGAACCCTCAAGCTCTCGAATATTGGACTTAACAAAACTTCCTATGAGGTAGGCCACTTCATCTGGCAGGGGGATTCCTTCTGAATCAGCGCGCGCTCTTAAAATCGCAACTCGAGTTTCAAGTTCAGGCATTTCGATGTCTGCAACCATGCCCCACTCAAATCTTGAAATAATTCTGTCAGAAACATCCGAGATTTCTTTTGGCAGGCGATCCGATGTTATGACAATCTGCTTGCCAGCATCATATAAGCTATTGAAAATATGAAAAAACTCGTCCTGTGTCGAAGTCGCCCTAGCTAAAAACTGGATGTCGTCCATTAACAAAATGTCGCAGTTGTTTTGATAGGTTTCGTGAAGTTGGTGGCGAGTATCGTGCCGAATGGATTGAATGACTTCTTCAATAAACTTCTGAGTTGAACAATAGGCAATTCGTACCTGGGGCCGCATTGTCGCTATTTTGTAGCCGATTGCTTTTAATAAATGGGTTTTACCTAGACCTGTTTTTCCGGCAATGAACAAAGGGTTGTAAACAGAGGGTTTTTCAGCGACTGCCATTGAGGATGCGTGGGCAAACTGATTGGATTTTCCAACAATAAAGGTTTCAAAAGAGTACTTGGGAGAAAGGAACTCCCCAAAAATAGTTCTAATACCGGGCTCAGGTAAGGGAGGCTCAAGGCCTTCCTTAACCCTCTCCGTAGAGGGGCTTTCGAAAAAATCGAGTGTTTTGTCGTTATTCAAAGAATCTGCTCCCGTTTCTAATCCTGCTTGATTTGGTCCTTGGTCTTATGCCATAGACATAAATCCATATGAAGAGGACATTTCAACCAAGTCGTAGAAAAAGAAAGCGCGTTCATGGATTTTTAGAACGCATGTCGTCAGCTGGGGGACGTAGAGTTCTCAGCGCCCGACGTCGTAAAGGAAGAAAGCGTTTAACTGTAAGCGTTGCTTCTAAGACCCGTAGAGCCTAGTTTTTTTGTGATTCAAAAGACCATTAAAGCGCCACCAAGTTCAAAAAAATGGGTGGGATGGTTTCGTCCGGAAGGTCGACCACAGCGCGTGGCCGGCTTTGTTGCGGGCAAAATAATTCTTTTGGATGAGAATAAAATTAAGAACCCAAAGAAGCATTTGGTGATATCGATCCCCAAGTCTTCGGGAAATGCTGTTCGGCGAAACAAGCTTAAAAGGAAAATTCGGAGCTTTTTAGAGCTGGCCAGAAAAAACGACCTAAATAAAACTCAGGAAGCTAAACAGTTTCCAGTTTGGGTTCGACTTCGCGGCGAGTTTCGAATTCCAGAGAAGATAGGATTAGATTTTTGGAAACAGGACTTAAAGGCAGTTCTTACAAAACTTTTTTGTTAGGACCCCTACATATATTTTATAAGCTCGTATTGAATCCTTTTTTAAGGGCAACGAGTCCTATTGAATGCTCGTGTAAATTTTTACCAAGCTGTTCTGTTTATGCAAAAGAGGCTTTTCAAAACCACGGTTTTGTTTTTGCTGCGCATCTTGTTTTGCTGAGGATCATTAAATGCCATCCATTTTCAGGGACGGGCTTTATCTTAGACCCCGTGCCATGCTCGGAAAGTTTAAATAAATGAAAAAGAATTGGCTTATAGCGGGTTTGATTCTTGCGTCTATATTGTTGTGGGATGTTTTTGTTTTAAGGCCCTACAACAAGAAATTTGCGCAAAATAAAACCGCAGAAATATCTCCAGTAGTTTCGACAGGCTCAACATTTGACAACTCAATCGCTCCTGAGAGTCCCCAGTTCAAAGCCGAAAAACAACAACCTTCATCAAGTGGAATTGTTGGGAGCAAACCAAGAGATATTCAGGAACTTTGGAACTCCAACGCCAGCTCCGCACTAGATCTTAAGTTAAATGAAAGCCAAAGGATTTCTTTTTTTCCAGGCGGCAGAATTGGTGGATTGTCTTTAAGCGATTACTCTGTTCGGGGAGTTAAAGAGAGACAGCCTGTTGTCATTGCCCGGCAGGGTTATCAGTGGACAAGTTTGAATTCACGAATCGATGATTGTTTTTCAAGATTTGGTAATCCCGTAGAAACAGAATCCAGTGTTAGCTACCTGGCCCAAAACTCTTTTGGTAAGTGCGAGCTGGAATATGAAAAAAATTCAGCAATTCCTGGGCAGTTTAACGTCAAACTCAAACTTGAAGGATTTAAGGGCGAAGTTGGCAATTTAGAGTTTATGGGCCTTGATGGGGTCGGTCAGGGGCCCACCACAGATCACAATTTCATTATGGCGGGAGTGAATGACTCCAAAAAATCCTATCGAGACGGCGACCTAAAGAAGCCCACACTCGTAGAGGGCAAAATTGGGTGGCTGGCCTGGGGTGATCGATACTTTGTTACCACCATGGTGCAGCAGGGTAGCTGGAATCCCTTTGTAGCTTTTAAGGGCATGGGCGGGACCGAAAAAGAACCTAACATTCTGCACGGATTTACATTTCCATTTAATGGCGACACAAATTCGGCGGAATACTCCTTGGGCGTTTATTTTGGAACACGAGACGGAGATATTCTTGAAAAAATTAAACCGGAATTATCTGCGGCCATCGATTTAGGATTTTTTGGGTTTATTGCTCGAATTTTATTGAGTGCCCTGAGCGCGATTAACAAGTTGTTTGGTAATTTTGGCCTTTCTATTATTGTTTTAACTCTCCTGGTTCGGCTGATGTTTTGGCCTCTCAATAAAAAAGTTTATGAGTCTGGGGCAAAAATGAAAGCCCTTCAGCCTGAAATTGAAAAACTAAAAGCCAAATATGGAACCGATAAAGCCAAAGCTCAAGAAATGAATGTTCAACTTTGGAATTTATATCGTCAAAACAAAGTTAATCCTCTTGGAAGCTGCCTACCTCTTCTTTTGCAAATGCCAATCTTTTTTGCACTGTACGGAGCCCTTAATCATTCGCTAGATCTTTATCAGGCGCCTTTCGCCTTTTGGATTCAAGATTTATCAAGCAAAGATCCATTTTTTGTTTTGCCTGTACTTTGGACCTTGTCCTTGTTGGCCTACACAAAAATAAATCCCACTCAGCCCACCCAGCCTGGGGCTCCAGATATGAAGTGGATCATGATAGCAATGAATTTGTTTATAGGATTTCTTTCAGCGGAATGGCCCGCGGGATTAAATCTGTATTTGTTCGTCAGTAACGTTGTTGGAATTTCCCAACAAGTTTTTATGCAAAGGGAAAGTCGTAAACTTCAACCCGTACAAGAAGGAGCTTGATTCTATGGGTTTCATGAAATCAGCAATTAATAATCTACTCGGAATTAGTAACAAAAAAAATGAAGGAGGAAGCGGCGAAGGAATGAGCCTTGAGGAATTTTTAAACGAAATTCCGGCGAAGTTGGGCTTTGATGTCCAGATCACCAAGGTTGAAAGCGACCAGCCCGGGCAATTCTTCAATATTGAAGGAAACGAAGCCCAAGAGTTCCTGGGTCAGAACACAGAAGTATTGGACGCGCTTTCTCATCTGAGCATGAGAGTCTTGAGACGGCACGAAGGTGTTTCAAATGCGCCGACTACAGAAAAGAATGAAAACTTTAGAGTTGTTTTTGATGCCTCTGGGTTTAGAGACAAAAAAATTCAGGAATTGAAAGACCTTGCTTCGGAATTCAAAAAGAAGGTTCTCGAAAGCGGGGGCCGTCCTAGCTACATTAAGGCTTTGAGTCCTGGGGATCGAAAAATTATCCATACCGCAATTGCAGAGCTTGGTGACGTCACTTCTGAGAGTATTGGCAAAGGTAATTTCAAACGGATTCGAATTAAAATTCGTGATGACTCACCTTTGAAGAAAACCCTCAAGCCCATTGAAAACCTTGCTGAAGGAGCTGATGCAAGTGGTGGTGCTCCACTAGAGGGCAACGATGGAAATTCAAATATGGGTAATCGCAGGCACGCTGGCGGCCAGGCTCGCGGGCGAGGTCCCCAGCACGGAGGAGGTCAAGGCGGTGGACGCGGTGGACCTCGTCGTGGCCCAGGTGGAGGACCCAATCGTGGCAGGGGCGGTGGTGGAGGTGGACCCAACCGTTCGGGACAATCGGGACATTTTAGGGGCCGAGGCGGCCAAGGGCCCAATCGTGGTCCGGGCGCCGATGCACCAGAAAATTATGGCAATCGAATTGAAGACACCTACACCGAACCCGCACATGTTCCAGATGACAACATAGGCAATCGGTTGCGTCCCGGCGAAACGCCGATTTATCCAGGCTTTAAATCGGGCGGATCGTCGTCCAACGATGGATCTAATCGCGGCAGCGACCTTTAAGTATTTATGGCTCAGACTCTTGAATATTTTCAGAGGCTGGGCCGGCCTGTTTTTTCTGTAGCGACCTCGATCGGGGGGCCGGTATGCGTGATCCGGATTTCCGGCCCTGATATCAAGGATGTTTGTAAAATTGTTTCTGGAGGCCTTCCGGCCCCGGGGCATTTTTCGTTAAAAAAAATATTGAATTTAGAGGGGCAACTTTTAGATAGGGCCCTTGTCTTAAATTTTGAATCACCAAAGTCTTTCACTGGTGAAAATGTTGTTGAGCTTCAGTGCCACGGATCCGTAGGAGTCGTTGAACTTGTTTCGAAGGAGTTAAAGCGAATAGGTTTTTCTCCAGCCCTTCCTGGGGAATTTAGTTTCAGGGCAGTTATTAACGGTCAAATGTCATTGGAAGACGCAGAGAAATTAAATTTTACTTTAACCAGTGAAAGTATTGACCAAAGCTTGTCAGAAAAACTATTGGACCCTTCTTCTCCTGAAAAATCATTCCAAAATGTCAATCTTGCATGGGACGAGCTGCTTTTATGTGTTCAAATGGCTCGAGGACGGGTTGAGGCGGCAATTGATTTTCCTGAGGCCGAAGAAGAGCAGGGAAGTGAACTTAATTCAGCCCGAGAACTCCTGAGCACCTTGGAGTCCAGATTTGTTTTTTTCTTAAATGTTTTTGACGCTCTTTCTCGTGGCTCCCAAGAGGATCGATTTTTAATTCTTGGTCCTCCCAACGCTGGTAAAAGCACGCTTCTCAATATTCTGTCAGGGGTGCAGTCTGCGTTGGTCAGTGAAAGGCCTGGGACCACGCGAGATCTTGTCGAAGTGAGGCTTCAGGGTAAAAACAACAAATGGTTTCGATTTATAGATTCAGCTGGACTCAGGGCGGACTCGACGGATGTTCTTGAAGAACAAGGAATGAGCTTGGCTCTCGAGGCTCTCTCGCGTGTTCGAGGTGTGATTTGGGTAGAGCCCTCAGGCGTCTTGAGTGATAAACAATTGCTGTTTAGTGATGTATGTTTTGACGGGAAAGTTTTCCAGCAAAAAGCCCTTTCGATTTTAAATTCCCTAGGTGGCAAAATGAACTTGGGTTTTGATTTGCAAACGATGCCGAATTTGGCCATTTTTTCACACTGGGACCAAGACCCCCGATGTTGTTTGGTTTCAGGCCAAGAACCACAAGGGGTTTTTGATTTTGAAAAACAAAACGCCCAAGTTCGAGAATTTGTGTTGTCTTGGATAAACCAAATCAATTCTAGTGAAAAACCCGTTGTTGATTTTTTCGTTTCACGAAGGCAGGCAGAACTGTTGAGCATTGGAAAGACTTTGTTGTTATCGGCGCAGGACTCGATTCGGGGCGCTAGGCCTCTCGAATTAGCAGGAGAAGACCTCAGAGAATGTGAAGAGATTATTTTGAAGGCTCGAGGAAAAGATCTCGGCGAAGAATACATTGGGCAAATTTTTTCTCAGTTTTGTTTAGGAAAATAAAAGATGGCTCAAGGCGAAAAAAATTTTGATGCCGTAGTCGTTGGCGGAGGTCACGCGGGGCTAGAGGCTGCGTGGGCTATGGCCAAAGGTGGGTTTACCGTTGCCTTGCTAACTCTCGATCCAGAAAAAATTGGAGCGATGTCTTGCAATCCTGCAATAGGCGGTGTTGCCAAGGGACACCTTGTCTTTGAAATTGATGCCCTGGGTGGTTTGATGGGTGAGGCGGCCGACATTTCTTCAATTCAAAGTCGGAGGCTGAATCTCAACAAAGGGCCAGCAGTTCGCTCGACGAGAGTTCAATGCGACAAAGAAATTTACTCTAGAGCCCAGCAAAAAAAATGCGCGAACTCTGAAAATATAACAGTAATTAAAGGGGAAGCGCTTGGGGTTGATTGTTCGCCCGGAGGGGGGCCGGTTGTCGGAGTTCGCACAAACTTTGGATCTCTCAAATGCAGGGTACTTGTCATTACCACAGGAACTTTTATGCAGGGGCTTATGTTTTGTGGAGATCGCCGGCAGGTAGGTGGAAGATTTGGAGATTTGGTTTCAAATGGCCTTAGCCAAAACCTTCAAAGCCTAGGGCATAGAATTAAGCGCCTCAAAACCGGTACTCCGGCTCGACTGGATGCGAGCACCATTAATTTTTTTGATTTAGAAAAACAATGGGGGGATCCGGACCAAAGAAATTTTTCTTGGAAAAAATCTGGACGCAATCTTCCTCAAATTTGTTGTTATTTGACACACACCTCTGAAAGTACTCACGATCTCATTCGTAAAAATATGCACCTAAGCCCTCTTTTTTCGGGAGAGATTGTCGGAGTTGGGCCGCGATATTGTCCAAGTATTGAAGATAAAGTTAAAAGATTCGCGGAACGGCCCAGGCACCAAATTTTTCTTGAACCCGAGAGCCTGAGCTCTGGTCTGGTTTATCCCAATGGAATGAGTACCTCTTTGCCAGCAGAGGTTCAGGAGAAATTTTTCCAAACAATCAAGGGCTTAGAGTCTGTTCGCATGGTTCGCCCTGGGTATGCCGTTGAATATGATTCCCCTGATCCGAGAGATTTGGACGGGGCTTTGATGTCTAAATTCGTTTCAGGTTTGTTTTTGGCGGGTCAAATAAATAGGACTTCCGGATACGAAGAGGCGGCGGCACAGGGTTTGTGGGCTGGAATTCAGGGATTGCAATATTTAAAGGGTCTTGAGCCCATTCTTTTAGACCGATCTCGAGGGTACATGGAAACTTTAGTTTCTGATCTAGTCGAAAAGGGGTCCGAAGAGCCCTATCGAATGTTCACCAGCCGCTCAGAATATAGATTGGAACTGCGCGAAGACAATGCTGCGGAGCGGTATTTTTTGCTTGGCTCAAGTTTAGGGTTGCTTTCAGAAGGCCAAAGGCGCTCGTTTGATGAAAGTAAGATTGAAATTGAGTCTCTTAGGAGCCGCGCTAAGGAAGTTCGCATTCGCATAGATAGAGATAGAGTTCTTTCCTTGGGTGAGTATCTCAAGAGGCCTGAAGTTACCTGGGAGAGTTCGGACCTGTTTTTTGAGGGAATTGAGAATTTTTCAAGTGTGGCTTTGGAGGCAATTGAAATTGAGTCCAAATATTCTGGATATGTTTTGCGTTCGGCCCAAGAGCGGCAAAGGCTCCGCGGGCTTCTGGATAGAAGGCTTTCTCCGGATCTTGACGCCCGCCTGATCCCGGGAATTAGTTTTGAGGTGGCTGAAATTGTTGAGGCTAAGAAACCGCGAACAGTCGGGGAGCTCGTTAAACTTCCCGGCGTTACCCCGTCAGCCGCACTTCGCATAGCTAGCCACCGTTTCGGTGCTCCAGAAGGTGTTTCACGTGAAACAGGGCGATAGGGCCAAGCTGGTAGAATGCTATTTGTCTTTGGCAAATCAGTGGAACAAAAAACACAGGCTTTTCGGCTCTGACATTAGTGCCAGGCTTAGTGAAAGCGAGAAAGCCCTGAAAACCTGGCCTCCTCTTGCGCACGGAGGAGTCTTTGTTGACGTTGGGGCTGGAGCAGGAGTTCTGGGTTTTCCTCTTTTGTGGTTAAATCCGGGCAGTGTTTGCGTCTTTGTTGAGTCGGATCAGAAAAAAGCATCATTTTTGATGGCCCTCAAGACAGCAATAGGAGTGGATTACAAGGAAAGATTTTTTATTGCTCCAAAAAGACTCGAAGATGTTTCACGTGAAACGGTCTTGGGTTTTGGTTTTGAGCCTTCAGGGGCCACGCTTTTTGCAAGAGCCTTTAGTGGGCCCAGGAGTATAGAAGACTCCGTTCGCGATTCAGTGTTTAGGGAAGCGCCGCTTTGGGTTTTCACCAAAAAAAACTCTCAATATCAGTTAAGCCAGTTGCATTTTTTGAACCCATGAGTTTTCCTGTCTGATGAAAGGAAAGTGTTGGGGTTTTTTCAAGTCTAACCACTTGGTTGGGCGTTAAGCTCCACACCCGGGAAAAAATGGGACAAATAATATCGATAGTCAATCAAAAGGGCGGGGTTGGTAAAACTACAACTGTAATTAATGTAGGCGCTGCGCTGGCTGAAATGAAAAAAAGAGTTTTGCTAGTGGATTTGGACCCCCAAGGCAATCTAAGTGCGGGCTTAGATATTTCTCCCGAGAAGATTGAAGAAAAAAACTCTTACAACGCCTTGGTAGAGGACTCGCCACTAGAAGCCAATATCGTTGAAACTAAAATTGATGGCCTTCACATTGTTCCGGCAGACACCAATCTGGCCGGCGCAGAGGTAGAGCTTGCGGGTCTAATGGCTCGTGAGTTCCGGCTGGCGAATTCCTTGACGCCTCGCATTACCGAATATGACTTTGTCCTAATCGATTGCCCCCCATCGCTCGGGCTTTTGACCCTCAACGCGCTTTGCGCAAGCAATTCATATCTTGTTCCACTTCAAACTGAGTTTTTTGCATTGCAGGGCCTTACTCACATCCTAAAAACGACTGACTTAGTAAAAAGACATCTCAATAAAAATTTAAACGAAGCAGGCATACTTCTGACCATGTTTGACTCTCGTTCGAATCTTTCAAAGCAAATTTTTCAAGAAGTCAGGGGCTTTGCAGGGGAACGGGTTTTCAATGCTGTAATTCCGAGGAGAGTTCGCTTGGCGGAAAGCACTTCGCACGGAGTTCCGGGGGTGGTTTATGACCCCACATGTCTGGGTGTTCGCTCGTACGTTGAGGTTGCTCAAGAGCTTGTTGCGCGAACGGAGGGGAAAAAAATGGTAAGTTCGCTTGGATCAGTTGTTCCTCCTGATCCCGTTGATCGCCTTCAGCCTTTGAAAGAAGAAAATCGTTCTCCAGAAACTCAAGTATAATTAATTAAAGGATTTTTTTTATGTCACAAAACCCAGAAACCCCAAAGCCAAATGAAAACCGAAAAGCCCTAGGGCGAGGATTAGCCGCTCTTTTAGGAGACCAAGGAAAACCTTCTTTAGAGCAAAAAGCTTCTGCTCCCCAAGTTCGCTCAGAAGGGCCTGGTTCGCTCGCGAGCGAAGTAGCGCGGCCTGAGAAGTCGTCGGAGACCGGAGATCTTTCTAAGGGATTTCTTGAGATTGAAATATCAAAAGTATTTCCAAATCCCGATCAACCTCGTAAAAACTTTAACCAAGCACAAATAGATGAACTGGCAGACAGCATTCGAGAGCATGGGCTCATTCAGCCAATTGTGGTTCGGCCTTCAGGCCCGAATGGTTTTGTGATCGTTGCTGGTGAGCGGCGGTGGAGAGCGGCCAAAAAAATTGGTCTTCACAAAATTCCAGTTGTTTTAAAGGATCAGGCCTTTGGACAACTCCAAAATGATTTAGTTGCCCTGATTGAAAACATTCAACGCGAAGACCTCAACGCCATAGAGTTAGCCCAAGCCTACGACCAGATTTTAAAAAAACACGGATATTCCCAAGAACAGCTTGCCCAAAAACTAGGTCTATCGAGGGTTGCGGTTGCAAATACTTTGAGGCTCCTAAAGTTACCGGGCTCGGTTCGTGAAATGGTTGTTTCTAAAGTCCTCTCTGAAGGACACTCGCGTGCTCTTTTGGGCCTGGTGACCGAAGCCGAAATAGAAATATTGGCGAAAGAAATTGTCGAAAAATCTTTAAGCGTTCGCGACGTAGAAAACAGAGTTCGCATGAGCTCGGTTCGCGCAAAAACTCAAGCGAACAATGGCGAAAGTGCGAACTTGTCGGGAGGTGCCTTACCAAAGCTCAATGAAATTTCTTCAATTGAGGACGAGCTTCGGCTGCTTTTGGGAACGAAAGTGAGTTTACGAGGAAACCTAAATAGAGGAAGCCTCGAGGTCTATTTTTCTGGGAGAGACTCGCTAAACAGAGTCCTTCATCTTTTGAGATCGGCCGGATCGGGGAACTAGCAAGTGAATAAAACCGATAAAAAAGTGAATACAGAAACAAACTTTAATGAGGGCGATGTTCCAGTTCAGAGTGAAATCACCGCAATTATTGGTCGGGGTGCAGATTTTGAGGGAAGACTCATTTTTGAAGGGATCGTACGAATAGACGGAAATTTTAAAGGTGAAATTTTTACGCGCGATACTTTAATTCTAGGACCTGACTCTAAAGTTCAGGCTCAAATAGATGCCGACACCGTTTTAGTTGCTGGATACATGGAGGGTGAAATTCGCGCGACCAACCGTGTTGAGATTCATCCAACAGGATATGTTCGAGGAAGTATCCATTCACCTGTTTTGAGAATTGAAGAGGGAGGAATGTTTGACGGCACGACTCAAATGCAACCAAGTTCCTCGAGCCAAACAGTTTAGTTTGTTGACCCTTTGATTCTCTCGTGCTGTTTTAGGGATCCCTTATGGATACCCTTGTCAAGATGTTCACACAGCTTGGGGTCAACGAATCATTTACAACAATGTTTTTGATTTTTGTTGTGACCTATTTCGCAATGTCTTTTGTCGCTCTAAAAAAATTGTCAGTCACAATTGTTGAACGAGACAATCGAATCGCTGGGCGCGAAAAAGAAGCGCACAAACTAAAAACAGAGCTTTCCGAAATTACTGCAAAACTCAATGAGCACCTGGTTGCTGCTCGAAAAAAATCAAATGAAATTTTTCAAAGTTTAAAAAATAGAGCCATCACAGAACAAAAAGCAATTTTAACTGCAAGTCGCGAAACGGCGGCGGTCGAAATTAAAGGTGTGCGCGATCAAGTACAAAGTCAAATTCGATCTGAGTTTGCGAAATTGGAAAAAGAAATTCCAGCAATTTCAAAAATGATGTTGGACCAAATTGTTTTGGTAACGGGTCATGAGGCAGGAAATAAAGGTTCCGGCCCACAAAACTTTAAGGGAGTTTAAATTTGTGGCTGTAGGCGGTGCTGAACATTTAAGTGGCCCCGGAGTTAGGGAGCTGATTGCTCTTTGCCAGGTAGCCGGAGTGGGTGCTTTGATTTATTTTGGCGGAAAAGCAGCCATTCGTACAATGCTGAAAACTCGGTCTGAAGACATTTCAAAAAAAATAGTCGATGCCCGGCTCGAACTTGAAGGTCTAACCCACGAGGCTTCAAAAGCAAGACTCGAAATCGCATCGATAGAAACAATTCAAAGAAAAATGATCAACGAAGTCGAAGCAGAAGGAAAAAAACTTTACGACTCACTTGTGCAAGATGCAAAAATTACAGCCCAAAGAATTCTTGAAGAATCTAAGGCAACAGCGTTGAATGAGGTTGAGATTGCGCGCAGGGCTTTAAAAGCAGAAGTGGTTGAAAGGGCTGTGGAGCGAGCCATGGAAATGGTTACAGGTGCTAAGGCGGAGCCAGATGCGCAAAGAAAAATTCATGAAGGTTTGCTGGATAGGTTTGGCGGGGCAAATCAAATAGAAATCGGGGGAAAAAACAATGGCCTCTCCTAGAGTGATAGCCTCAAGATATTCCAAGGCACTGTTTGGCTTTTTAGAAACAGGCCCCAAAAAAGAAATTTTAGACAGTTTAGACGGACTCGAGAAACTCATTAGAGATAGTTCTGAGCTCAAAACTATTCTCGAAAGTCCCGCTTTTACTCCAAAAGAAAAATGGGAGATTTTAAAAGAAGTGCTTGCTCTAATGAAACTTCCGAGTTCAGTAGTTGAGTTTGTGCGAGTGCTAGTTGATGCAAAAAGAATCGAAGTTTTGGCTGAAATCGTCTCAGATTTTCGTGAAAGAGTGCTGAAAGAAGAAGGTGCCGTTGAGGGCCTTGTTGAAACGGCTTCACCCCTTTCTGAGAGCGACCTCGAAGGATTGAGAAAAATTGTCGAAACGCTTTTTAGAAAAAAAGTGGTTTTTAAATCCCGCATAAATCCAAAGTTAATTGCAGGCGTTCGTGTCCATGTTATGGGAAAAACCCTCGACACCTCATTGGAGTCGAGTTTACAGGCTATGCATCGCAAATTGCTGCAGGCTGAAGCTTAAGTTTAGAGTTGCAAGGAGAAAATGAAATGCAGAGTTTAAGGGCCGAAGAAATTAGCTCACTTATTAGAAAGCAAATTTCAGATTTCGAAACACGAGTTCAGGTTAACGAAACAGGATCAATTATTTCTGTTGGCGATGGAGTCGCCCGAGTTCACGGTCTCCAGAAATGTATGGCGGGTGAGATGCTTGAAATGCCAGGCGGACTCTATGGCCTTGCGCTCAACCTTGAAGAAGATAACGTGGGAGTCGCAATTTTCGGTACTGATGTAGCCATTAAAGAAGGCGACACCGTAAAAAGAACTGGGAAAATTTTGCAGGTTCCAGTTGGTCCTGGACTGGCCGGTAGAGTTATAAATGCAATCGGATTACCTCTTGATGGACTTGGGCCGATCAAGTCCACTGAGTCTCGAGTCGTCGAAACCAAGGCTCCCGGAATTGTAAAAAGACAGTCCGTAAAAGAGCCCCTACAAAAAGGGTTAAAAGTTATTGATGCTCTAGTTCCAATTG
>CAXNEW010000002.1:0-79764 GCA_964201665.1 Bdellovibrionota bacterium
CCCACTAAAAAATATTATTTCTATCGTCGGCATGCCGTTAACGCTTCGGTACTTAATGTTCAAAATCTGTCCCGTTTTAAAGAAGAAAATGGGGTCATTTTAGCGCTTGGACGGGAAGCGCAAAATAGAAATTGGTTTCAGGCTTACAAAATGAGTTTGAAGCGAAAAAGTTTAAAACTCCATGTCATTTGGCTCGCCCTCAATGACGCCCTTTTTTTTAAAAAAAAGGCATTTTTAGAAAAACTAAAATTTCTGAGAACCTTGCTTGATGGGACCTGAGTTTAAGCCTTAAACTCAGCCCACAAATGAAAAGTGTTATTTTGATTTTTAGTTTTTCTTTTATTTTCTGGAATTGTTCAACCTCTGGAGGAGTGGGTTCAGGTTCCGTCCGTCAGGGCCTCAGAAATGAGAGTGCTCCCCAAAGGAAAACAGCTTCGCCTAATTTAAATCCTCCAAAAGGAATTTCAAGTTCTTCCCAACTGGCCACTCAGGCTGAAGTTGGCCCTACGGATAATCGCAAAATTTATGATGCGCCCGAAATCGGCCGTTACTATCAGACAGCCCGCAAAAACTATGATTCAGGAAACAAGCGAGACGGTATTTCACAATTCAAAACTTATCTAAAAAATTATCCGGCAGGGCAATTTGCGGATGAGGCTTCATATCTTCTGGCAAGGGAGGCAACGGCTCAAAACGATTTTTTGGCGGCCTCAGATTATTACCAAAAAATTTTAAATTTCGGTTCAGGATCGCGCTTTGCTGGTGATGCCCAATTTTTAAATGCCGTTTGCCTCTACAATTTAGGAAAAAGAAAAGAATCGCTCTCGGCTTTGGAGGAACTGGATGTTTCGACCGTGAGCCCCTCTCAGCGCCCCAGTATTTATCCTTTTTGGGGGCGGGTTGCCGCTGAGGAAGGCGGGTGGCTTGAGGCAACACTGGCATTCATAAAAGCACGTCGTGAAAGTACCAGTGTCGCCGACCCAAAAGAGATGTCTGCTTTGGTTTTGGACCAAATTGAAAATCGCTTGAACGAAGCCGAATTGAATTTTTTGCTTCAAGAATATCCCATGGACTTTCCGGCCGCGGAGGTTCAAATGAGATTAGTTTCGATAAAAATGGCTGCGGGCCAAAGAGGTGAGGCTCGGGCTCTCTTGCAATCGGTCGTTTCTGTTTCTTCACCCGGTTCGCCAGTCCAAGTTCAAGCCCAAAAATTGCTTTCTCGGATGGATTCCAATTTGCAAATCGGAAACCGTCGCATTGGCTTATTGGTTCCGCTCTCAGGCGAGCGAGGAAACGCGGGCAAAGCCTTAGTTGAAGGCTTAAAATTTGCACTCGAAGGCATGCAACCTCCACTTGAAATTGTTCAAGCAGACACCGGTCCAAATGAAGCAACGGCAGCGGCTGCATTTGAACGCCTCGTAAATGAAGAAAGAGTGATTGGAATCCTCGGCCCCCTGCCGGGAGCTGCGGCTGATCTTGTTGCTGAAAAATCTGTTGAGTATGGAATTCCAAACATTTCTTTTTCTTCTCGACCGGGACTGACTCAAAAAGGGCCCTATGTGTATCGCGTAGCACTGACTCCTGAAAGGCAAGTCAGAGCACTGGTTGCCTATTGTGTAGAAAAACTAGGAGCTAAGAGATTTGCTATTTTGTTTCCTGAGGATTCATTTGGTCGAGAATATGCCTCCGAATTTTTTAAGGCTGTTGAGTTTTATGGCGGACAAGTCACCGCCGGTGACTCCTATAAATATCAAGAATCGGATTTTAGATCTGTAATTGACAATATGGTGGGGCGAGCTAATTTTGCCTATAGAAAAACTGAACTTGAAGATAACGAAAAACGGTTCAAAGAAAAGTTAGGACGAGAGCTCAACAATAAAGAAAAAGATCCCAGTAATTTGCTTCCACCCATTGTTGATTTTGACGTTTTGTTTTTACCGGATTCTTTCAAAGCGGTTGGGCAAATTGTTCCAGGCCTTGCCTATGCTGATATTGGACAGGTTCAGATTATGGGACCCGCAACTTGGAATAATCCGAATTTAATTAGCCGCACGGGACAATTTTTAGAAAACGCGATGTTTGTAGATTTTTTTGCTGCCGAAAGAAAAAGTCAGGTGACCCAATCTTTTGTTGAAAAATTTAAAGTGAAAAAAGGAGTTATTCCTAGTGGAATTGCAGCCTTAGGCTATGACGCTGGTCTCGCGTTGAAATCAGTCTTTGCGACTGAGAGTAGTTCACCAAAAGATCGAGAAGATCTGCGCTATCGGTTAGATCGTTTGGGTTCTTTTGATGGGGTCCTAGGGGTTCATACCTGGGATTCAAGGCGAGATTCCCTTTCTGAAATTCAGTTGTTTCAAATCAAAAAAGGCGGTTTCGCGCACCTCGGAGGGATAGCGATTAAGACTCCTTCTGTCCCCTGAGAGTTTGAATTAAAAAGTTAAGTTTTTTTAAGTGTGTAGATAAAGTTAATCTATTTACTTCATTGGGCATTTAAATGCGTTTTCAGCTGTCAAATTACACGACGCGCAAGTGATTGTTCGTGTGTCAGAAAATTCTTCTAAATCCATCTCAAGTTGAGTGTGGCCGACTCCGAAGGGTTGATCATACGGGCCGAAAAATCGGGTTAATCCGAAAGTAGCCCAAGACTAGGAGGAATCATGTCCAACCCGCCTGACATGGATGATGTTGTAATACCCGAAAGCCTGCCCCTTCTTCCCGTACGGGATGTTGTGGTTTTTCCCTACATGATGCTGCCACTATTTGTGGGACGTGAGCCCTCAATAAAAGCTGTAAATGAAGCCCTGGCCAAAGACCGACTTATCGTTTTGGCTAGTCAAAAAGAGATTGGCGAAGACAATCCTGGCCCCGAAAGTATTTACGGCGTCGGTACTGTTGCCATCGTAATGAGAAGTCGTAAACTTCCTGATGGTCGAATAAAAATTCTTGCTCAAGGTATGACAAAAGTTCGTTTGAAGAATTTTGTTCAAACGGAACCCTTCTTTCAAGTCGCAATCGAGCGAATGGATGACCTCGCAGTTGTTGGACCTGAGGTCGAAAAGAAATCTGAAGAGCTGATGACTGTTGTTCGAGATCAGCTGACCCGAATTATCAATCTCGGAAAAATGCTCTCCCCAGATATTCTGACAGTGGTGGAACAAATTTCTGATCCGGGTCGCCTTGCAGATTTGGTGACCTCAAATTTAGGTCTCAAAGTTAACGAATCACAGGATATCTTGGAAACAAGCGATCCTGTTTCAAGACTCAATAAAGTTCGAGAAATCTTGGCAAAAGAACTTGAAATCTTGAACATGCAACAACGAATCAAAGGCCAAGTTAGAGACGAGCTCAATCGCAACCAAAGAGAACAGTACCTTCGTGATCAAATTCGCGCCATAAAAAATGAACTTGGTGAAAATGATCCCAAGGCTGACGAAATGGCCGAACTTCGCGAACGAGTAGAAACCGCTCACATGTCTGAGGAAGCCCGTACCGAAGCCCTCAAGCAGTTGGGACGTTTAGAAAGAATGCACCCCGATGCGTCTGAGGCATCAATAGTTCGTACTTACCTTGATTGGCTTTGTGATTTACCTTGGACCAACGGCAGCCCAGACAAGTTAGATTTGTCGGAAGCTAAAAAAATTCTAGATGAAGATCACTTTGATCTCGAAAAAGTAAAAGAACGAATTTTAGAATTCTTAGCCGTTAGAAAACTCAAAAAAACAAACAGAGGCCCAATCCTTTGTCTTTCGGGCCCTCCAGGAGTTGGTAAAACATCTCTCGGGAAGTCCATTGCACGGTCCATGGGTCGCCAGTTCATTAGAATCAGTTTAGGTGGAGTTCATGATGAGGCCGAGATTCGTGGTCACAGACGTACTTACGTAGGTGCCCTACCTGGTCGCATCATTCAAGCCATCAAACAAGCGGGCACCAACAACCCCATTTTGATGCTCGACGAAATCGACAAACTTGGCCAGGATTACAAAGGTGATCCCTCGAGCGCACTTCTTGAAGTGCTCGATCCTGAACAAAATTTTGGTTTTCGAGATCACTACTTAAATCTTCCCTTTGATTTGTCCAATGTGATGTTTATCGCAACGGCCAACAATTTGGATACAATTCCGGCGCCTCTAAGAGACCGAATGGAAGTGATCCAACTTGCGGGTTACTCAGAAGAGGACAAAATCAAGATTGCTAATCAGTATATTATTCGAAAACAAATTGAAGAAAACGGAATCACGACTGACGTGATTGAGTTCCTCGATTCTGGTGTCCGAAAAATTATTACTGAGTACACCCGTGAAGCGGGCCTTCGAAATCTTGAAAGACTTGTAGGCTCCTGCGCCCGTAAAGTGGCTCATCAAGTAGCAACATGGGATGGAACGGTGCCCTTCCCGCCTGTAAAGGTAGATCCTAAATTAGTCGAAAAATTTCTTGGACCTCCGAAGTATCAAGCAAATGATACCCGCGAGGAAGACGAGATTGGTTGTGTTACGGGATTGGCCTGGACCCAGTTTGGTGGAGAGGTTCTTGAGGTTGAAGCAACAGCGATGCGAGGCCGGGGTGGAGTTATCCTGACAGGTTCACTCGGTGACGTTATGAAAGAGTCCTGCCACGCGGCGATGTCCTGGATTCGAGCACACTCAAAACAACTTGGAATTGATGATAGCTACTTTTCTAAAAACGAAATCCATATTCACTTCCCCTCGGGAGCCGTACCCAAAGACGGTCCGAGTGCTGGGATTACCATCACAACAGCCATCGTGAGTTTGCTAACTGGAATTCCAGTATCCAAAGATGTTGCGATGACAGGAGAAGTTTCAATACTCGGAAAAGTGCTGCCAATCGGAGGCCTCAAAGAGAAATCTTTGGCCGCCATGAGGCAAGGAGTGAAGAAAGTCATAATCCCTTACCGAAACGAAAAAGACCTTGTTGAAATTCCGAAAGAATTCAAAAAGAAAATCGAGTTTATAGCTGTAAAATCTGTCGAAGAAGTTCTTAGGGTGGCCCTTGTCCAATCACCCTTTAAGAAAAGATCTTCCACTGATTCAAGCAGCGGTGGAAATCGTGGCGGAGGTTTCAGCAAGGAACCCTCCGCTGCCAAGGGGTCACGACTACGACGAGTTGAAGAAGCTGCATAGGGCACTGTGCCAAAAGGGCGGGGGCTGACAAATTTCCTTCTTACAAAGAGTTGGGGCCCAAGCTGAGCATCAATTAGACTGATTATTCTATGAAAGTTTTAGTGGCCGGTGGCGCGGGTTTTATTGGTAGCTTTATTGTTGAAAAACTTTTGGAGTCCGGCTTTGAGGTTCGAATCTTAGATAGTCTTGAGTCCGGAAGTGAGAAGAATTTAAAACGAGCTCGAGAAATTGCATTAAAAAATAAAACAGAAATCGAAGTTCTAAAACTCAATATTTTGGACCAAACAAATCTTAGTGAGGCCTTTAAGGGCATCACAGCCTGCCTGCACCTAGCGGGTCTCACCAGTCCGGCTGCGAGTTTAGAAAATACCGATCGTGATTTTCAAATTAACGTTGTGGCTTCACAAAGAATTTTAGAACACTGCTGGGCTTCCGGTGTCAAAGTTTTGGTTTATGCAAGTTCTGCTGAAGCTGTTTACGGCAGATCCCTACATTTACCGATTGATGAGCGAGCTCCATTTTCGCCACTATCTCCGGTTGGAGCCTCAAAAGGAGCCTTTGAAACCTATTTGTCGGGAGCCACACGCGCTCTCAAAGAAGCCGGAAAACTTTCGAGTGATTCCAAAAGTGATCACTATTTTACATGGGTTTCATTGAGGCTCCCTGCTGTTTTTGGTCCAAGGGCCTCGGCCTTTGGCGAAAACAACCTTGTACCCGTGGTACTTGAGGCCCTGGGGCGGGGACTTGCTCCAACTCTTTATTGTGATGGAAATCGTAGCAGAGACTATGTGCATGTGATTGACGTTGCCGATGCTTTTGTTTTGGCGGTAAAAAAGGGAATTCAAATCTCCTTAGACGAAGCCTTTAATGTTTCAAGTGGATTTGAGATTCGCGATTTGGAAGTTTTTGAAATTCTTCGAAGCGCCCTCAAAGAATTAAGCCTTGATTCTGACGATCCACTCTCTCCGGCAGTTAAAAGTTTAAAAGTGACTGAGCCCAAATTCGCGGCTGCTCGTCCTTTTGAAATAGCGCGGTCTTTCTATTCAGCTGAACGAATCATGGCTTTTTTGGGATGGAAGTCCACTCTGAAAATTCACGACACGGCTAAAGACTTAGTTAAAGAATTTTTCGCCGCCAAAAAAGAGAGCCCAAGTAAAAGCTCATAGTGCGAATGAATCCTTGGGCCTGAATTCTAAATCTAAATCCGGTAACTAAAAAATGGATACCGGTTAAATTGGACAATTCTAGAAACTTGCGAAATTTCAGAACTTGGTTTTGAGTGAAACTTTCAGTGTGGGGATGAGTTTTTAAAAAAATCTCAAGGGCCTGCATTTGCTTCCATCGACCCTGAATTTTTTTCTTCCAAAGATTGGGAAAACAGATATGCCTGAGTAATTTTTTAAAAAAACCTCTTTCTCCCATTCCCCCAGATGCATTGGTTGAGTGCTGTCGATAAAAAACGAGACTTTGCGGGAGGTAAGCAATTCTTCCAGAAAACGAGGCGACTAATCCGAGCCAATGATCGTGCATCAGAGCAGAATCGGGAATGGGCAATGAAATTTCTGCTAGATCACGATTAATCGCAAGTGAACACCCGGTAATGACATTTTGGGCAACTAGCGAATTCCAAAAAACTTCCCCCTCCAAATTTTTAAGGCCCATTTTTTTATGAAGTGACGATGCTAAAATTTCATCAGTGGGGCCAATCAAAGAAAGGTCTGAGTGGATCAGGCCAGGTCCACGAATTTTATTGAGCTCTTCTAAAGACAATTCAATTTTATTTGAGGCCCAGATATCATCTTGATCACAAAAGAAAAAATTTTTGTAAACAGGTTCCTTTGATTCAAACGCAGCCTTCAATAATTTTTGGAAGGCCTGAGTGGGGCCCGAAGGCTTAGAATTTTCTAAAAAATAAATTTTTGAGTTAAATTTCTCAAGCAATTTGCGGCAAAGAACCATTGACTGATCGCTCGAAGCATCGTTCAAAATCCAAAGATCAAATTCTAGATAGGTTTGCCCCAAAAGACTTTGAATTTGTTTTTCTAAAAATTGTTGGCCATTGTGAATTGCCAACAAGACACAAGTTTCATGGCTCATAACGTTCCAGCCAACCTTAGGCCGAGCCTTAAAAAAAATCGAATAAGTATTCCCGCTGCCTTGAGTGGCCAGAAAACTCGGCCCCAAAAACCAGACCATTTCCAAGAATAGCGCAGCATGCCTCTGTGATGGTACCAATCAGCTATAAGGGGACTGGATTTAGAGGAAGTAGCCCCCTTATGAAAAACAGCCACTGCGGGGTCAAAGTAAACATGCAGTCTCAAGGCCTTCGATTTCTGACCTAAATCGACATCCTCAACATACAAAAAATAGTGAGTGTCAAAACCTTCTAGGGTTTTAAAAATTTCTGCCGGTGAAAAAATTGCGCAGCCACTCACCCAATCCACTTTTTGAATCTCATGAGGATCTAAACTTTGCCCTAGATATTTTCGACTCCAGGGATTTTCTGGCCAGATTCGAGTCAAAATTCCAGTCCGATGAGTAAGGCCGGTCGCGACAGAGGGAAAACTTCGTGCAGAGGCTTGCCTTATTTTTTTCTCGGTGTCTGAAAATACTCCCAATCCAACAATGCCGCCCAGGGACATCCATTTTTTAAGGATCTCAGAAGAAATTGAATCTAAAAGTGACGTGTCAGGATTCAAAATCAGAAACGAATTTGGGGATCGATTTAAGTTCACGGCTTTCTCAAAACAAGAATTGTTTATTCCCGTACCAAAGCCTAGGTTCTCGCCATTTCCCAGAAACCGCACGGGGATGGAACCTTCAAGGCGGGGCCTTTGATTGTAGAGACTCGATGGAGAGTTGTCCCATATGTAAAGCTCCGATGGAATTTCAATTTTTTCGCAAAGGGACTTGTAGAAATCCGGCAAGTCTAAATAATTTTTGAAAACAACAGTTACAATTCTAAGCAAGATCTAGAAATCCATTTCTGTTTTTAGCCAAGTGAGAGTTTTCTCTAAGCCTTGAGCGAGATTTGTTTTGGGGGTCCATCCAATTAGGTTTTGAGCTCGTCCGATGTCGGGTCTTCGAACTTTAGGATCGTCTTGGCTTTCTTCCAAAAATTTAATTTTGAGGAGATAAGGAAAAAGCTTTTTGACCGCTTCCGAAAGTTCCAAAATTGTAAATTCATTGGGGTTGCCGAGGTTAACAGGTTCGTAGATTTTGGATTGAGTGTATCTCAAAATTCCGTCTACCAAATCATCGACATAGCAAAAGCTGCGCGACTGGCCGCCTTTTCCGTAAATCGTTAAATCTTCTTTTTTAATTGCTTGAATTAAAAAGTTAATAATGACCCTTCCGTCCGTGGGATTCATTCCCGGACCATAGGTATTAAAAATTCTCACCCAGCCATGTTTGGGACCAAAAACTCGATTGTGCGATGATATGAGTGCCTCGCCAAATCTTTTGGCCTCATCGTAGCAAGCCCTCACTCCTATCGGGTTCACATTTCCCCAATAGGTCTCGGTCTGAGGATGGACCAAGGGGTCGCCATAAATTTCACTGGTGCTTGCAAATACAACTCGTGCATCAAACTTTTCAGCCCAATCTAAACAATTCTTAAGTCCAATCGAATTTACCCAAAGGGTTTCTATGGCCAATTTTTTATAAAGCGGCGGTGAAGCGGCCGAGGCAAAATGCAGAACAAAACGATTTTCAAAACTCTTCAATCGGGCTTGGATATTTGGAGGAACAAGCCCAAAAAATTCCTTCGTGACGTCAAAATTGATAAAGCAAAATGAATTTTCAGAAAAATCTTGCTTCAATTTTTGAATGTTTTCGGAGAGACCGGTTGAAAAGTTGTCCAATCCTAAAACAAAATTTGAAGAATTTTTTGAAAGTATAGCCCGGGCCAGATTTGACCCTAAAAATCCCGCACAGCCTGTGATGATGTAAAAATCTGAATTCATTGAAGTGCCTTTAAATTTGCCACGAAATTTCTGTGTGTTAAGGTTAAGGCAAAGATCGAAAAGCTTCAATGAAATCAAAGTATCTTCTCCTTGTCGGAAAATGGGTTTTAGCCATTGGATTGCTTGTTATAGTTATTCGGGGCGGAAATCTATCTTTTGAACCCGTCAAAGATTTCCTAAAGAATCCAGTGGCTCTTGTTGGGGTCTTCCTTGTGGTTTTGATAGCCGCATCAATGTCGTTTTTGCGATGGACTTGGATTCTGCGGGGAATGGGACTGACGATGGATTTCCCTACCGCGTTTCGTCTGGGCATGATGGGCCAATTTTTCTCAATTGTTACTCCAGGTGTTGTTGGGGGTGATTTGGCAAAGGGAGTTTATTTGGCTCGACGCTACCCCTCAAAGAAAGCTCGGGCTTTGACTTCGCTTTTGATTGATCGTGTTTCAGGGCTCATGGGTCTCATTTTGCTGGGATCCATCGCCTTTATTGTTGTGGGGCGGGGACAACTTGAGAGCCTCACTCCCGGACCTGACAGAAGTCTTGCTTTGAGTTTGGGTTGGATTGTTTTTGTGGGAGGGTTGGTGACGTTAACTTTGTTGTCTCTGCTTCCAGCAATGAGCAAAAGATTTTCTAAGGCACCACCAAAAATTCTAGATAAACTTCCGCTTAGAAAATTTTGGCTTCGCCTTTACGGCTTTGTAGGTGATTTGGGAAGTGGCTACACATATCTCTGGTATTCAGTGGCCTTTGCTATGTTGGGCCATGTGATAGTTTTGATGGGAGTGTATTGGATCGCTCAAGTTGTGTTTGGTTCGGGGCCATGGGGAAATATTGATGTCTCGGCATTTGTTTTGGCCAATGTTTTAGGAATGTGTGCACTCGCTTTGCCTTTAACTCCAATGGGTTTGGGTGTCGGGCAAATTGCCTACTCGTCGTTGTTTTGGATTATGGGGGCACCTTCGAAGGAATTTGGCGGTGCTCTCATTACCAACCTTCAGTTGATTCAAGTTTTAGTTGGAATTGTGGGGATTTATTTCTTTGCAACCTACAAGGCTAAGGTCGCAGGAAGTGCACAGCATGATGTTAGCGCCTCAATCTGAGCAGCCACTCTCGCAGCCTTTAGAAACTTTGCAGGCAGGGCAAAAACTCTCTGTAGACGCCTGGGTTTTATCCATCCTTCCTTTTAAAGAACGAGATAAAATAATTAATCTTTATTCGCCCGAGCTTGGAAAAGTTTCAACTTTTGCGAGATCTGTAGTTGGGAGTCAGAAAAGATTTGCTGGGGTTATGGAGGGCTTCCAAACTGTAAAGGCCCATCTTACGGTTCCACGTGGAATCCATTCTGATTCAGAGCGAACGCTTTGGCACCTTGACTCCATTCAGGTTTTAGAAGTTTTTCCTCATTGGAGAAAAAATTATTTTTCGATTGAAACTCTTTTTTTTATGGCACGATTTATTGCTGATATTGTCCCCGCCACACAGCCTGATGAGTCGCTCTACCGAACTCTACAAATTTTTTTAAGTCTCCCGGGAGATTCTCGTTTTTTCAAAGCCCAGTCTTGGGTTAGGGCTGCTTTCTGGTCAAGGGCGAGTTTTTGTTTAGGGTTTGGGTCCCTCCTCTCAGGTTTTTCTGAGAGTCTTGAAAAGTCCGATCCCAAATGGATTCAGTTTTGGAGGGAGTGTTTTGAAGTTGGTGAAATAAATTTTTCTAGATTTATCGCCGGGTTTGAAAAAAAACCTATTGATCCGCTGACTTTGTCTGAAGAGGCAAAAATATATGAACAGTGGTTGGGGCAAACCTCAATCCATTGGCCGCATTTTGAAAATTGGTTACAAAGTAAATCTCAAAGTGGGAGTCTATAAAAATGAAAATTGTTTGTTATTTTTTCTTTGGGGTTCTGGTTTTGTTTGGAATTTCTAAAGATTCGTCGGCTTCTGACGAAAACTCCCCTCAAAAACTCATTGAGAAAAAATACTTTGTTTGTGGGCAATCTCTCGATGTTGAAATCGCCGATAGTCCCGAAGAAAGACAAAAGGGCCTCATGTTCAGATCTCGAATTGATGAGGGGCGGGGGATGATTTTTTTGTTCCCATTTCCACAGGTCCTTTCCTTTTGGATGAAAAATGTTCCCTTCGATATTGATATTGGTTACTTTGACTCCAAGGGTTTTCTAAAACATTTTGAAACGATGAAGGGAACTTCATTACTCATGAAAACGAGTAAAATACCCAACTATTCCAGTAGAGTTAAAGTTCAGATTGCCCTTGAAGTTGTGCCAGGATTTTTTTCGCGCCTTTCAAAAGACAAGCTCAGCGCCTGTAAGATCGAACCCTTGGATGCTTTTCCAAAATTCTAAAAATTCTTCACTCGTCCCCACGGATCTGGATTGGGGGAGGGAGCTGAATTTGGGCTTAAAGGGTTGGCTTGGTGGGCCGGTGCGGCAGTTTCTGTTTTTGGATTTTGGTCAAAATACAAGAAGGCCCCGCCGAGAGCGAGGGCTCCGAGAACCCAAATAAAGGCTGTTTTCTGAGAGTGATTCTCTTGACCCTGGGTGGACCCTGTTTTTTCCCAAAATTGAGTCAGATCTAAACTTGCTTTGTCCTTTGCATCGTTGTCTTGAATAGATGGAAAGTGAATCGTTCGCCCATCGACAAGAAGCTCTATGGGGAAACTGCGTCGGCCCTGCCAAAAGGAATTTTCAGCCTCGATTATAATTTCTGATGGAGTGTAGAAGTATCTTCCCTTGTTTTCGCATTCGACTGAATCAAAAAAAAGATCTCGGGTGGGAAAGGCTTTTTTGTACTCAGAGGTAAGTCTGTTTTTTGTTAACACTTGAACTTCATGAGGTATGAACACCGGGTTCTGATTTAAAGCCACACTTAGTGAGAGACAAAGAAAAGGGGAATTCATTGCTGAGCCTGCTTTGAATCAGAAAATATGATTTGAGTTCTAGAAGAACCCGAATTTTTCGTTTTTTTTGGGAATTCAATCTCGAGGTCTTTCCAAAAAAGAATGCCGTGGGGAGGAATATTTTTTTTTGCTTTCAACGGAAATTTCAATTCAGTCAACTGGTCTGAAGTTAAACAATCAAGTCTTTGGCGCGGTGTCAGGTCTGACCGCTTAAGCGGAATCAATTTTAGAGTTTCCGTGGTTACGTGACTGCCTTTTTGCAGGGGTACCATAGTCACAAGGACCTCAAGGGGGGGAATTCCGGTTTGAGTTGATGGGCCTGAGGATGTGTTTCCGAGTGCACGCACCAGCGTGGCGAGCGTGACGAGTAAAACCAGGGCCCAGGGAATGATGCGTTGAAAAACGGGGGTTTTGGCACTTGATTTGAGTTTTTCGATGAGAGTTTTCGAAGCAGGCGTGGGTTCGTCAAGTTCTTCGAAATTTATTTTCAGCGAATCTTCCATGGGTCTGTTTGGGGTAAACATTTTTTCACCAGGTCCTTCTGTAGTTTTTTTGAATACGGATTTGAACTTGAGTTTGATATTTTTCTATTTTGGTTTGAGCCCATAAAATCATGGCTACGAGCAAAATCCATGAAAGTAAAATTTCAAAAAGATTCATAACGGTAAAACGGTGTTTCTAAAAAATTGCCAAGTAGCCTTGGAAGTAAAAAAATCAGATGGATTCTTAATTTCAATTAGTAAGCCACCTGGATGAGGACCCTTTTGATGTTCATAAACGAGAACTGTTTGTGTGGGTGACCAAAAAAGCGGCCCCATAAATCCACAGGGGTCAGGCGGCTGGCGTATTCCCCTGTTAAACTGGACGGTTTTTCCAGGCGCCGACTCAAAGAGGAGCTCTATTTTTCTGAGGCCAAAGTTTTGCTGGCCAACCCAACTCAGAGATTGGCTGATAAAGGGAGCAAGTCCCGGGCCCAGGCCCATCATCTTCGGACAATTTTTTCTTAAATGAGTTAGTGAAGAATTAAGTTCAAGAATGCTTTGAAGGTCCCCTGCGGCAAGTTCACCCAAGCGGGCAATGTCGGCGTCTTGCTGGGATATTTCATAAAGAATTTTCCCTATTTTTAGACTTTCCGCGGCCGCCTGAACCCAGCAGGCTAAAAATAGTGCCAAAATACTTGGTAACATTCTATTTTGATCTCAAAGGGTAATTCAGGAAATATTCTGCGTTTAAAGTGAATCCGTTTAGAGGCCTTATCAAAGCGGGGACTTTTAATTCCATTGAGGTTTTGCCTGGGGAACTGCAGCTTTTCGTTACTGAAAAACCCACATTCGTGTTTGGCCACAACTTTGAGGGTCGGCAAGAGCTTAGTGAGTTTCCATAAAGCTGGGCGCGGGCTGTAAAAAAGGCGTCTGCATGGAGGGCGCTTACCGAAAAAATTCGGAGTGTGTAAAGCAGTACCATTCCAAAAAGAGGTATCCCTAAGAGCGGCAGTGATAAGCAAAATTCAGTTGTTATGGTTCCGTTATTTCTATTTTTCATTTTCACTTGAGTCCTGAAATTTCGCGTTAAAATCGCCGAGGTCTTTTATGGAGTAGTGGTCCTCGGCCAGTTTTTTTCCTTCTCCGGACTTTTTGCGACCGGCGACAGCCTCACTGACTTTGCCTATTCCGAGCTGAAGATTTGACGCAAGGAGCTGGACAACGGCGATCGAGCCAGCCCCTACAAGAGCAATAAGTATTAAATATTCCGTTAAACTTTGTCCTTTTTTTGAATTCATCCTTAAAAATCCTCCTAAATGGAAAGTGAATAAGCCAATAATTTGTCAGTTTGTAGATCAATGAATCGGTCGGGTTGTAGAATGGAAGTAACGTGGAACCTTACAAAAAACGCCTGCACCTGGATAAAACCGAAATGATTTTTCTTTTTGGTTTGGTATTTTTGATTTCGAGTTTGATGTTTACCTTTGGAATTCTCATGGGATTCGGGCTCAAACCTACAGAAGTAAAAACCGTGGAAGAGTTGGCTCATTCTGAGAAGACCGGTAACTCTCATGACGTTCACTCCAGAAGTCCCGCTGCAGAAACTGAAAAGAGTCCATTGGAAACTGGCGAAACAGATTCCGAAAAAATTGCTAAAAAAGAAGGCCCAGTAAAAAAGACAACAGGAAATAAATTGAAGGACGATTATTACGATTCCAAACAACGGGCTCTTGTAGATATGGCCCTTCGAGAATCTCCCGGCGGCGACCCTCGCTCTATCTTGGATACCAAGGCACACCTGGCGGCAAACACCCAATGGAAGCGTGAAATTGCATCTGAATCCGGCCCCGAGAAAAAAGACGAAGTCGATAATTCGACCGAAGAAACGGCCAAGGATGTGTCTATGGGGGTGAGAGAACTTTTTGAACGAAGCCCCACCTCGGCAGAAATTTTTGTTCCGACTCCTGGTAGTTTCACCGTTCAGATTGCGAGTTACGCAACCAAGGACGAGTCTCGAGCAAAAATTATTGAACTTCGAAAAGCCAACTTCAATGAAGCCTATGTTCAAGAAGTGAAACTTAAAAATGGAGAAGTGTGGTGGCGTGTTGCCGTTGGAAGTTATCCAGGGGCCGCATGGGCCAAGAAAGCCGGAGAAACGCTTAAGCGAAGAAAGCTCGCTGTAGATTTTGTTATTCGAGAAGTTAACTAGTAGCCCCCACAAAGTTCCAAAACAAATTGTCATCGGTAGTTTCCCATTACTGAGGGAAGATCCCTCAGTTCTTCAATCCACGGAATTCTACGACCTGAAATTTTTGCTGGAAGATCTTTGATTTCAATCTGAGGCCCCAAGCACCTGAGAGATGCATAAAGAAGGCAGTGCTCGAGCTCACGAATGTTTCCGGGCCATGGGTAGTTTAAAAATAGATTTAAAACATTGGCTGAAAGCTCAAGCGGGGCCGTTGAGTGCTGTTTCTGGTGAAGATCTAAAAAAAATCTAGAAAGCTTGGGAATGTCTTCGGCGCGAGATCTCAAGGGAGGAAGGTAAATTGGAAAAGCATTGAGTCTGAAATAAAGATCGCGCCGGAATTGGCCAAGATCAACAAGTCTTTCGAGCGAAACATTGGATGCGGCAATGACTTGAGCTTGAATTGAATAGCTGTGGGCGGCGCCGAGTTTGTCGATTTCGCCTGTTTGAAGGACCCTAAGAAGCTTGGCCTGAATTGAAAGCGGGAGGTTTTGAATTTCGTCTAGAAAAATACTTCCTCTGCCGGCCATCTCAAATTTCCCTGACCGAGATTCGCGTGCCGAGGTAAAGGCCCCTCTTTCGTGGCCAAAGAGAATGGATTCAGCCAAGCTTTCTGGAATCGCTCCTGAGTTGACGGCCACAAAGGGGCTTTCTGATTTCGTAAATCCACGGGCCTGTCTGCGAATATGGTTAATTTCTCGGGCAACTATTTCTTTGCCTGTTCCCGATTCCCCCACGGTTAGAATATGAATGTCCCGGGGGGCCGCTAGTAAAATTTCGTTTCGAATTTCGACGAGTCCCTTACTCGAATCCCAAAACCAGGGCTCTAGGGGGCGCAGGCTTTGTAGGCTTTGGGCTCCAAAGCTTCTGCGTATCTTGGGCTGAAGTAGGGGCAGGCCAGAAGGCGGAATTCGAGGTTCCCCATTTAGGGGGGTGCCAGGAAAAAGAGGTAAGTTGGATTCATCCATAGTATTGCCGGGTTTACCCATGCAAATACTATGCCCATCAAAAAACCTTTAAATTTCAGTTGATTTATATTATGCGTTATTTTCTGATTTTCCCGGGCTCAGGTGTTTTGGGCCCACCAACGGGTTTAAAGTCTGGCTGGGAGTCAGGAGTGCCGTCGCCATTTTCGTCTCTTAGAATCTGCAAAAGGCGTCCGGCCGAGTAGTATTCCCAATAGTCGGGGCGCCCTGTTTTTTTGCGTGAAATCTCTCGCCTAACCAGGTTGCCTTTATCGTAGAACTTCCATATCCAGGTTTGATTTTGGCCCTCAGGCCTCATCTCCTGTTTTGAAATTTCCAGGTTTGTGGAACCCGTTGAAAGTTTGAAAAAACTCGTGATTTCCAGGCTTCCGTCTCCGTTGAGATCCGCAGACTCACTTTCCACCCATTGGCCTCTCGAATCAAAATTCTGAATAAAATCAATCCTGCCATCTTCATTAAGGTCAAATTCCATTCGGTCCAAAATCTTCTCGGTTCCCTCAGAACGAAAAACTCTTTTTACTTGCGGAAGGCCTTCACCTGTCATTTTTAAAACTTCGAGCTTCTCAGAGTAAAGTCTTGGAATTGCTCCCGATGAGGGAAGGTCAAAAACCTCCCCGGTGGCCTGTTTGAGTTCTTTTTGGGAGGTATCAGAGGTTTGAGCTTCAGAAACCCCGGATTCATCTGGGATTCTTTCACGACTGCAAGCTATGAGGACTAAAATCCAAAATATGTGGAAAACTCGAGGAAAGTTTGGAATTTTGTTCATTGACCTTCAAAAATAGCAGCATTTTCTATTTGGCCATATATTGCAACGTGTTACTATGCAGGTGTGGCTCGTAAAAAAGTTTCAACGACTGTCTATCTGACCGAGGAACAAGTCATTGGGCTCAAGGCCCTTCACGAAAGAACCCGCGTACCTATTGCCGAATATATTCGCATGGGAATCGATTTCATTTTGGCCAAGCATGCGCAATATCTCCCGGGGCAAGTGCCCTTATTCGGTGAATTGCCAGAGGAGCCATTTGGACGTAAGCCCATTGCAGGCAATCCCCAGGGTCATGGCGAATCTACAAGTTGAAAAAATAAGAAACTTTTCCATTATTGCTCATATCGATCATGGAAAATCGACCCTCGCCGACAGACTCATTGAGTTTACCGGAGGCCTTGCTAAGCGGGAAATGTCTGCCCAAGTTTTGGATTCACTCGAAATCGAACGGGAACGCGGAATCACCATCAAGGCCCAAACAGTACGACTAAATTACAGAGCCAAAGACGGCCAAGATTATATTTTAAATTTAATCGATACACCTGGGCATGTGGATTTTACCTATGAAGTTTCGCGTTCACTTGCAGCTTGCGAAGGGGCGGTATTGGTTGTCGACGCTTCTCAGGGAGTTGAGGCCCAAACGGTAGCCAATGTTTACATGGCTCTTGATCATAATTTGGCGATCGTGCCCGTTATAAACAAAATTGATTTACCATCGGCCGATATCGAATCAGCCAAAAAACAAATTGAAGACGTTATTGGGCTTGATGCTTCTTTAGCGATTCCATGCTCGGCAAAAGAAGGTAAGGGAATTCAAGAAATTTTAGAGGCCATTGTGTTGACCGTTCCTCCTCCAAAAGATTTGCCTGATCAGCCTCTAAGGGCTCTCATTATGGATAGCTGGTACGACAATTACCAAGGCGTGGTGCTTTTGTGCAGAATTGTTGATGGAAGAATTCGTCGCGGCGATAAAATGCAGATGATGTACCAAAATACATTGGTAGAGTCGGACCTTGAAAAAAGATCCTATCAAATTACACGGCTGGGATTTTTTACTCCAAAGCTCGTAGACATTGAAGAAGCGGGCCCTGGCGAAGTTATTTTTGTTGTTTCTGGAATTAAGTCTGTAAGGGAATCAAAAATCGGAGACACCATCACCCATTGGCCTCAGCAGGCTGGTGATCAAACCCGTTCGGTTGCTACCGAACCCTTGCCTGGCTTTAAACTTGTAAAGTCGGTTGTTTTTGCGGGGATTTTTCCAACCGATAGTAAAGATTTTGAAAATCTCAAAGAGGCCCTTGAAAAACTGGTGCTCAACGATTCGGCCCTAACTTTTGAACCCGAATCTTCGGCAGCATTGGGGTTTGGTTTTCGCTGCGGTTATCTAGGGCTTTTGCACATGGAGATTGTTCAGGAACGTCTTGAACGCGAGTACGGAATGAATATCATCACAACGGCTCCGAGTGTGAAGTACCGAGTCACAACGGTGAAGGGTGAAAATATCGAAATTGAAAACCCTTCAAAAATGCCGCAGCCAACTCTGATTGCAAAAATTGAAGAACCCTTTATTCGTGGCACGATCCATACTCCGGCGACCTATGTGGGGGCGATCATTGCTCTTTGTGAAGGGCGACGTGGGGTACAAGAAAAAATTGATTTTATAACCTCTGAGAGATGCGCGGTTGTTTATAAACTGCCCCTTGGCGAAATGGTTTTTGATTTTTATGACAAGTTGAAATCGTCCACCAAGGGTTATGCAAGTTTTGAGTATGAGCTTCTTGAGTTTGAAGAGTCTGATCTTATTAAACTCGATATATTAATAAACGGCGAATCTGTTGATGCTCTTTCGTTAATTGTGCATCGATCAAAAGCCTATGATCGCGGTCGAGATTTAACTGTCAAAATGAAAGAAGTTATTCCAAGGCAGCAATTTGAAATTGCAATTCAAGCCTCAATTGGAGCCAAAATTATTGCCAGAGAATCTCTTGCGGCTCTACGCAAAAACGTACTTGCAAAATGTTACGGTGGAGATATTTCAAGAAAACGAAAACTCCTTGAAAAGCAAAAAGAGGGCAAAAAACGCATGAAGAGCATTGGGACCGTAGATGTCCCTCAGGAAGCTTTTCTTGCGGTCTTAAAAGTTGAGTGATGAAATTAAAATTTCCAAAAGATTTAATTTCGATTGCGGATTTAACCGAAGACACTATTTTTGATTTGTTTGGAAAAGCAAAAATAATTTCAAAAAGAAAGTCGCCCCCAAAAATAAATAGAAAGCGTTTTTGGGGATTTTTATTTTTAGAACCTTCGACTCGAACCAGACTCAGTTTTGAAAGAGCGGCCTTTGAAGTGGGTTTCTCATTTTCACTTTTTGAAGGCACGAAAAGCTCTTCTCTTGAAAAGGGCGAAACCTTCGAAGACATGATCGATGTTTTCATAGCAAACGGGATCCATCATTTTGTAATTCGAACCCCTCAAACCGGAGGTCTAGATTTTTTTCGAAATTTAGAGGATGCCCATGTCATAAATGGGGGTGATGGAAACGGCGAGCACCCTACCCAAGCTCTTTTGGATGCCCTAACCCTCCATCATTTTTTGGGCAAAAAAAAGAGTCTTAAAGGAATTAGCCTGCTGATACAGGGAGATGTGTTGCATTCCCGAGTTGCGAGGTCGTGGGCCCTCCTGGGTCCGCGACTCGGAATAGACCTGAAGTTTTCGAGTCCAGCCGCGCTACGACCCCAGGGTTGGGGTGCAAATATTCCCTGGAGCGAGAATCCAAGAGAATTTCAAAAGTCATCCCAGTTTGTTATGGCAATTCGTGTTCAAAAAGAAAGATTTGAAAAACTTGATCAGGCCGATTTAGCTTTTTCAGAAATAGAAAAGAAATTTTGTTTAGTTCCTAAAGACTTGGGACAAAATCAATTTGTCATGGCTCCGGGACCCGTCAATTGGGGGGTGGAGCTGGATGCGCAGTGGCGCGAAGATCCTCGCAGCCTGGTTTTAGAGCAGGTGCGTTGGGGTCGCTTTTTAAGAGCCGCAGTCATGTCTTCTTTTTGAAAAGACACCTAGTCCCTGATACAAAATAGGTCTTATATGGGGAGTATGGGAACCAAACTGTTCGGGGACCCGATTCCAGCAAAAATTATTCTTGAAGGCGGTTTTGCTTTTTCCGGTTTAGCTCATGGGATTGAATCCGGAACCCCCCGATTTGGTGAATTTGTTTTTTGTACCTCAATGACCGGTATTGAAGAGTCTTTGACCGATCCTAGTTTCGCCCGCCAAGTTTTAGTGTCGACGGTTTCTCATGTTGGCAATACCGGCTTTACAGGAGAAGACAAAGAAAGCCCACGAATTTGGACTGAAGGATTGGTGTGTCGGCACTTGACCGACCAACCTTCCAATTGGCGATCAAAACAAAGTTTGAGAGACTGGATTTTGGCCGAAGGTGCTTTTGTAGTCGCAGGCGTAGATACCCGAAAATTCACCGAAGTGCTTCGAGATTTTGGCAGCCAACGCGGGATGGTGATGTCTGAAGCGGATTTTTCAAAAATAAATTTTGAAAAAGCCAAAGCTCTTATCAACGAAAACATGCCTCCCATGGAGGGGCAAAATTTAACTGAATTAGTTTCGACCTCACGCCCCCTACATTTTGGAACAAAAAACACCCATCCTCGTGGAAAAATTGGAATTTGGGATTTTGGATGCAAGGCCAACACTCTTCGTATTCTTGCCCAACGCGGTTTTGAGGGGGTGCTTTTACCAGTCTCTACAAAAGCCGAAGATTTTTTATCACTAGGCCTAAATGGAATTTTACTTTCAAATGGTCCGGGAGATCCTGCTGCTGCAACCCATTTGCATGAGGAGTTAAGAAAACTTCTAGGTAAATTACCTTTGTTTGCCATTTGTTTGGGGCATCAACTTCTGGCTCATGCCCTTGGCGCAAAAACTTATAAAATGAAATACGGACATCGAGGGATCCATCATCCCGTGGTTGAGGTCGATTTGAAGTCAAAAAAAGCGCTTCGAACTTGGATTACAAGTCAAAACCATGGTTTTGCAGTCGACCCTGAGAGTTTGCCCCATCAGGCTTCAGTTTGGTTTGTACACGCTGATGATCAAAGTGTGGAGGGTTTTCAGGTGCCTCATTTGAAAATTCGGAGTGTTCAGTTTCATCCTGAGGCTTGCCCAGGGCCTCATGATTCCGAAATTTTAATTGATCAGTTTTTAAATTCAGTTAACCCAAAAAATGACCTCGAGGTGAATCATGAAACTTCAATCCTATCTTGACCGTGTTCTCGAAGCTTATTCTCGAGACGGTTACTATGAGGAGGTTCGTCGCGCAAAAGAAGAATTTTTTAGTCGCGTCGGTCAGGTTGCCGAAGGCTCTGAAAATTTTGAAACTCAAATGAAAGCTTTTTTGGATTGGTTTCTGTTTGATAGAAATTTGGAAAAATCCGAAATATGCCCCATTAAATTATTTGTGTTTGATCATGCAAATAATTTTCCGCCCGAGGAGCGCGAAATTTTTCGTGATCTCGCAAAGTCTGTTCATTCGCTTTTTGAGCTTCTCAAAGTTAAAGAGTCCGATATTTATATAAAAGATTTGTTTAGTAGCGAAAAATATATTGTTGAAGATTCCGAAATCTATTCGGGATTTAACAAAGGCGATATTTTTGAAGGGCGGCTTATTAAATTTAGAGACCGGATGGTTTTTGGTCCGTCGTTTGTTTTTCATCCAAAAGAATGTCAGGCCTTTATTTCAAAAGAAATTAAAAAGGTAAGAAATCTGGACCCCAAACACCAACTCAAGTTGATTCATCGTTTTGCCATGATGAAAATGAAGTGTGAGCAGTACTCACACATAGACGTCAAAAATATTTATACGGAAACCCCTTTGTTTTGATTTAAATGAAAAATTTCAAGACCCTCATCAATCCCTCTGACAAACCCAAGGATCTGCCTAAAAAGGTTTTGATTCTCGGAAGCGGCCCCATTGTGATTGGCCAAGCCTGTGAATTTGATTATTCGGGAACTCAGGCCTGTCGGGCCCTGCGTGAAGAGGGCATTCAGACGGTTCTTTTGAATTCAAATCCGGCAACAATCATGACCGACCCGGAAATTGCGGATCGAACTTATGTCGAGCCACTGACTCCCCAAACAGTAATTGAAATTCTTCTGACCGAAAAAATAGATGCCCTGTTGCCAACGATGGGTGGTCAAACGGCTTTGAATCTTGTGACCTCGTTGTCAACAATTCCTGGGGCCTTGGATAATATTCGGGTCATTGGAGCCAATCTAAAGTCAATTCATTTAGCTGAAGACCGTAGGGCCTTTCGCGAAGTTCTTCAAAGTTTGGGAATGGATAAGCCAAGGTCTCAAGTCATTCGCAGTTTTGAAGAGGCAAAAAAGTTTAGTGAAGAAATTGGTTTTCCGCTCATTCTGCGCCCAAGCTTCACTCTTGGCGGTACTGGGCAAAATTTTGTTTTTTCACCGGATGAACTTCCGAGTCGAGTTGAATATGCACTCGCAGAAAGTCCTATTGGCGAGGTCCTTATTGAAGAAAGCGTGATTGGTTGGAAAGAATTCGAACTTGAAGTCATGCGTGACCGCCAAGACAACGCAATTGTTGTGTGCAGTATTGAGAATTTGGATCCGATGGGAATTCATACAGGAGATTCAGTTACCTGTGCCCCCGCTCAAACGCTGACAGATGTCGAGTATCAGGCCATGAGATCAGACGCCCTGGCGCTACTTCGCAAAGTGGGTGTTGAGACTGGCGGATGTAATGTTCAGTTCGCGGTTGATCCTAAAACAGGACGGCGAATTGTTATCGAAATGAATCCTCGGGTGTCACGCTCAAGTGCGTTGGCCTCCAAAGCGACGGGTTTTCCCATCGCCTATGTGGCAACAAAATTGGCCTTAGGTTACGCACTTTCAGATATAGAAAACCCAATTACCGGAACAACTAAAGCCTGTTTTGAGCCACCCATTGACTATGTCGCGGTAAAAATTCCGCGATGGAATTTTGAGAAATTCCCAGGCACCCCAGATATTTTGGGCCCACAAATGCAAAGTGTGGGCGAAGTTCTTTCTTTGGGGGGATCCTTGGGAGAGGCCTACCACAAAGCATTGGTTAGCCTTGAACAAAAATGGCCAAAATTTGAAGGCGATCAACTCAAGGACAAACTCAAAAATGGCCAAAGCCAAAGACCCTATGCAATCTGGGATGCCTTGGGCAGTGGAATGGAAATTTCTAGAGTCTCTGAGATTTCGGGTTGGGATCCTTGGTTTTTAAATGAAATTCGTCGCTATCAAAAGGTGCAAAACCTGGGGCCGGTTGCCAAAGATTTGCCCGAGGTCGAGGCCACTCGCTTCGAATGGGTGGATACTTCGTCGGCTGAGATCCCAGCAAAAACCCCATTTTTCTATTCGACTCGTGAAAAGTTGGGTCAGTTTCAAAGTTTTTCAAATCCAAATCTAAATGAAAAACAGTTTGAAGAAATTCCCTTTGATTTAAAAAAATCTAGGGGGCGGGTTTTAATTTTAGGTTCGGGTCCTAATCGTATTGGTCAGGGTGTGGAATTTGATTATTGCTGCGTTCATGCTTCGCTATCTCTGCGGAAATTAGGCTTTGAAACCCTCATGCTCAATTGTAATCCTGAAACCGTAAGTACCGATCCAAATATTTCTACCCGGTTGTATCTGGAACCCATAACGGAAGTTTCGGTAAAAACGGTTTTAAAACGTGAGCTTGATCCTGTGGTTCGAGCCGGCGGAGAGGCCTATGTTTTGGTGCAAACCGGAGGTCAAACTCCACTCAAAGTTGCTAAGCAAATCGAAGCGTGGGGCTATAGAATTTTAGGAACGCCTAACGATGCTATCGACCTGTGTGAAGATCGCACCCGTTTTGCAGATCTTTTGAAAGAACTCGACATTCCGTTCCCTGAATTTCGCCAGGCCACTTCGCTCGAAGAAACCTTGAAAGTTGGCGAAGAACTCGGCTTTCCGCTCCTAGTGAGGCCTTCTTACGTTTTAGGCGGTCGCGCCATGAAAATCTGCGCTCATGTTGAAGATTTAAAACAGTCTTTTGTAGAGGCCCGAGCCGTTAGCGAAGAGTATCCGCTTTTTATCGATCGCTTTTTACCCGAGGCCGTTGAATTTGATATCGATGGAATTTGTGATGGCAAAAAAGCCTGGCTTGCTGGAGTCATGGAACACGTTGAAGAGGCTGGAATTCACAGCGGAGATTCTTCCTGTGTGACTCCACCCATCCGCTTGCCGGCAGCCAAAATTGACGAAATGGCCGGACTTGCAAAAAAAATCGCTCTTAGGAGCGGAGTTCGTGGATTTTTTAATATCCAAATGGCCGTAGCCAAAAATAAAATCTATGTACTTGAAGCTAATCCAAGAGCCTCAAGGACTGTTCCGTTTTTGTCCAAAGCTACGGGCTATGCAATTTTAGACTGGGGCTTGCGAGCAGCTCTGGGTGAAAGTTTGGAAGTCATAATTTCTTCAGAAGGAAATATTCCTGGAAATTATCGACTTCCGGGGCATGGCTACGCTGTTAAAACGCCCGTTTTTCCTTTTCAAAAATTTAGGGAATTTGATCCCATTTTAGGCCCTGAAATGCGAAGCACGGGTGAGGTCATGGGCGTTGATAAAACTTTGGGAGGCGCCTTTGCCAAAGCCTTCATTGCGGCTGGGACGCAGCTACCGGTTAAGGGTGAAATACTTTGGAGTGTGACTGACTCAGACAAGCCAAGGGCATTGAGTGTTGCCAGGCTCTTTAGCTTTATGGGTTTTGAACTTTCTGGAACTCCCGGAACAGCTGATTATCTGAATCGGGCAGGATTGGTCTGCAAAGTGGTTCCCAAGATTGGTCAAAAAACAAACGATTCTGACGAAGACCTTCTCGACTATCTCAAAAAACATCGTTGCGCTCTTGTTGTGAACACAACGGGCAGTTTGGTTTCGCTTCGTGATCGAGGAAGTATCCGACGAGAAGCTTTGAAAAACCGCATCCCCCTACTTTCAACACTTGCTGCAGCCGAAATGGCCTCCATGGCCATCGAAACTCTAACAAAAAAGGGCATTCGACCCCTTGCCCTCCAGGATTTTGTTGAGGTTTGAGGCGAGTTCTGGCAGTTTTGAGTCATTGTGAACGACAAAATCCCCATTACCCTCACCGGCAAAAACACTCTAGAAGAAGAACTTCGCCGGTTAAAAAGCGTTGAGCGTCCGGCTGTGATTGAAGCCATTTCCGTTGCTAGAGCGCATGGGGACCTTTCGGAGAATGCAGAATATTCAGCAGCCCGAGAAAAACAAAGTTTTATTGAGGGCCGCATTTTAGAAATCGGCGACAAGCTGGCTCGAGCCGAAGTCATCGACCCCACTTCGATTAAAACCGACAAGATTGTTTTTGGTGCCACTGTAGTTGTTGTGGATGAAGATGGAAAAAAACAAAATTATCAAATTGTAGGCGAGCCTGAGGCTGACTTATCCAAAGGAAAAATTTCTGTAGCTTCTCCGATTGCTCGCGCCCTGCTTGGTAAAACTGAAGGCGAAGAGGCCACCGTAAAAAGTCCTAAAGGGGAGATTGTTTACGAAATCGTCTCTGTCCGATACCAGTAGCAATCCTGCATCTCCTCCGAATCCTCATTTCGGCGAAAATAAAATTGGCCTCATCCAACTTCAAACCTTTGATATTCGCTTTTTAAAAGGAGTTGGAGATAAAATTTCAGCACTCTTAAATGCCGCGGGAATTGTTTCGTTTTGGGATTTGCTCACGTTTTTTCCGCGTACCTACGAAGATCGTAGGCGCATGCCGACATTTTCTGAAATTTGCCGGCTTGCTGAATCCGGAGAATCCATTCAAGGGCGAGTGATTTTAGAACGAATTGTTCCTCGTTTTGCTGGCGGAGGTCGCAAATGGTTTGAAGGAGTAGGGCAGTTTTTACCCACGGGCGAAAAATTTGAATCCGAAAAAATCAATCTCAGCGAAATAAATTCCGGGGAAACAAGCCCGTCGCGGGGACAAAAAATTCTTTTCACCTGGTTTCACACCTACGGGCCGCCGCTTGATAAAAAATATCCACCAGGGTCGATTTTGTTTTTTCGCGGAAAAGGTCAAATTTTTCGTGGAAGTGTGCAATGTGTGCACCCTGATTTACAAAAAATGGATACTGAAAATCCTGAATACGAAAAGGGTATTGTTCCGATTTACCGAGAAATTGGTGGAATATCGACTCGTGTTCTGAGGCGAATTATTTTTGGAGCCTTAAACCGAATAGAGTTTACAAGTTGCCCGGATCCTTTGCCTCCAGTGTTTCTAAACAAATTTAAGTTTTCTGATTGGCGAAAATGTATTCGAGAAATTCATTTTCCAAAAGACTGGGAACCCGAATGGGCCGAGCCTGTTCCAGCAGGAAAATTTTTTGATCGGGTTGTGTTTGAAGAGCTCCTCATTGTTTCTCTTGCTTTGCTTTTGAGAAGAACTCTTTGGAAGACCGGCCGGTGGGATGAAGGATCTCAATCTATTCCGCCTCTTGTTGAGGTGAACCCCGATTTTCTAGGTGCCTTGACCCAGTCTTTGCCCTTTAAGCTCACAAGCGACCAAGAAAAATCTCTGGACGAAGTGCTGAAAGATCTAAGCCTTCGTGGGGGGCGTGTCTCGATGCATCGCCTGGTGCAGGGTGATGTGGGTAGTGGAAAAACCATTGTTGCTTTTCTTGCAGCATTGGCAGCAATTGACCAAGGCTTTCAAGTTGCACTTATGGCTCCAACTGAGATTTTGGCTGATCAGCATTTTCAGAATTTTTCTAAATTGTTTCCCAATAAAAGTCATTTATGTTTGCTTTTAAAGGGGGCCTTGACTGCTAAACAAAAACGCGAAACTCGAGCCGATATTTTTTCGGGCCAGGCTAAGTTGGTTATCGGCACACAGGCGCTTTTGACTGCTGACACTTTGTTTGAGGCCTTGGGGCTTGTCATTATTGACGAGCAACACCGGTTTGGAGTGGCCCAACGGTGGCAGCTCAAAAATCGGGCTCAAAAAGAGGGCCTGTTGCAGCCCCATCTTTTGGTCATGAGTGCAACTCCAATACCCAGATCTTTGGCACTTACTTTATATGGCGATTTAGAAATGAGTGTGATTCGCCAAAAGCCCGCGGGGCGCCAACCCATTGAAACTCATTTAGTCAGAAGACGTGCACAAACTCGACTCGAACAAAGGCTTTTGGAATTCACAAAAGAGAACCGGCAAATATATATTGTTTATCCTTTGGTTGAAGAATCTGAAGAACTTGATTTGAAAGACGTAAAATCATCCCACGCTCATTGGTCGAAAATTTTTTCTGGATGTGAGGTTGGTCTTCTGCATGGTCGCATGAAGTCTAAAGAAAAAGAATTTGTCATGCGTCGTTTTAGCGCGGGTGAAATTCAGGTCCTTGTCTCAACAACGGTGATTGAGGTGGGAGTTGATGTACCCAATGCAACGGTCATGGTCATCGAGCACGCCGAAAGATTTGGTCTCTCGCAGCTTCACCAACTTCGCGGAAGAGTGGGAAGGGGTTCGCAAAAAAGTTTCTGTATACTGGTAGGCCCCGACAAACTTTCAGAAACAGCCGAGGCTCGATTAAAAATTTTAGTAGAATCAAACGACGGGTTTGTGATAGCCGAAAAAGATTTAGATATCCGTGGCCCCGGTGAGTTTTTAGGCTCACGCCAAAGTGGTGTGGCAGGATTCCGCATTGCTCATTTGCTGCGCGATCAAGATTTACTTATAAAGGCTCGCGCCGAAGCCGAAGAGTTTTCAAAGACAGATCCTCTGCTTAAGACCGAAACTGGCGAAAAACTGCGTAGCCTCATGAATTTGTGGCTAAGAGGCAGAGCACTAGACTGGACCTCGAGTGGGTAGCCTGTGGCTGCCGATAAACGCCCATCTTTCCATTTCTCTCTCCTTCGGGGCCCTAGGCGCGGCCACCTCAGTCGCTGCGAAATGAAAATATGGGCATTTCTCGGCAGCCACTGGAGGTCATCCCGAAACGATTTTTAGGTTGGCCTTAGCGATTTTTTGGAATTCTGACGAGATTGTTTTATCTTGCGACAGTCTTGACCAAAATTCGAGGGCGAGTTTTTTCGCCGCTTGCCAATGAGGAATTTGTTCAATTTCTGCTATGGGAACTTTAAAATCTCTTGTAACTAGGTTCCCTTGGATCGGTGCGTAGAGCATGGGCAACATGTCATAAATAGGAGCAAGTGAAAAGTTTTTTTGGCCAAAATCCCAGTACAAACTTAGATTTCCAAAATGCCTGTCAGTGTTGGCAATAAGGGCGCCAAAGCAATCTAAATGTGTGATTGACTCAAAATCTCGTTTTGAAATTTGTTTTTGATCAAATAATTTTTTTCCAGTTTGAGTCCAGCTATTTCTTTGTCCGACAAATTCATCGTCGATACTACCCAAGCTAAGAATTCCCCTTCGTCCGCCGATCCCGACTCGGTCAAAACGTTCAACTTCAAGAAAGACTTGGTCACCACATTCGAGGATTTCTGTTTTCACAGCTAAAAACCCGTTTTCATTTAGAAGACTAAGAGCAGTATGTTCGGCAATTAGTAAATCGGCCCAGCGTTGGCCCGCTTCGGATTTAGCGGCAGGCGAAAATTTTACTAGGACATGGTGAAATTTTTTGCCATTTTGTATGAGCGCAGTAAATTTGGGTTGTTCCCCACCGGCTGATGATCCAACAAAAGTCCCCTTGAGGGATTCTAATGCAAGCTGCGGATAGATTTTGTTTCTTTGGCCATGAGAATAGGTTTTGCCTCCTTCCGTTTGATAACGCTCAAAAGATTCTCGTCCAATGATGAGATTTCCAACCAAATCATCGCCCCTTTGGCTAAGCGTCCGATACAGGTCATCTTCCTTCCAATCCTCCCACCGGTCAGGAAGTTTGAGGGCTGTATTTTGCCTACCAAAAATTTTTCCTAAGAAACCTTGAGGACGAATATCCCAAACAAAAAACGGGATATCAGAAAAAAATTGGGGTTTTAGTTTTGAATCTTCATTAGGAAAAAACAAGGCTCCTTTTGGAAGAAGGGGGTGGAGTCCTCCTAAATTCACAGCACGAGAATTTTCGTCGATCTTTAATATTGGGAGTGGTTCTGGACTCCGAGGGAGAGCGTAAACCCGGCTTCGTCCGCTTCCAATTGTTAAAATGTCCGTCATTTGTGAAACAAGTCGAGAGAAAGTGGGCTGTTTCAATTTGAGTGCGGAGGTAATTTCTAAAGCCGAAAGCGCTCCCCTTTGCCGTAGCAGTTTTCGGACGAGGTCTTGGTTTTGCTCCACTTTAGCCATGCGTTCAATTCTAACAGAAAATGAATACAAAAATGAATAGTAAAATGAATATTTTGGTGCATACAAAAGGTAAAAAAATCAAATATTTATATCATATATAGTCAAAAATTAAGCCCTTTTTGAACACTAAAATGAATAGAAAATTTTAGTTTGAGTTCGAAGTAAAGCGGAGGCGATCAAACCCAAAATCGAAACAACACCTCCCTAAGCGAGTGTTTCTCATTTCACAGTGAAGTGAAGTTTTGGCATAACCCATCCGGATGGCACAACTAACCGCACCACAAATTGAGCTCCGTAAATTTGCTACTCAAAGTCGGGCTGAAGTTCAGCAGCGATTTTTTAAAACGGGGCCTGGGGAGTATGGCCATGGTGATATTTTTATTGGCGTCACCGTGCCCGACACCCGTGCAGTTTGTAAAAAATTTTCGAACATCGAGTTGAGCGAAATCGAAAAAATTCTCAAGAGTGAAATTCACGAAGACAGGCTTTTGGGTCTTTTATTTGTTGTTCAAAAGTACCAAAAAGCTCGAGCCCAAAGTGAAAAACTGAAAATTCTAAATTTCTATTTAAAAAACAAAGATCGCATCAATAACTGGGATTTAGTTGATGTGACAGTTCATAAAATCGTTGGCGAGTTTGCACTTGAATTTGACCAACAAAAAATCATTCAAAAACTCTCAAAATCGAAACGTCACTGGGATAAGCGCATGGCCGTAATTTCAACTTATGCCTTCATACGAAAAGGAAAAGTTAATTTGACATATTCCTTGGCCGAGAAATTTTTAAATGAAACAGAAGATCTCATGCACAAAGCTACAGGCTGGATGCTAAGGGAAGCCGGAAAAAAGAATCCAAATCGATTGCGCGATTTTTTAAAAAAACACGGGAAAAAAATGCCCCGTACTATGCTCAGGTATTCCATCGAAAAATTTTCAGAGGCTGAAAGAAAAAAAATATTAACTGAAACGAAGTAAATAAAATGCAGTCACCTCGAACTGGGCAGTCATCTCGAAGTGAGAGATCTTTAACGTTTCTTGGTAGCCAAGTACGTTGGAGATTCCTCACTTCGTTCGGAATGACGGGCGTGTTGGAATGACGGGTACGTTCGGCAGGGGTGACAGGGTTGTAGTGAATACCTGTCATTTCGAGCGGAAGCGAGAAATCTCCAACGCGCTTGGCTGCCGAGCTCGGGGGGATCTCTCACATTCGTTCGAGATGACAGGTCGGTTCTTTGAGATGGCGGGTAGGTCGAATGAAAAATTAATTTCTAGTAGGAAAAAACCAGCTGAGTCTGAGGCTTGCTCCCCAACCACCCATCTTAAATTCCGGAGCGTCTACAAAAGCTAAATAAGAAATATTTAAGTCGGTTCTAAAATGGTGCGAAAAGGCCATGCGCATTCCGATCTGGGGTTCCGCCCCAAAAACAGCTCCTCCCGCGTGTTTGGTGTAGGTTACATTGTGCTCCGATTCAGCAGCCAAGCTCCAAACTTTGTAAGCTCCTAAATGAAGTCCCAAGCCTGTAGTCAAAAACATGGGTCCGTCAAAAAAACTAAAACGACCAGCGGCATTGAAAGTTTCAGCATAAACAGGTGTTGGAGTATTTGTTTTTTGAAGTCCACGAATCAAAAAATAGCCGATTTCACTTTCAAAAAGGTCAGAATACTTTCGTCCAAATCCCATTCGCAGACTTAAACTTCCGCGGTCAAGTCGCGCTGTAAATTGTCTCCATTTAGAATCCACGTAGCCTGGCTCAATAAAAAAGTAGCGTTGCATGCTGGAATTTGGAATACGGGAATGGGAGCCCCTTTCCCACCCCGAAATCTCTTTGGTCTCGATGAGGGGACTATCGTTGCCTAGAATTTCGCCGACTCTGGCTTCAGTTTCAATTTTGAGGCTGCCACTAGTGGGTGCAGGCGGCATATTCTCTGTCCGGCCAGCTGCGCTATTTGAGGGAAGTGCTAGAGGATCCGACCTAAGCTCAATGTTGCCAGATTGCTGGGCCACGGGGCTTTCTTTAGGAAGCCCAAGCTGATCAGCCAGAGTCTTTTTGGGTAACTGTGTGGCCGGAGTTGCCTTTGGTTTGGCCGAATTTTGGGCCACAGCGATTATCGGAACTAAAAAAATTAAAATTTTAAAAAAAAAAGCTTTCAAAATACACCTCCGAAATTATGTGGGGTCCCTCAAGGGACGTTAATCAGTCAAAAACCCGAATGCAAACGGCGTGGTCATTTTAGGGGGAAGAGGTTAATATTATATCCACTATGGGCGGCATGAGCATTTGGCATCTTTTAATTTTACTTGTGATCCTTCTTTTGGTTTTCGGGCCGCAAAGGCTTGAAGGCATCGGATCTTCGCTTGGCAAAGCCATCAAAGGCTTTAAAAAAGGAATCAGCGACGAGGAAGAAGAAACATCCCAAAAGACCAAAAAAAATTCAACTGACGATAAAGCCTAGGTTTTGCCTGAGTTTAGGCAACTTGTTTTATTCCTGAAGCAATTGCCCTTTGTCCATGGTGCCGCGGGCTTTTTCGACATGGATTTCAGAGTTTTTTGTCGAAAATCTAATGCGCTCACCCTGAATGAGTTGATCTTCTTTTTTGACCGAGGCGATGCCGTTCAAAATGACTTCGCCTGAATCAGGAAAAAATTCAGCATTGTCACAAGTTGCGTCTTTGTCGGGAGTCTGGATTCGCACCTGTTCGGACAACTCGATCACAGTGACACCAGCTTTTTGCTTTGACCTTAATTTTTCGGCAAAGAGTTTGATTCCGTCTTGGGTGACGCCCTCAGCCTGGCCGATGGCCTCACTTTCGGTAAATTCACCTTTCTCATTAAACTGGGCCCTCATTCCTCGAGATTGAATTTTTAAATTTCGAATGTCGGCTTCAATTCGCCCCTTGCTTTCTTTGTCTGGGGTCTTAGAGGGTTCAAGATACAAACTTTCGGCCCGAAGCGGTGAGCCCGCAACCCTTTCAGAAAACTGCACTGTCAAAAGGTCTCCCTTCATGGCGAGATCTTTTGACGAAACTGTAACTTTTTTTTCAAACTTAGAATTGTTTTGAATGCGCGAAAAAAGAGCTTGCTCAGAATGGATTGTGAGTTGGTTTGAGGAATTTCCCATCTTTTGAATGGCCTGAACGGCGCTGAGAACGCGGTAGGAGCCCTCACGCGTGTCGATATCCATGCCCTGGCCCGAAATACGAAAACCATCTTCTGATTTCTCTTGAGGGGCGCCCAGAACCTTCTCAGAGGTCTCTAAATGACGGTTTTGCGAATTGAATCGAATATTTTTTGTGAAAAATTCATAGGCATCGGGGCTCAAAATGCGCGAGTCACCTTCAATCACAAAATCCTCGGTTTCAGATTTTAAAATCCCAATCTGCCCTGACACTCGGTAAGGACTTTCTTGGTCTTGGGTCCACACGTCAGCCACCATTTGATCAAAAACCATGAGATTTTCAGATTTAAAAACTCGGGCGAGGTCAGCCCAAACCTCGATTGATCTTTCGGCTCCCTTTGATTCCACCATATGAAAGCCGCGAATCTCGATAGTAGGGCGGGTTATCGGAACTGATAACGCGACGAATAACAGAGTGGTTCTTCTCATGGGTCTTTTTAATTTACAATGAAACAGATGAATTTTCTGTCTTTAAGATTTTTTCCTTTGGTTTTAAGTTTTATTTGTAGCGGGGCTTTTGCGCAAAACAAGGCCGAGGAATCTGGGGGAATCTGGCCTTTTGATCAAAGACAAATTGTTCTTGTCAAAAAAGAAGGGGTTAGTTTTCCAGATCAAAAAACTGTGGCCCAAATCATGGATGTTTTTTCGCGAAGGGGCCGAGTGAGATGGGTGACTCTTAAGGGTGGCGAAAAAGGGAAAATCAATCCCATCGAGGTTCCGGTTGATTTTGAATGGCAATCCTTCAATTCAATTCGCAAATTGGGCCTTCGATTTAAAGCTGATGGTTTGGTGGTTTTGTCGACTCGTGGGATTCAGCTTGATTTGCAATGGTTTTCTACCAAAGACGGGCAGCCACTTTTTTTTGAAAAAGTGAGTCTTCCAAATGCCAGCAGTGCCGAGCAAGAAATTGAAAAGAAAAAACGGATTCAAGATTGGCTTTTAGATATTTGGAGCAAAATTCCAGGTGAAGGCTACATCGTGAGTCGTGATCTTACCCATCTTAAGTTTGAAGGCGCTGATCAACTCGGGGTTAAGGTCGGCGACAAACTCGAGTTGTTGAGATTGGGGCAAATAGAGCGCCACCCACTTCTGAAAACTTTGGTTGGCATGGGGGCCTCAATTACCGGGCGAGCCGAGGTAACTGAAATCGCAAAACCCTTTTCGAATGCAAAAATTTCGTATGAGTCACAAGTGGATCCCATTCAAGCGGGTGATCGATTTATTCGGGTGACTGAAAAAACAGAATCGGGCGCAAAATCAACATCCTCAGCCTCGCCATCGGCACCCCCTTTGCAAAAATCAGACCCGCCTACTGGGGATGAAAAACCCCTCGTTGATGAAAAAGGACGTCAATATCTGCCGCTCATGGGGCCTGAGGGAGAAGAAGAAAAAAAAAATGAAAACTCAAATCAAGTCAACGAACTCAAGGGCGCCGAGGCTGATTGGAATTTTTTTGATATCGACGGCGGACTTCATTTTAAAAGAGTAACCCATGCTGAAAACACAGCCACCGCCGATGCCACTGGGGCGTCGAGTTTTTCGATGAAAGCTTGGGCACCTGGTTTTGATTTATCAGCACGAGTTTTACTCACTCGCGAAATTTTGCTCGGTGGACAGCTGGGATATTCGCTTCTTACCTTTAGAGGCCTTGATGATATTTACGGCGTGGCCTCGATTGGTTCGGGAACCTATAATTTTTCATTTATGGGCGGGTACAGATTTTTCTTTCTAAATGAACCCGAAAATTTTTTTAAAGGCGAAGTTCTTTTGCAAGCGGCCTTTAAAAAAATTCATCTTTCGATGGGGACTTTAGCGGCCTCGAGTGTGGGGCCGTCCGCCAAAGATTATTCCGGCTTTGAGCTTGGGTTTAGGCTTCAGGTTCCGGTGCTGCCTTTAGTTGGGTTGCAAATGGGCGGCGGTTTGATGCTTGCGCCCAGCCTAACAGAATCTGAGGAAACCGGTGGGGCAAGTTCAACGAGTCAGGTTTATCGGTTTGATGTGCGAGGAGTTTATCAGCTCGATAAAACCTCCGACTTTTTTGCGGGGCTTGAAATCGAAAGTGCTCAGACAAATTTTACAGGCGCTGGTACTCGCACGATTGGATCGAGCTCAGTGGTGTTTTCAACAACAAGTTATCAGGTAGGATATTCTCAACGCTTTTAGCAAAATTTTTAAAAAAATAATTAAAAGAAAAAAAAGGAAAACTCATGAAAAATTTTTTACTGCCAGCCACCCTAGTTCTTTTTGCAAATTTTAAAGTTTTCGGCTCCGAGGGGGATCTCTGGATTTCAGGTGACGATTTTAAGCAACTCAGTCAAGAAACCGAGCAAAAATCGAGTGAGTTTATTGATTTGGGCAAATACCCCGGGTTCGTCAAAGTTGAAAAAATTGTTTCTGAAAATGCAAAATTCAGTAATGTTCCCGTTTGTGAAAAATCATTTCCAATGAATGTTTTTGCAAAAAAATATGAAAAAGAAAATCTAAGTGAAGGGACCTGGCGAAAGTATAATAAATTTTTGCGGGCACAGAAGCGAAAGCTTGAATCAATAAAAAATATTGTTGAGGCTTTGCCCAAAATCTCTTCGTGCGAAACTTCACTAAATGGGGTTCAAGGAAAGGCTTTTGTGTCAGGAGTCATTTTGTTTGATCTGACCCAGTCTACCCATATTAGGGGCCGAATTTTTCCAGATTTTTTTATGGGGTCGAGCCGAGTTTCTTCAGTCGCGCTCGGGCAAACTTTGAGTAAGGCCGGCAACTTCAAAGGCCTCAAGCTTTATCAATACGCAGCCCCGACTCTGGAATCGGAAAATTACCTTTGGAACTACTTTTCAGTTGAAGGCAAAAATTTTCAAGAGGTTGCAACAGCAACGATTGAGTTTAAGTACTAGCAGGCTGTTAAGTTTCGTTTTGCTGATTGCGGCGGGTGCCCCTGTCAAAACGAGCTTTTTGACGGTTAAACCAATCGCGAAATTTATCGTAACTTTCTTCAAGTTCGAGCAAATTATCTAAACTGAGATAGTCAGTCCGCTGAGTAACTTTTGTTTTGGATTCATCATAATATGAATATTCATCTTGATTGAGTTCAACGGCTTCAACCCAAGACTTTATGGCGTCTTTAAGCCACATGGGAACATTTCTGAGATCTGCTTCGCGAGTATAATTCACGAGCTCTTGTTTAATGTCGTGCTGATTCATTTACTATTTCCTCTATCCTAGAAAGGAGCCATTTGTGAAGTCTTGGTGTGCTCGCGACAATATCACCCTGGCTTAACTGCAAGGTATCTCCATTTAGCCTAGAAATCACACCCCCAGCCTCTTCAACTAATAATGCTCCTGACGCTATGTCCCATGGCGCTAAGCCCCATTCCCAATAGCCCTCTACCCGTCCTGAGGCCACATAGGCCAAATCTAGGGCTGCCGAGCCATCTCGCCTGACTCCCAAACTTAACTGGGTAATTTTTTTGAAGAGTTCAAAAGATCGCACTCCGGATTGGCTTCTTTCTGATGCAAAACCCGTAATAAAAAGGGCCTTCTGGGGGTCTGAAACCTCGTCATTTATTTTGAGCCGCTGCCTGCCGAGCCAGGCTCCACCACCCCGATGGGCAGAAAACATCTCACCGCTAACAGGATTAAATGTTGCTGAAATCTGCGCCTCAAATACTTTTTGTTTAGAATTCCAAATAACATAGGCCGCGGTTGTGCAGAAAAAAGGATAAGCCTTGGCATAGTTAGTCGTGCCATCGATGGGGTCAAAAATCCAAAGCCCCGTTTTTTTGGAATCATTTATAACCGCTTCAGGATTCAGTTTTTGACTGGCGAAACTTTCTTCGCCGAGAGCTTTTTCGCCTGGAAAAACTTCTGCAAACTTTGCAAGCAGCGATTCTTCAACCCGTTTATCAAACTGAGTTACAAGATCTTTTGGTCCTGATTTTGTTTCGGTGGAAAGGAGTTGAGCGCGGCGGGGATCATTGCCGGGAGTTGTTGAATACCCCTCCATCATGAGGGGCCCTACCGAGCTTAGAATTTCTGTAAGTTTTTGACGGCGCTCTCGGAGTTCATCCATTGAGGGTAAGTTCTCCTGCCCAATTGGTTTTTATTGACTCTCTAAATGGACCCATTGGGAAACCTCGCCCCAATAGACACATTGTTTTTGCGAGGGTGGCTTCCCAAGTCATATCAAGGGCCGAAATGGCGCCCGCTGCAACGGCTGCCCGACCTGTTTGATAAAGACTTAAATCCACCCCGCCATAAATGGCTTGCGAGCAGATAACAGTTGGAATGCCTTCTGAAGTTAATTTTTGGATTAAAGATTCAACCGAGCCGGCCCCCAAGGGAATATCCCCTGGGCCAAAGGCCTGCAGAATTAAACCCTTCAAGCCTTTTTGAATGAGTGGGTAAAAAAATTCAAGATTGAGGCCGGGGAAAAGCGAAATTGAAAGAATTTGAGTCTCAATATGAGGGTCAAATCGATAGGGCCCCGCAGGTGGAGGGCTTACCAGAGCATATTGAATGTTGGCGCCGACCGTTGCAAGTGGCGGGTGATTGGGACTTTCAAACGCGCGAAAGCTCGGGATAGATATTTTTTTTACCCGGTTGCCCCTAAAGAGCCAGGAATCAAAAAATAAACAAATTTCGTTTATTTTTCCGGCGGCAGCAAGTTGCACCGAGTAAATGAGGTTGCGGCCGGCATCGGATGAAGGGTCTCCAAGGGGACGCTGGGATCCTGTAAAGATAATGGGTTTTCCGGGATTAGAAATTAAAAAACTCATCACCGAAGTTGTAAATGCCATGGTGTCGGTGCCGTGAGTAACGACAATTCCATCATATTCAGAAAGGCAAGAATCAATTTTCTTAGCAAGTCGTAACCAATCACTTGGTCGGATATTGCTTGAATCTTTGTTAAGGACAATCTCGACTTCAATTTCGGCAAAATCAAAAATCTGTGGAGCGCGCTCCTTGAGAACCTTCAAAAACTGATCTTGCTCTTCGGGCTCACCGTTTAGATTCATTCCAAAGGTTCCACCCGTATGTAGAATAATGATTTTCTTTTTTGCAGACATATTTAAAGAGCTATTTTTTTTGGGGGGAAACATTTTGTTCAGAATCTTTGTAAAGAGCCTTCATAAGATCGCCTCGAGAAACAACACCCATGAGCTTTCCGATTCCATCTAGAACTGGGATTCTTTTTATCTTTTTTTGGACCATCATGATCAGAACGTCTCGAAAGGGGGTCACCGAGGAAACGGTTATTGGCGGTTTTGTGAATTTGATTTTCGCAGTCAGGGGCTGGCTTGCCGCTTGTAGCATGGCATCCATTTCAGAATAGATACCCACACAGGTTCCTTGTGAGTCGACTATGGGCAGTCCGCTCACCTTATGGGTAATCATCATTTGCATAGCGACGTGAATGGAAGATCCCTCCATAGCGTAAACAACTTTGCGAGTCATAAACTTCGCAATCGGAGTCACCGCGAGATCAGAGGAAATGGGTCGTTTGTAAGTGTTGTCGACTGTCATGACTCGTAATCCCTAGGGTTAATTTTATAACGTTTTATTTTTCGTAAAAGAGTGTTTTTGGGAATATTGGCCCTATCGCAAGTCTGATTTATTTTTCCGCCATTGTGTCTCAAGGCTTGAATAATAAATTCGCGTTCAAATTTTTCTTTTTCCTGATGAAAATCTAGAGTGATTTTGTGATTAGGGTTTGAATTTTCGGGACCGATAAAATCCGAAACAGGGGCTGTGGTTTCAGCGTTGGGCCTTCGAATAGTTTCAAAGGGTAAATCCCACCCTTCCACCTTGTCTTGAATAGATTCAAGAATATGTTCTGGAAACGAACTCTCGGAAATTTGATTTTTTGTTTCAACTACAAAGGCGTGTTCGATTGCGTTTTCTAATTCTCGGATATTCCCAGGCCATGAATAGAGTTTAAGTTTGGCCAAAGCGTCGGGTTGGATTCCATTTATTTCTCGTCCATGCCTTGAATTGAATTTTTTTATAAAATGATCAACAAGAAATGGAATATCCGTTGTTCTTTCGCGTAGAGGAGGCAAAAAAAGCGGCATAACATTGAGGCGGTAAAACAAATCCTGGCGAAAGGTGCCCTGCTCTATCATTTTTTCAAGATTTTTGTTTGTTGCGGCTACGATGCGGACATCGACCTTAAACTCTCGGTTGGATCCCACAGGAGTTATTTTTTGATCTTGCAAAACTCGAAGCAACTTAACTTGCATCTGCAAGGGGAGATCACCCATTTCATCCAGAAAAAGTGTACCGCCTGAAGCAAATTGGAATTTCCCAATTTTTCTTTGTTGAGCGCCGGTAAAGGCACCTTTTTCGTGACCAAAAAGTTCACTTTCGACAAGGTTCTCTGAGATCGCCCCACAATTTACAGCAACAAAAGGACGATCTTTTCGGGGAGAATTATAATGAATAGCTTTTGCGACGAGTTCTTTTCCGGTTCCGTTTTCGCCGCGAATCAACACACTCGTATGAACGTTTGCGAGTCTATCCACCATGCGAAAAACTCTCTGCATTGTTTCGCCGCGACCAATGAATTCGTCTTTGGGATTTTCTCTTTCGTCTGCATTTGAATTTTCGATGGGACTCGAAAAAGACATTTCCTCAACGAGGAGTCTCGCTGCCAGAGCTTTGTCTACAAGTTTGTCGAGTTTGTCAGCCTGTAGAGGCTTTTCGATATAATCAAAAGCACCGTCTCGGATTGCTTCAACAGCATCTTTTAAATTGGCATGGGCTGTGATGACAGCAACCGTAGAGAAGGGTCTATGGGCACGAATTTTTTTTAAAACTTCGAGCCCATCCATTACGGGCATTCGCACATCCAAAAGCACAAGATCATATTTTTTTTGCTGCAGCTTGCTCCAAGCCTGACCGCCATCTACCGCTTCATCAATATTGAATCCCCTAGGGCTGAGCTGGCTTTTGATTCCGGCCCTTAATTCAGGTTCGTCGTCAGCAATAAGTACATTGAGTTTTTCGGACATGGTTTGGTTTTGTTATCCGCCAAAGAGAATACAGGGGTCAACAGAGTTCTTGAGGGTTTATGGTGTTTCTACAGGGGCCTCAATCGGTAGGGTCACCCTAAACACGGTGCCCGTTCGCGGAATTGAAAAATCACCAAAATACTGTTCTTGGGGGCTGCCTGGCGGAGGAATTTCTCCGGGAGTCTTTGAATAGAGGCTAACGACTCCACCATGCTTTTCTACAAAAAACTTACTGAGATAAAGGCCCAATCCTGTGCCTTTTATAGAAAGTTGAGAAGGGGTGCTTTCTTGGACCCCTCTAACAAATTTTTGAAAAACCCGGTCGCGTTCTTCAGCTGGAATTCCCGGGCCTTCGTCCTGAATCTCAAACCAGATGCCCTCTTGAGGGGGCGAGAGTTCAGGACAAACCGAGAGCTCTCCACTTTTTAATCGTATCGTGGACCCATCCGGAGAATATCTTGCGGCGTTATCTAAGATATTTGAAGCCACCTCCGCAATGAGGCCTTTATCGAGATCGAGTAAAAACAAAGGCTCAAAATCAGTAACGATTCGAATGCCTCGGTCTTTAACGGCTTGTTGATGCTGTTCAACACAGGTCTGTAAAATTTCGTTTAGGTCGGTAGGTTCGCGTTTGATTCGCAAATCGCGACTTTCGATTCGACTTAAAATAAGAAGGGTTGAAATCGTTCGTTGAAGATCGCCACTTGCTGACAAAATTTTAGAAATAGATTCTGATTGAGCCTGTGTGATCGATCCGAACTCACCTCGCGACAACCTTTCCAAAACGGATTGCATTCGGGCGATGGGGGTTTTCAGATCGTGCGAAACTAGACTTAAAAAATTATTCCGCATTTCATCAAGCTGCACCAGGTTTTGGGCTTTTTGATCCAGCGCCCAGTCTTTTCTTTCTCTTTTGTCGAGTCGGTCTGAAAGGCCCAAAAGATAAACACTAACAATTGATATCCAAGGAGCCGCAAGGGGCAATTGATATCCGGCCTTATCAAAGGAAATCATTGCAACCACAAATAAAAATCCGGCAAAAATAAGTGTGAAAAGTAGAGTGAGAAAAATGGGATAGGTGTAAAGTACCCAAGCAACAATGGTGGCAGAGGCCAAAGAAACAAGGAATTGTGTGTACCTGCTGAAAATTTTTAATGAAATCTTGTCGACGGCATTTCCTACAACGTTAAGACCAACATCAATAGAAGTCATGAAGCCCGCAGGTGTTTCGAGTCTGAACTTGTTGTTAAAATTTTCAGGTATCACCACAAGAATAGGAGAATCATTTTCGGATTCAATTTTTCCTCGAATAACCTCATGGACTTTATAGGAATAGAGGCTTGCCCTAAGGGGATTAAAAACCGGAAGTTTGCCGTAAAATGAAATTGAGTAGGGGTCTGGAATCGGATGCTCCACTCCATAAATGGCCGTGTGAATAAAGGGGTACAAGGACTCGTAGCTGTCTAACGAAAATTTTTGTGTCAGATCAAAAACCTGGCATCCCAAACGCCTAAAGTTCAAATCAGGAATGAAGCTAATACACTGCTTTGGATTTACTATTTTGGCGCCCTCAATAAGTGCCGAGGGATTGTCACTTTCTGAGGCTTGAATAACTGTGAGTCGCTGGCCCGGGATTCGTTCACCGCGAATTGAGTATTGCACCCGCAAAAGAGCTCCATCCAAAATATTAAAGGGCAAAAGCCCGACAAAAGCCGCAGGCAAAATTCGCAGAAGTGAAGTTGGATGAAATGGCCCCAGCCGCATGAAAAATTTCATACCCCTTCTGGGGCAAGGCCGCCAGCCTTTTACTTTGAGTTTTGGTATACTTCTTTGGGTGGGGCTCGCATTATCAGCAAAAAAAAAGAAGCAAACGGCAATGTTACTGGACTTTACTCCCGAAAGTGCAGCAGTGATTCGTTCGCTTTTAGCGAAGTTCCAAATAGATTTAGTTGAGTGGAAAACCGAGGGAGTTGGTTGGGTTGCCGATTGGCAAAGGGTTAAGCCCGATTTTTTCTTTGTTGATTTGCAGCTTCCCAAAAGGGACGGACTGTTTGTCGTCGAAAAACTGAGGCAAATGGACCCTCAAGTCGTCATTTGTTTTATGCATTCTTATGTAGGTATTCTTGCCAATCATGTTGAACTCAAAGCTATGGCTCTGGGGGCAGCGATGGTTATCCAAAAACCAATTGTTGAAAAACGATTTAGTGTGGGAATTAGGCGGTTGGTGGGGATTAAGGCAAAGGTAATGGGCCTAAAGCGCATGAAATACACGTGAGCTTGGTTGCCGAGCTCGGTGCACCGCGGGCTTTTTGCTCGGTTCCAACGGTGTTCGTGCAAAAATCGTTGGCTTCGCTAGAGTTTTGCACGAACACCGTTGGCTCGGACACCCGGTGGTTCGTGCACGAATACCGATGGAATCGACACCAGAAGTTACGTATTGGAAAGCACGATTGGCTCTTAGGTCTTCCAGTGGACTGGCTCGGGTTCTTCCACTGGAAGGCTTTAGAGCCAATCGTGCTTTCCTGCCAAGGTCCGAAGTAAAGATGCCTCGCGCTCTAGCCTTGCCAGCCCGGAGGATTGTTAATGGGTCTCAATGAGAATAAAATGCCAAAGGTAATGAAAATCGTTGGTAAACGAAAGCCTAGTCGGGGGACACTTGAGGATGCTTCCCACTTTTTAAAATTGGTTTTGAAGCTTTTTGAGGGCAATCAGTTAATTCCTAAAGGCGTCTATCGTTTTAAAAGTTTTGAGGATGCTCAAGATAAAACTATCAATGAAAGTTTAAAAACCAAAAAATGAGTCGTGAAAAAATTGAATATTCGAGGCCGCCAACTGTTGAGGACCTTGTGAATCTCTGCAGATCTTTGAACGATGAAGGCGTGCAGTACATTGTTATTGGCGGGCTTGCAATTATTGCTCAGGGTTTTACTCGTGCTACCGAAGACATTGATTTGTTGATTAAGGATGATCTTAAAAACCATCAAAAACTCATAAAGGTTCTTTCGAAATTACCTGACGGCGCGGCTTCTGAACTCAGTCCAGCTGATATTTCTGAGTTTGAGGTCATACGGGTGGCTGATGAATTTGTTGTGGATTTGATGACTCGTGCCTGCGGTGAAAAGTTTGAAGGCAATCAACATCTGATTGAAAAAAAAATAATTGAAGGGGTTTCGATTCCCTTTGCTTCGTCCGAACTTCTTTTAAAGCTCAAACAAGGAGTGAGGCCGAAAGATAAAATGGATCGTGATTTTTTAGAAAAAAAACTTCTAAAGAAAAATTAGAATTTAAAGTAGCAAAACTAAATGAGTCGGAAAAAATTCCGCTCCAGCTTCGCGAGCTTTTTGCTCGGTTCCAACGGTGTTCGTGCAAAAATCGTTGGCTTCGCTGGATTTTTGCACGAACACCGTTTGCTCGGACACCCGGGGGTTCGTGCACGACTACCGATGGAATCGACACCAGAAGTTACGTATTGGAAAGCACGATTGGCTCTTAGGTCTTCCAGTGGACTGGCTCGGGTTCTTCCACTGGAAGGCTTTAGAGCCAATCGTGCTTTCCTGCCAAGATTCGAAGGTGTCTCGTGATTTTTTTAAAAAAAAACTTCTAAAGAAAAATTAAAACTTAATGTGTTTTTTTCTGACGATGACTTCCCGGAGTACGGCCATGCACGCCGTTATTCCCTCGGTGCCAAGGCGCTGGGACACGGCTTGCCCGAGGGGGCTAGACTCCCCAAGGACTTCAAAAAACGCAGCTCTTTCTGCGGCTTCGAGTTCAGCCATGTATCGATCATCCGATTCCATAAAGGGCAGTTCAAAATGAACGATGTTGTAGATCTCTAAATACTTTTCAAGTGCAGTTGGTTTTGCGGGCGGGGTATTTGGAGATTCTGTAACGGTAATTAATTGGGATTGGGCCTTTGCATTTACCGTCTGAACTTCACCAGGGTTTTTCTCTGGGATCAGCTCTGAACTTGGCGCTAAAAACTGAGAATCAAGCTCGTTTAGGTTTTGGACAAAACGATTGAGTTCTTTGAGGCCATTTTTGGCTCGGCCCGAGGATCGAGATTTTGGAGATTTGCGAATCACGGCCTTATATTTTTTCTCGTACTCAGTAATTTTGCCCGTTACAACGGTCTTAAAAAAAGGATCACTAAGTAGGGTTAATAAAAAATTAGGATTCTTTTCTGTGAGGTCAGCAAGGGCTCCAAAAAGTCGGGTATGGCCAATGGGATTCAAATGTTTAAAATACAGGCCAAGTCGTCGCGGTGTTTCTCCGGGGCCACCAATCCAAAAGTGGAGTGCGGTTAAATACCAGTGAAAAAGTGAACTGTAACGACCACTCGTAAATTCTTCTGACAAAAAGCGATTTAAAATGGCTTCGCTTTTTCCGTCCGTAAGGACATAAACAAAAAAAGTATAAAAATGAGCCTTTAGTTTTCCGGCGGCAAATTTCTTTTCCAAGGCCGAGGGGATTTCTTGATATTCAGTTAAAAATACTTGAGGGGCGAGGGTCGATTTTTGATCCAGAAGAAACTGAACATCCTCCCATTGAAGAACATATCTGTTTGTTAAAGGGCCCTCTTGAATTTTCTGTAGGATTGTTTGAGCGGAAATGTTGCCAAGGGACCAAAGTTTTGGTGCTAGGAAATTTTGGAATGCAGAAATTACAAAGATCAAAAGACCGAGTCGCCGTTTGGGATTTAACATTTCCTGTTTTCAGTAAAATAATTAGCGCATTGAGTCAATAGATATGAGTTTAGAGGGGCAGGTCATTGCTTCGCCATGAGGGCGTGCCCTGCTCATGAAACTAAGGTCGGTTTGAAATTTTAAGCGTTTGTTTATTCTTTATTGTTTTCCTGAGTTCGGCCATGCACGCGGAGATTCCCTCAGTGCCCAGGCGTTGGACTACCGCCTGAGTTAAGGGATTATTTATTCCAAGGGTTTCAGCAAGCGCAGCTTTTTCTGCGGCTTCGAGTTCAGCCATGTATCGATCATCCGATTCCATAAAGGGCAGTTCAAAATGAACGATGTTATAGATCTCTAAATACTTTTCAAGTGCAGTTGGTTTTGCGGGCGGGGTATCTAAGGACTTGGCGCCAGGAATTTTTTGGGATTGGGCCTCAAGTTTGGTGGGGTTTGATTCTTGAGGGCCTGTATACCCGGTAAGTTTTTGTTCCCAGGTCAGCTCTTCTGAACTTGGGTCAAAAAATTTAGGATCAAGCTCTTTTAAATTTTCCACCAACTGCTCGAGTGCTCTGAGGCCGTTGCGATCCCGGCCAGTTGCCCTGGAATTTGGAAATTCTTGAATTGCCGCTTTATATTTTTTTTTCCAATCCCGAATTTTTGAATGAACAACTTCTCTAAAATTTGAGTCTTCCAGAAGCTTTCCCATGAAGGTGGGGTTTTCTTTTGTGAGTAGGGCAAGGGATTTAAACAACTTTGTGTGGCCAATCGGGTTTAACGATTTAAAGTGGTGTCCAAGTCTTCGAGGAGCCTCGCCGACTCCGCCAGTCCAGAAATTGAGCGCCCTTAAATGGAATTCCAAAGCTGAATTATATTTTTTGTTTCCAAATTTAAGTACCAAATAGCTATTTAAAATGTTTTCGTCTTTTCCTTCGGTCAAAGCATAAACGAAAAAGGTATAAAAAAGAGTAGGAATAAGTCGGCCAGTAGCAAGTTCCGCTTCAATTGCAGCAGAGATCGGCAGGGTCGCAGCCGAAAATTGTTGAGGCCCTAGTTCTGACTTTAGGTCCAAAAGATACTCGACCTCATACCAGTCAAGTTCTTTGCTTCTTAAACCAACCCCTCGAATTTTTTGTAGGATTGATTCAACTGAAATATTTTGAAAGGACCAAAGGGTTGGAGCTAGGAAATTTTGCACCGAAGAAATTACGAAAAATATAAGGACAAGTTTCTGTTTTGGCTTAAACACGTCCCCTTGGTAGTCGTGATTGGTGCCACGTGTCAATTCTGTTTTTCTAAGCCCGGTTGGTATCAGTCAGAGCGGTCTATAGGAGTTTTTGCACCTTAGGGACGAGTGCATCAAAAACAATTTTAGCCAATTTAGATCTTCCCTTAACCGAGAAATGCCAGGCGTCCAGGTTGCTAATATCTTCGAGAGCGTAGTCCATTTCTATATAAATATTTTCCGACACGGTTACTTTTATTTTGGGAGATTCCAGCTGAACTTTGAGTGCTGCTTTGTCTATTTGTAAATTAAACCGATCAACTGATTGAGCGAGTCCCTCTCTAACTTCAGGAAAATATCCTTTGCATAGAGAATAACACTCTTCGAGATAGGGATAAGAAGAGCTATTCCTATCTTTTCCAAAATAAATTTGTTCTGCTGTTGCTCGCGCTTTAAAATTTTTTCGAAAATCAAGCAATTTGAAGACAACAATTTCTGCGCCTGGAGAAAGGCTTTTGCTTAGGCGCGATAGTTGATTCTCAAATTCTTTTCCAAACAAAAATTCTCGTTGACTTAATAATTCTTTAGTCAAAGGAAAAACAGAGTTAGAGTTTTCGAGCCAATCGGTGTCGTTGTGTCCAATCCAAACCCCAACTAAATTTGGTTTAGTTTTCATTTCCAAAATCGAATCGACCTGTTGATCAAAATTATATGATTTAATAACCTTTTGGCGGAAAAAAGATTTTACCGGGAGAACGTGTGCGCCTCCTCTGGAAAGATTGACGAGCTCGATTGCTTTTGAGGTGCCTATTTCCTCGCTCCAAGTTTGCATAAGTTCAGAAAAAGATTGTACGGAATCTGGGCTATCAGAATTATCTAAAATTGGGCTATTGAACTGTTTTGTTCTTAAGTCCCACAGATTAAAAATTGGGGACGCCAATTCAAAGGAGGTAAAGAGACTATCTCCGATGAAAGTCACTAAAATCGTTTCCATTTTGTTTCTATCGACTGTTTTTGCTTTGGGAAAAATTTTCAGTGAATTGGGTTCGGTTTGAAAATTTTCTGCTGCAGCATAACCAGCCCCTAGTCCGAGGGTGCCGAGGGTTCCAATAACTACTTTCTTTAATTTTGAACGGCAATTTGCCTGTGATTCCTGATGTGTCCCCAGTGAGAAAGCGACTAAAAGGAGGGCGTACTTGAATTTCATTGCAGTACCCTTAAAAGATTTCATTTTTTCAGTCTATATATATAACTCGATGCGTTAAGTCAAGTGGAAGTCTTTTTCCAAGGAAGCAACAATTGTCTACTAATTGTAAACTTTTGTGAATTTAATTGTAAACGTTGCTTATTGGTTTTTCGTTGTGTTTACAATTAGAATACAATTAAGGCATTAAAGGGGAAGCCTGGGACAAGGCATTTAAAACAAAAAGTGAACTATGAAGAAAAAATTAGATATCCGGACAAAAATATTGGTCTTAATCTCAGATTCCAAAGCGGGCTTGAGTGCGCCTGAAATTGCCAAAAACCTGGACCTCTCTCGACAAATGGTTGTTCGGTACTTGTCTGAACTTGTGCAAGCAAAAAATCTTGTTAAAACCGGTTCAACAAAGAATGCCCGGTATTTAATTTACCAAAAAGATCTGTCTTCAAAAGATCTGCAAATCCATTTGGTCAAAAACCTTAAGGGCCTTGAGGAGGACACAGTTTTTTCAGAAGTTTCACTAAGACTCGGTCTTCCTAAGAAATGTTCGCAAAAAACTTTGGCTATTCTAAAGTATGCATTTACTGAGATGCTCAATAATGCCATCGATCATTCTAAATCTGAAAAAGCCGAAATTGATTTTAAAGTCGAACAAAAGGAAGTTTTTTTTCAGGTTCGAGATTACGGGGTTGGGGTTTTTGAGAGGGTTAAAAAATCTTTTAATCTCGATGATCATTTTAGTGCGGTTGAACATTTACTCAAAGGAAAACAAACTACTGACCCGAGCCGCCATAGCGGTCAGGGAATCTTTTTTACAAGTCGAGTAGCTGATAGATTTATTCTAAAATCAAACGAAACTGAGTTAACAATCGATAACCGCAGGGATGACTATTTTTTAAAAGATGTGCCCAAGAGCAAAGGTACATGGCTAGAGTTTCGAATCAGTCGACAGACCCGTAAGGAACTACGGGAGGTTTTTAACGAATTCAGCAATGACGATTTCGAATTCGATAAAAATTCCGTACGCGTAAAACTCACTGCTGAAAATAATCTGGTTTCTAGGTCTGAAGCCAAACGCTTGTTAGTAGGACTCGAATTGTATGAAAGAATCGAATTTGATTTCAACAAGGTAAAAACCGTTGGCCAAGGTTTTGCTGATGAAATCTTTAGAGTATTTCAAAGCTCCCATCCAAAAATTGTCCTGAGTTACACACACGCGGAGCCCGCAATTGCCTTCATGATAGAGCGAGCTCGAAAAGGGTAGTAACTCAAGCGCGTTTGCCAAGCGCGGTAGAGATTCCTCACTTCGTTCGGAATGACTTCAAAATACAAAACCGAACCTTAGGGCAGTACTGATGTTGGAAAGGTCAGTTTGGATTCGGTTTATTTGAACCAGGGGTTCAATCAAAAATCCTGAAAATTCTAAAGGTACGGCAAAAGCGAAATAGGGATTTATCCCCCAGCTTAAGCCTTGGGTGCCATCGCCTCTCAGGTAGGGAGTGTAGCGGTATTCCAGGCCTGACTTGAATCCAATTTTGGCAAGCGATCTTGGACCCGATCGCGATCTGTAAAAAAAGCCGAAACCGAACGGAATTGAATGCAGTTTTTCAGTTTTAAAACTCAAAACACCTCTGTAACCACTTTCAAGTTCTAACGAGAGGGGTTGGTTTTTTAAATCCCAAACAAATCCCAAAAGGCCCTCAATGCCGAGGCCACTAAGAGTGGTGGAGCCCAGGGCCTGGTTACTGATGGGAACCTGAATCCAGCTCCAGTTGGCTCCGATTTTAACTTGAGTTCGAAAAATGGATCCCGCGGCAGACGATTTGTTTGTGTAAGGTTCGGTAACTAAATTTTGTTGGGGTGATTCTTTAGGAATTTTCGAGCCCTCTGTGGCGCTTTGTGTGCCCTCATAGGGATAGTCTTGGCCAAATGCGGGCAGAGTGAAAAATAAGAATGAAAAAAAATAAAAAGAAACAAATTTTATTTTGGCCATAACTCGGTTTTATCATGAGCCTGGGCAATGACAAAAACTAGCCGCCCGGTTTGCACGAACACCGTTGGGGTCGAGTACCGCGGTGTCGGAGCAAACCGTGTTCATGCAAAATAGGGGTGGGGGAAACAAAAAAAAGGCCCGTAACCGGCACTCCTGTCGGAGTTGGTTACGGGCCCTACACAATTTAGACCTGAGTTTTCGGTGCAAAAGGCGCTCCGCGCCTAGAACCGATAGCTTGTCTAGAGAAGGGAGGTTCTCCAACCTCATCGCCCTAAACCGCGGGGCATCGAAAGCACCGATTAACTCGCGGTCCAAACTTTTAAAACTAGATCAATTTCAAAGCTGCTGAAGTTGCGTTGTTGGCTTGGGCCAAAGTCGCAACGCCGGCTTGTTGAAGAATTGTATTCTTCGCCAAGTTGGCTGATTCTTCTGCAAAGTCAGCGTCTCGGATACGGCTGGTAGCAGCAGTCAGGTTTTCTCGGTAAGTCGAGATGTTGTTAACTGAGGTGTTGAGTCGGCTTTGAACCGCACCAAAGTTAGCGCGCATTTCGGCTACTTTTGAAATTGCCGGGTCAATTCGACCCAGGGTTTCCCGTGCGTCGTCTTTGGACGAAACAGAAATTCCGTCAATTTCGAGTGAATCTACGGAAGCATTCGAATTGCCTGCTGCGTAGGTGATGTAATCGTTTTCAGTTCCGCGGATACCAATTTGGAAATCCAGAGAGGGTGCTGAACCATCAAGGAGTTTTGCTCCCGAGTATTCAGTGGTGTTTGCAATACGATCGAGTTCTTTTACAAGTTCAGAAACTTCGACGTTTACAAATCCCCTCTCAGCTTCGCCAATGGTGTCAGAGGCTGCTTGAGTTGCAAGTTCACGGATACGAACCAAAACGTTAGTTGTTTCAGACAAGCCGCCATCAGCAACTTGAACGAAAGAAATTCCGTCTTGACCGTTACGCTCGGCTTGAGCCAAGCCTCGCAATTGGCCTCTCATGGATTCGGAGATCGCTAGTCCTGCAACGTCGTCCATCGCTTTGTTGATGCGAAGTCCGCTTGCAAGGCGCTCCATGGATCGCTCCAGACCCGAACTATTCATTCGGACTTGGCGTTGAGCAATTACGCTCGGCATGTTGGTTTGAATTCTTAATCCCATACTTAACCCTCCCTTATGTGGGCGTGCCGTAGGGGTGCACGCCCGGATCGGTTTGCGGGCGCCTTAGGAAGACCATCTTCCCGAGTTTTACGCACCGCATAATTTGTTGCATGGAGCTATTCGGCACACTGCGTCAGAACTTTAGCGCGGCGAGTTAAGTGTTGGGGTGTCCTAAGGAAAAACCAATTTAAAAACAATGGGTTAAGAGAATAAAAATATTTTGCAGCGCGTTAGGTTTGTGGCCGCCGCATGTTTGCTTGGCTGTTTCTGGCCTGCGCTTGTTAGCTTGGCTGTTTCCGTCCTGTCCCCAATCGTAGATTTTTTGACGGGATTCCAAAAAAATCAAACTTCTCTACACTGAATAAACAAAACTTATTTGGAGGGATAAATGAAAAAGACATTACTATTAATTGCAGCTTGTTCAGTTTTAGGGGCTTGTAGCAACAAGCGGACTGCAGCAGGAACATTTCCTGACTTTGGTGCGCTCATGCTAAAGGCAGCGCCAAATCTTAAGGTGGCTGCTTTGGCAGTGCAAAGTTCGCCGCTACAGCAAAATGAACTTTTAGATTTTTCTCCTTTTGCAATTTCTGTTCCGCAGTCGAGTCAATTCTCGACCACAGCTGGTGATTGGACATTGGCTCTTAATTCGGGAGCAAATACCTTAGGAACAGTTTTAGATGGAAGCTCGACTGCCCCGATTACAAGTATGTTTGCTTTGGTCCGTGCGGCACAAGGAAACATGGATAAAATAAATTCTGATTATTCAGATGAGAGCGGCGAGCCCACAAACTGTACCGCAATTGCAGCGGGAACCAACGTAACAATTCCCTTTTGGTCGACTGCCACAAATGCTTCTTTCAATAACTGGACCGATTCTGACAAATATACCTGTTACGCAACATTCACCTACAACGGAGCAACCGGCTATAATATTTTTGGACGAAAGGCTATTGCTAGCCCGCCCGCAGGGTGTACGGATGCCTTCGAGTACTACGTCACAACTGGTTATGGCGGTGATGATGTTCCAACCAACACACAGGATGGAAACAGATACGGAACCACATCAGACAACTTTTCTATAGGTCGTTACTATTTTAATGGTTGTACCAAAGACATGAAAATCAACCTCGTCTGGCATACCCTTTATTCGGGTGGCGCAGGGGCCGAAAACCCAGATCAATACCGGTTCTCAGGCCGTTCAGAGCTCACAGGTAACGAAACAGAAAAAACCTTTACAATCCGAACGTCCTTCATTGATGATTCGGCGACCGTTGATGCCACTGATAGTGGTGGAATTACAGTTGTCCTAGGTCACGGCAAAAGTCGCAAAAAAGATACCGCTGACTCTACGGCTACGTTTGCAATCGGCTATGACAAGGATATGGTTTGTAACCTCACTGGCACTTGTGGGTCCGAGGCTGCATCGGGAGGATTCTGTATCTCAAATGCAGGTACCGAAGATTCCTATGTCCAAGATACAAGTGCTCCAGCCACCACCTGTGCTTCGCATGTTACGGGCTACGATGGCTTAACCGAGTTGGTGTGGAATGATATTCCAAGCACAAATGTCATTCTAAATAATGCCGCTTTTGGTTTGCCCTAGTGGATATTGGTTTTAAAAAAAAATTAAAAAAATAAATCAAAAATTTAAACCCCTGGAAGATTCAAACTCTTCCAGGGGTTAGTTTTTTGACAGTCCTTGCGTCTAAATCGAATGCGTTTACCATGAATATTCAACGTTAAAAGGGGGAGTTAACAAAATCATGAAAAATATCTTGGGTCTTTTGTCTGTCGGGCTTGTGCTTTCGGCGTGTGGGGGAAAAAAAGGAAATCTTGCCTTGAATTTCGTTCCGACAGGATCACTTTCAGTAACTTCATTTGAAAATCCTATCGATAAACTCGATTTGGGGACGATTGTTTTAAATGCAGTTGCATCTTTGCCAACCGGTGCTGTTACAGGATTAATCAGTTACAAAGTTTATTTTCGTTCCATACAGGTTTGTGAATCTATTGTGACTTCGGGCAGCGGTTACTCAAACCCCTCGGGATGTGCCACTGTTTATGAAAACAGTTCGGATGCCTACACCGGTATTGAGTTACCAACAGCTGCCCACGCAGCGACATTTTTAGCAGCAGGCACCGGAAAATACTTTGATCTTTTGAGCGCCACAGACAGAGCAGCATTGGCCGCGGCTGCTGAGATTGACGCTGGCGACTATAACTGGGGTCTAATGGAAACCCACCCTTGGGTAAAAATAACTGCAAAATCTGGAACTCTTTGCACTAAGTCTGGCGGAACTTTCGTGCCTGTTGACCAATACAGTTCGTACATGCAAGTCGCAAGTCTTGATTGCGGTAGCGGTGGCCCCGAGGAAGCCTTGGTGTATATGACCAACGGTAACTCCAGCTTTAAGTTTGCAAACCCTCTGTCAGTCGCAGATGGCGCCACTGTAAGTGCGAAAATTATTTACAACTTGGATGACAACATTGTTGCCCAAACGGGGACGGCTTCAAATGGTTCGGGTGCCTTGAGGAGCGCCAGTTCAGATGGTGGATCCTTCACGGTGCCGATGTTTAATGCGACTCCTATGATTTTAGCAGCGGGTGAGGCTCTCACCAAAGAGACCTACCTTTTTGATATTACGGGAACAGATTTTACCAGTGATCAAATGAGGATTGATTTGTACTATGGAGCAAATGACACCACTGCGACACCTGTTGCTGTAACTGGAAGTCATATTAAGAATGATGGGATGACCCAGCACGGCAGTCTCAAGTTTGACGAGGTTCAACTCGAAAATACAACTACCATCAAGTTGTTAGATTACAAGGGTACTGTGCCTGTCACGTTTACAAGAACAGCCGCAGGAGTTGCCTCAACGGGTTCAGGGGCATGCGGATCAGGAACAACCGATCCTTACTATGCAGCATGTAATGCAGGGGCCTCCGCGTCTTCTACCTTTACATTGTCAGACGCAAACGGACCCACAATTTCTACAGTAGAATAAAAAACATTAAGACGCCAAAAGTCCAAAACGCCCTCGCAAAACTCTATGTTTTGCGAGGGCGTTCTATTTTAAAAAATAATTTGATCCAAAAGTTGAAGCATTTTTTGGTCGATGCTGTCGACTCTACCGTCTTTGTTGATGTCGAGTTTTAGAGTCCATTTATATTTGTTAGCTGTTACACTCAAAATGAATTCTTCAATTTGATTTTTACGTTCCTCAACATCCCCAAAAAAATGAATGTCGCCCAAGCCTAAAAAAACGAAATCCTCAACCTTGCTTGGAGCAAAGTCGGTTAACTTGGTTTTTAAAAAATGAGTCATTTGGTGTTGGGCCCACCTTAATAACAAACAATCCAGAGGGGTCTCAAATTTTTCGGCAATTTCATAGGCGAATAAATTGGAATTGTTTTTGGTTTTTCCAAAGGTGTCGGATATGGGTTTTGTGAAAAGAATTTGTAATTGTGTATTGAGGGTTTTTTCAAATTCCTGATTCCAGGCTTGGTTAAACAATTCGGAGCTTTGTGTTAGATCGCCAAGAAATGGCGCCACCAGAATTTCAATTGAATCGCGAGATTTTGAGGAGTTTAGACCTCGAACTGTTTGCAAAATATTTTCACGTAAATTTAGAGCTGAATTTTCATTAGGAAACTCATATTTCGCTTTCCAATATTCATTGAAACTATGGCTAAGTTCAGCATTACGTCTTAAAAATTCCAACAAAACCTCTCGTTGGGATTTTACGGGCTGAATACCGGCTAGGTCGGCGCTTAGCCTATGATAAATGTCAGTGAGTTTATTTTGCTCCTGGGCCAGAGCTTCAGATTGACCAAAAATCGATTCAGAAAGTATTTTCTCTAAAATTTCATATGTCGGATTTTGGTGATTGTCTGCGGTTAATGGATAGTGGGCCAGCAGAGCCGATGAACAAAGGTAATTGAGATCGAAAAGGACCCAACTAAGAACCCTTTGGTCGTGCAGACCTGAGGGGTGGCCTGGGGGATAAGCCAGTCGGGGATGTTGCTCGTTGTGAATAATCCAAAACCCAAATTTAAAAAGGCGAGATATAAATTCGCGGCTGAACGGGACCTTGGTAAATTTTTCAAATCGAAGGGGTACATCTGTGGCATTAATCTCTCCAAGTGAACCCACAGTGCGCTCAGGTGTTAAGGCGACATTTTCACCCTTAGGAGAAAAACCTTTTGACTTAAATTCAATAAGACTTTGGAAGCGTTGTTCTTCTTTTCTCAGTTCAGTTGAAAAGGTTTTTAGATTTATAGATAAATCTTCTAAAACCCTTACGGCCAATTCAGTAGACGGGTTACTCGTGTGCGCGATTGCTCTGGTGTAAACTAAATCAATTGATTCGTTTAAGTTTTCTAAAAGGTCTACCGGGGAGTTCCAGGCCTGCGGAGTGGGAAAGTTTGGGACCTCTCCCCATTGAAGTAAAAAATTAATTAAATTGGGAAGGGGGTCTTTTTCAAGCTGGGGAACTATTTTTTGTTCGACAAAAATTAGGGTCTTAATCCACTGGTGTAAATTTTGATTTCTAAAAAGAATGCCAGCATGAAATCGAGCTACTCGAATTTCTGAGTCATTGAGCTCAACTTGTTCAGATTTGGTAACAAGCTCTTTAAACCTTATTTCATGCTCGAAGATACTCAGTCTGCGAGTTTCCGGATTTAATCCTTCTGAGAGTTGTTTTTTCAAAAGGCCAAGCTCTTCGGTGATTCTAAGTGAGAAGGGTAGGGCAAGAAATTTAAAAGTGCCAAGTTCTGAGAAAATAGAGGTTAAGCCAATTCCTAAATAATTGGGCCCAAAGGGTCCCACTGAGCTCGAGGGTAATCCGTTGGAGGCATTATCTAGAATCGCTTGAATTTTTGCGGCTTCAGAATAAAGCTTAAAGGCCAAATCCCTTGTTAGGTTGAACTGATTTTGGAATTCTATAAATGTTTTATGATTAGAATCAAAAATCGAATTTACTCTTTTTGCATAAGTATAGGGCGAATATTTATGGTCCTGATCCCAATAGGTCTGAACCTCAGGGGGAATTTGAATGGGGCTCTCCCTTAGATTCTGAGCAACAGCGCTAGGGTTTCCGTTCGAAATGATTTTTAAAAAGAAAAAAAAATATAAACAGAACTGGGTTTTCACACTTGATTCTGGGTTTGCCAGAATTTTACCTTTTTGTATTCAGGAAAATTGCCAAAAAAAGTAACCCCCCGGAGCTTCTTTAAGGCTCCGGGGGGCTGGGGTTAACGGCGATGAGACCTGTAAGGGTACTCACACCAAAAAACCATTTTGAATTCTCAACTCAACTTCAGCTAATTAACCAATCAACTTCAGCGCAACAGCGGTCGAAGAGTTCGCCTGAGCCAAAACCGCAGTAGAGGCTTGAGCTTTTACTTGGTCTCGTGACAACTCGGAAGAAACTACAGACAAATCTGCATCACGGATTCGGCTTTTCGCAGCAGAGAAGTTCTCGATAGCAACTTCGTTGTTTTGAATTGTCGAAAAGAGTCGGTTTTGGAGAGCTCCAAGAACCGCGCGATTTTCGTTCAAAACAGCAATTGAGTTATCAAGAGCTTCAAGTCCACCTTGGGCTGTAACTTTGCTGGTAACGTCAATATTCGCAAGACCTAAACGATCCAACGTTACGTTGGTTGCGCCAGGCTGGTACGATATACGGTCGTTAAATTCGTTGTTTCCAATTCCGATTTGAAAATCGAGCTTGTCGCCGCTTCCATTCAGCAACTTGGTTCCGTTAAACTCAGTTGATTGCGAAATTCGCTCCATCTCGAGTTTAAGTTGTTGAACCTCGTTGTTTAGGTATCCGCGTTCACGTTGACCGACAGTGTCTGAAGCAGCTTGTACGCTCAATTCACGAAGACGGGTGATCATGTTGGAAACTTCATTCATGCCACCTTCAGCAACTTGAATGAAAGAAATTCCGTCTTGAGCATTTCGTCCGGATTGTGCATACGATTTGATGTTAGCGTTCAACTGCTCGCTGATTGCGAGGCCGGCTGCATCGTCTGCTGATTTGTTGATTCGGTTGCCTGAAGCGAGTTTTTCAACGTTGCCTGCAAGCACCATGTTGTTGGATCGTAAATTGCGCTGAGCATTTACGGCCATTAAGTTAGTATTAATTCTAAGTCCCATATAAGTGTCTCCTAATTTGTTTTCACCGTTTCACCTCCTTGTTTTGTATTCCCCTCGCCGCATTTCTCACCGTTGCGGTTTTTTTTGAGGGAGAGCCTGCTTAATTCCTTGGCTCATTTGTTAGTAGTTTCAGAAATTACTTGTTGGTTTTTTGACAGCTCTCAAAATTCCTAAGAGAGCATCCTTCCTTAGTTTGAAACCTTTTGTTTCTCGTCGTCCTGTCCTCCTTTCGTTCTGAACCCACCAAACCCCATGTTTGCGGGCCAAAGCGCCAATGCACTTTCGGCTGGCACATGACTGATATCGGAATTTTGACGTTAGACTTTAAAAAAAATGTAAGAATTCTGACGACTTAGGCGCGGCGCGTGAGGAGCGGTGTGTAATGTCTTTGAATTTAAAATAAAAAAGTACAATGAAGATGGAATGTCCCATCTCCCTATCAGTGTCCAGGCCATACTTAATTTTGTTCCAGACCAACAAAATGGAAATTATTTAGATGTCACAGGTGGCGGTGGGGGCCATGTTGAGGCTTTTCTAAATTTAAAAAATCACTGGAATGTTGAAGTTTGGGATACAGATCCTGAGGCCGTGCAAAGATTGAGGTTGAAATTTTCTGACCTCATTTCAAAAAGGCAGGTAGGGGTTTTGCATCGAAATTTTAGAATAGGCCCCGATCAGAAAGATTTAATGTTTGATTTTATTTTGGCTGATCTTGGTGTTTCCAGTTTTCAGTTAGACGATAAATCGCGAGGTCTATCTTTGTTTTCGGAAACGCCTGTAGATTTCAGGCTCAATCCCATGGAGGGACCGAGTTTTCTGGAATGGCTAAACGCCCAATCTGAGAGTCAGTTGTGTGAGATTTTGGAACGATTTGGTGATGAGCCTAAGGCAAAAAGAGCTGCTAAGTTTCTAAAGGAATCTCCTGTTGAAATTTTTTCGAGCGCCAAAAAATTGGCCGAACGGATTGGAGAAGTTCTTCAGTACGGGGCGCCCAGTCGTATTCATCCGGCCACACGGATTTTTCAAGCACTTCGAATTGCCGTTAACGATGAGTGGGGAGCTCTCGACTCCCTTTTGAGCTGGGCACCAAAACAGCTCAAGGTGGGCGGTTGTTTGGCCATGCTCACATTTCATTCAATTGAAGACGGTCGGGTGAAAAATGCCTTTCGAGACTTGGCCGCAGGCCACAGCTTCGATATTCTAACAAAGAAACCCCTGGTTCCTAGTGACAAAGAGATTTTGGAAAATCCAAGATCTCGAAGCGCAAAGCTAAGGGTTTTGAGGCGCGCAAGTTAGGGGCCAGAAATTGTCTTTAGAATCGTAGATTGGGGAGGGGATTTTCTAAAATGGTACGCATTAACCCTCGGAAGGATTTTGGTAAAACTTCTCGTCTCAAAAATTCAGCCGCCGCCTTAAATGTTTTTTGGTTGATTGCGATTTGTTCTGGTTTTTTTATAGTTCATATCTGGGCTCGAACTTGGGTGGTAAAAAAGAGCTATCAAATTGGTGACCTTCGAAATGAAGTGCGTAAATTAGAGGCCGATTTGGCCGCAAACGTTGTCGAAAAAAACAAAATCATGGGGCCTAAAAATTTGCAATCCTGGGTAAGTAGATTTCAGTTAGAAGGTGTCTATTTTCAAAAACCTCAGGCCTCTCAGGTTTATTTTTTGAAGGCCGATCAACCTTCAGTAAAAGACGAGTCCCCCTAATGGCTCGACTCAGGCTCACTTTTTTGGGCTTTGCTTTTTTTGTAAGTTTCGGGGTGGTTTTGTTTCGGGCCATGCGCCTTCAGCTTTTTCCTACCCAGGGAATCGAGCAAAGGGCCCAGCGCCAAATGAATACCCACGTTGAAATTGTAGGGCGGCGGGGGGCCGTTACCGATCGTCTTGGACGAGAGTTAGCAGTGAGTACAAATTCTCAGTCTATTTTTGTTAATCCTAAGCTTTTGAAGAACTCTAAAAAAGTAGCTAATCGCCTAGGGAAAATCTTGGCTGTTGACCCCAAAGAAATTTCGAATCGGATAGAAAAAAATTCAGGGCGAAAATTTTTATGGATTGAGCGCCAACTTAACAAGGCCCAACTCAAACGGCTCGAAAAACTTGGAATCACAGATCTTGAAGGGGTTGGCTTGCTGCCCGAGTACCGACGAGAATTTCCACAAGGGCCGCTTGCTGCTCACGTTGTGGGATTTGTGTCGGTTGATGGGCACGGGCTTGAAGGAATTGAAAAGCAGTTTAACGAAGAACTCTCAGGACTCACCCAACGTCTCTTAGTGAGTAGAGATGCCCTCGGTCGCCCCGTTTTTTCGCAGAAAGAGCAACTCCGTTTTGAACAAAACACAGGGTCCCGTGTTGAACTCACTTTAGATTCGCGCCTTCAGTATTCGGCAGAACAAGCACTTGAGGGCGCTGTACGTCAGAATCGCGCTGAAGGAGGATCCGTTATTGTTATGGATCCTCGAAATGGAGAAATTCTGGCATTGGCTAATTTCCCAACTGTTGACTTAAATAAAGTCAAAGATTTTCCCACGCAGTTTCGACGAAATCGCGCCATCACAGATCCCATAGAACCCGGAAGCGTAATTAAGCCATTGGTGGTGGCCAGGGCTCTTGAGGATAAAATTGTAAATTCAGAAACTGTTCTAAAAACGTGGGGCGGAACTCTTCGCGTTAAGGGACATCTCATTTCAGAATCTGACTCGAAACACTATTTTGAAAAAATGACCATTTCTGAAATTCTCAGGCTTTCAAGTAACGTGGGTATGGTAGTGCTGAAAGACCTTATGGGGTTTGCAAAAGTTGATGATACCTTTAAAAAAGTAGGAATCGGAAGTCGAACGGGTATTGAACTTTCGGGCGAATCCAAGGGGATCTATCGGCCCCCCACAGCTGCCCAACTCGTAGAGCAGGCAACTCTTTCGTTTGGGCATGGTTTGGCAATGACCCCTCTGCAAATAGCTTCTGTTTACTCTACTCTTGCTAACGGCGGTTTTAGAGTTCGGCCGCATGTTATAAAACGCCTGGTCGAGGGAGAGGTTGATGGATTTACAGGATTTGAAACTCCGGAATCCGATTTGCGAGAGAAAGTTTTTTCCTCTGAAACGATGCGAATACTAGGGGGCCTTTTAACAAATGTTGTTGAAGCTGAGGGCACAGGGGGGCAGGCTCGCGTTGAGGGCTTTCAGGTCGCCGGAAAAACAGGAACCTCGCAAAGGGTGGATTACGAAAAAGGTGGATACGAGTCGGGTGCCTATATTTCTATATTTTCGGGTTTTTTTCCTGCGAAATCTCCGAGGTTTGTGATTACTGTGGTTATAGATAAACCTTCTGCGGGTTCTTACTATGGCGGTAAGGTGGCGGCTCCTGTTTTTTCGCAAATTGCCCGAGATGCTGCTCGGCTGGGCCTTTCGCATTCCGATAGAAAAATCCCACCGTTGTCGCGATAGGTTTGCAGCCTTTCCTGAGGCAAAGTACTTTAGCTTTAAATGTTCGATAAATTTCCCGAAATTGTTTTTGAAGGCCGTCGACTTATTTGGGATTCCAGACAAGTGCCTAATTCACAGGGCGAGTGGGTTTTTATACCCGATGATTCCTGGGTGAATGCAGAAATTAAACAAAAGTTACTTTCTCGAACTAACGCCAAATTCATAGGCGGAATTGGGACTGGCCTCGATCTCGAAGTCCCTAATCCAAGAAACCTTTTGGGAGAATGGGCGAGTTTAGCCCTTGGCGAACCCAGCAGAAAACTTAAGGTTCTTGGTGTAACGGGTACAAATGGAAAAACAACTTCGACTGCGATTTTAAGGGCTCTTGCTCTGGCGACTGGTGAAAATGTGTGCGAACTCGGCACCTTGGGATTGCAATTGTGGGAATCAAAAAATCCAAATTTCCCGACAGAAATAATTTCTACCGGGTTTACCACTCCAGAGGCGCCACAGCTTCATTTTCTGTTTTCACAGTTAATCAAAAAAAATGTGAAGGTTGTGGTTATGGAAGTGAGCTCTCATGCTTCAACGCTTGGGAGAATCTCGGGGGTCGATTTTGATGGAATGGTTTTTACTAATCTCACCCAGGACCATTTGGACTTTCATGAAACCCTTGAAAAATATGCTCTAGCAAAAATGAAGTTGTTTACAGATTTCTTGCCGCTTTCAAACAATCAAAGTTCAAAAATAGAAATTTCAAAAAAAAGTAAATTTGCGATTTTGAATCTTGGGGGGGACATTGCGTACCCTTTCAGTGCAGAAGTTCAAGGGCAGATACCTAAATCAGTTCGAGTCCAAAAGTTTACATCTGGAATTGATTTTAAAATCATAAATGAAACGGATTTAGGAATTGAAATTGATATTCAAAAGCAAGGGCCTTTGGAGCGGGTTGGGCGAGTTCAAATTCCTTTGCTAGGGGCCTACAATGCCGAAAATTTTTTCGGTGCTTACTTGCTCGCCAGTCAGGTTTTTCCAAATCTTTTGAATTTTAATTTGCAAGATTCAGTTAGGAATTTTTCTGGAGTTAGCGGCCGAATGGAAAGTGTCAAAACCGGATCCCGGGTGTGGGTGGATTACGCACACACCCCCGATGCCTTAGAAAAATCTCTAAGAACCTTAGTGGATTTAAAGCAAAACAAAGAAAAAATTTGGATAGTTTTTGGGTGCGGTGGTGATCGCGACCGCAGTAAGCGGCCTCTAATGGGTAGAGTGGCGTCCCAACTTGCCGACGTAATTGTTTTGACTTCAGACAATCCTCGATCTGAGGACCCCAATCAAATTATTGCTGAAGTTAAGAATGGAATTTTGAATTCGACTTCGCAAAATTTTTACAGTGAGGTCGATAGGAAAAGGGCCATAGAGTACGCAATCAAAAGCCGAGCTCATGGAGACTTTGTTCTCATCGCAGGAAAGGGGCATGAATCCGTCCAAATTTTTGCAGATAAAACGATTGAGTTTTCAGATCAAAAAATAGCCCGAGATTTTCTTTGAATGGAGATCTCTCACTTCGTTCTCTATGACCGCATTTCCCGTCATCCCGAACGAATGTGAGGGATCCCCCCGAGCTTGGCAGCTGACTACATCGGAAATGAACACTTTCTGAACCTTATCTTAATTTTTCGAGCTTAAGTTTTAACTTAAAATATTCCCATGGCTCATTTAATTTTTGTTTTCTTGTTTATCGGACTTACCGGTTGTTTCCAGCTTGATGTTGGCGTGCAGTCAGTGACTGCGGACTCTGCGGGATCCGCTCAAGAAGAAAATCAAAATGGCAATGTCGATCCGGTTGCTCCTGTTGCTCCGGGGGCTCCACCTGTAACGGTGCCAGTGACCCCTCCAGGAAGTGGTGCTGGTGGCAATCCTCCCGCCCCTGTTGTTGTCACCCCTCAAAACCCTGGAATGATCATTGACCCCACTCCCGCCGGTGCGCCTGTGAGTTATACCTTTTCGAATTTCCCTGTTTCCATGGGCACTACGTTGAGTTTTGGTGGTGTTGTTTTTGAATTTAGTCAGCCAGTGAGTTTTGGTAATTTTGTTACCGGAAGTACGGTGTATACGGGTGAACCCTGGGTCGTTGTGCCAAACGGGACCACAGTTACCATTAAGGTCTCGTCCAGTACGCCAGTAGGTGTCGAAATCAATCCGCGTACTCCTTTGAGGCAGGGATATCATTCGGGTGCCCCAAGGTATGATTCAAATCTTTCAACACCGGTGGATAAAATTGAAGTTGTCGGTGGTCAAATCCAAACTATTATTGTTGCTAAACATTTTTCAGGTAGCGCTCCGCTGGTTTCGGGAGAAGCACCGTATCTACGATATCGATATGTCGATAGACAAATAGCACTTTCAGTTTTGAATGCGGTCCCCCCTTGCGGTGGGGGCTGTGCGCTAAGACCCGCTTATTCTGGTAACCCCAATACCAAAACAGTATGGGATTTACGTGATTTTGATTTTTCCAAAATCGTGACCAATCGCGCAATTCCGCAGTATCTGCCCTCACCGGAACCTATTTACAATGAGATGGCTCGAGCCTTTAATTTTGATTATTCATTTAATCTATCAAGCGGATATGAGGTTTTAGGAGTTCAGAACGTGCCCCAAGGGTACGGTGCCCAGGCGGCGGGTCGTCGGGCAGTGCTCGCTGAGTTTGGTATGAATTTATCAACTCCTTTTGAACAACGACTTCGCTACCAACTTTATCTTTTGCAATACGGCGCCGACATCGCTCATTCGATAATCTACGGGAACATGTCATTTAACGAGGGTGGTGGGCACGGCCACGGTCGGGCGGCACCTTTTGCAATGTTTGCTGCGGCTTCTGGAAACGCGATTATTAAAGATGCAGCCAGATTTTGGATTCGTCTGCGTCCGAGTAGGGACGCCTACATGCCCTACAACAACGTGAATACCGGATTGCCTATGGTTGACGCAGGCTCTGGTGGATTCGGGGACATAAGTTTTATTTATGAATCAACCACTCCCGTTGCGGGGCAGCCCCGAATCCTTTGGGGATATGTCAATCAGTTTGGAAATGTCAGTCATGATCCCAATGGATTTATCGATGGAGGGCATTACAATATTGCCTCGGCTAATCCCTATTCTGGCTATTATGAAACTATAAATTCAGGAACAGCGACACTCATGAATTGGGTTGAGGCCAATCCGGCCATGGCGGAATTGGTGGACGCTCGAATCGGTGAGTTTGCTCACCGTTATGCGACCGTTGGAACACACACCCTTCCAGATCCTCAAGCGGGCACAAGGCCTCATCTCGGTCAGCACCATGGGAGAAGAATTTATGATGGAGCCAATATTTTTATTCAACCTGTGTGCCAATATTTACAAAGGCACTCGGCTCCGAATTATTCGGGATGCCCTCAGTAGACTCACTAAAAAATATTAACACAAAATTAATCAAACTCGCTCTTCAAGTTTGTCATAATGATGGAATGCAAGGCTTTCGCTCTTTGCTTTTTTCTTTGCGAAATGGAATCGGGATTTTTTCCCTTGTTTTAACTGTGTCCTGCGGCAACGACGCGCTTTTTGAAAAATACGAACAGGCTGCACGCAAACAGGACGCTCTGGATTCGCTTACACAAGAACTTTTCTTGCGGAGTCCGATAATCGACAGCAATGGTAGAATCGTCACTGCTGATCAGGACCCCGATCGAGTTCCAAGGTCCCAAGTTGAGATTTTGGGCTTGCTTGATTTAATGAAGCCCCTGGAGGCCGAATATCTAAAGGTCTACCAGTCGAGTTCCAGAAAACGAGCCCCGACATTTTTTGAATGGGCTGGAAGGCGAATTCCCTGGGAAAACCCCGATTTTCAAATTTTTATGGCTTATTTCCATGGCATGCGCGCGATGGATTATTTTAAGGCAATTTCGTCTCAACCCATTGAATGGAATTTTTTAGTCGAAGGACAAAGTTCATTAAATTCCAAGCTTGCAATTTTCGCTAGTCAAACGGGTTCCCCCTTTGACACTTCCTATGACTTTCTTGCAAAAGAAATTAATTTTTATTCAAGCGGTGAGGGTGAACTTGGTAAATATAATCCAGTTGATGAGTCAGACGCCATTTATCACGAGGTCGGACATGTGGCTATGCACGCTCTTAGGGCAGCACTTGTAACTCTTCCGCCGGGCTTAAATTCTGATCTGGATTCAATTCAAGAGGCCATTTCTGATTTTCTTGCAGCCGCAGTTTCAGGCGATGACTCTGTTTTGACCTACTTTTCGGCTAATGCTCAAAGCCTGGGGGTGACCGATTCCCGAACACTTAATCCTCAAATACGTACCCTCGACAACGACCTTTATTTTCCTAAAGCCTATCGCAATGATGTTTACCTGGATGCTCGCGTGGTTGCCTCAGCTTTAAATGATTTACGACGCTACCTTACTGGAGAAAACATCAAGCAATTGAGTCGATGTTCGGGTTCAGCCTGCAACATAGAACTTATTAACCCTGCCATCACGAGGGATGAGGCTTTTGTAAAGGTTTCGAATTTAGCCTTGTCTGCCTTTGTTGACTTACTTGAAGGGTCTACGTTTCAAGATTATGGCCGCACACTTTTTTCATATTGTTCGAGCCCACTCTTTTGCCCAGGGACCGAAACGGCTGAAGTTTTTAGAAGAATTTTAGTGGGTCGGGGTCTTTTAAGTCCTCTTTCGCCGGCGCTTCTGTCTAGCCCCGCTGACATCATTTGGAATTCGGATCCGTTAATTGCCGATCTTGTAGTTTCACAAGACGTGGGTTTTATGGAATTTCCTGGGGACCCGGGATTTTCAAACGAAAATGGTGTCATCGAACCTTGTGAAGTTCTTCTGATTTTTCCGAAAGTCAAAAACAACACTGCTGCCAGATCGCGATCTCTTGCGCTGAGGGGTTGGGAAATAGAACTTGGCGGCGTAACGGGATTTGGTGAATTTAAAAATCCGGCCACAAATCAGGCCGTTGAAAGAATCACGGTTTCTGGTTCAAATAAACCGGAAATTAAGTTTTTTGGATGGTTTGACCCCGGTGAAAATTCTTTAGATTCAACAGAGTTAATTCGAAACTCGGATTCTATTTGGTACCAGGAAGCCGGGGGATCCTATTTTGCTCGTAAAATTTCGTTAAATGAGTTTCCGTCAGCAGTAGGCTGGCTGGTTCGAGCCCCCTCGCAAGCAGGAGCCATTGCGACTGCTCGTTTTAAAATGACTGCGCAAATCGATAATTCGAGTCAATTTTTGGAAATCTCCAGCGATAATCCAAACGTCCTCGAAGATACTTTTATTCGTCCCAATGGGGTTGATTTTCCCTCTCTCCAGGTTTCTGCGGTTCCTGCAAAAAGTTTTTGCCAAAATTAATGCTCCTTTCTGAATTCTCCTAAAAACCATTCGCCCTTAATTCTGAGTAATGGTATTTTTTAGGTCATGAGTATCCCGTCAGTTAAGGCGCTGCCTTTTGTCGATTTAGCCCACCAACAAGACTTAATTCGTCCGGAAGTTATGGCCCGAATCGAAAAGGTTTTAAATCATGGTCAGTATATTTTGGGGCCCGAAATTGCGGAACTCGAAAAGGCACTCGCAGATTTTGTTGAAGTAGAACATTGCATCTCGTGCTCAAGTGGGACCGATGCCTTGCTCATGGCCATGATGGCTCTTGGAATTGGCGCTGGGGATGAAGTGATCACGACTCCATTTACTTTTTTTGCGACCGGCGAAATGATCGAGCTTCTTGGGGCTCAGGCCGTTTTTGCGGATATTGATCCTAAAACTTACAATATCGATCCCAAGCAGATCGAAAAATTGATCGGACCAAAAACGAAGGCCATTGTCCCAGTAAGTCTCTATGGGCAATGCGCAGATTTTAAGGAAATTTCTGAAATCGCTGCACGCCACAAAATAGAAGTTATTGAGGACGCTGCCCAAAGTTTTGGGGGTGAATATTTTGGAAAAAAATCCTGCGCACTTTCGAGAATTAGCTGCACAAGCTTTTTTCCAGCCAAACCCTTGGGTGGCTATGGAGACAGTGGCGCCTGTTTTACAACGGACGCTGATCTTGCCAAGGCTTTGCTTGAAATTCGTAACCACGGGCAATCTAAACGCTATGTGCATACCCGCCTTGGAATCAACGGCCGAATGGATACCCTTCAGGCTGCAATTCTGTTGGCCAAATTAGAAATTTTTTCGGGTGAGCTTGATTTGCGTGATCAGGTTGCAAAAAAGTTTTCAAAAATTTTAAACGAAAAATTAGGCGAAAAAATACAGTTACCCTTTATTAAATCTCACAATCGAAGTGCATGGGCGCAGTTTACAATTGAGGTTTCAAATCGGACTCAGGTCATGGAGAGGCTTACCCAATTAGGAATTCCCACGGCCGTACACTATCCGGTGACCCTACCTCGTCAGCCCTTGTTTCAGAAGTATTTTGATAAAGAAAACGCGCCCCATTTTCCGGTTGCTGAAAAAGCTTCCGAAAGGGTTATGAGCCTCCCCATGCATCCTTATTTGAGTGAGGCTGATATGAATCGAATTGCCGACGGCCTGGCAGCCGCCCTAAGGGCCTAAGCCGCACCGGTAATCCCGAGAGTACCCGTCATCACGAACGAAGTGAGGGATCCCCCCGTTTCTTGGCAACCAACTTTTTTAACCCAATCTTAACCTGTTTATAATCAAATCTTGTTTTGTTGTTTGGGTAGAGAATCATTAAACTTAAGCTTCAAGGAAATGTTCCGATACGTTTATGGATACAGCAAAAGATTGAAAAAGAGGAATTTATGAAAAAACACCTTAAGAAAAACAAAACTAAACTATCTGCAAAAAGTGGCCAAAGCTCTGTTGAATACTTGCTCATTATCGGAGCCATGGTTGCCATCGTAACAATTTTTGGTAGCACAATCCGAAACCGGATTGGCGGTATCACTGACAAATTGTTCTCAAACGTAGACTCCAGCATCAATAACCTGACCCAAGGCAAATAACTTATTCGAGGTTCACTATGGGCTTAGTCCGAAGAAAAACTCGAAGTTTTTCTTCGGGCCAGGCCCTTATTGAATATGTTCTACTTGTTGCCCTTCTTTCGGGCCTTTCGTTGGCTTTTGTTCGTTTTTTTACATCCGATCTTTTTCGACCCGGTCTTAACCGACTTCCAGCCAAAGTAAATCTCTGTGTTTCGCACTCCCGAGAGGCAGGCACCAATGGTTGTCGGTAAACTCCAAAGACCTCACAGAAAACGAGGCCAGACAGCCGTTGAGTATTTATTGCTAATGGCAGTGGTGGTTGGAGTTATAACTGTTTTTCAACAATTTTTTGTTGATAACCTCGTGGAGGATATTGAAAAGGTTAAGTTGAGTACTCAGTCGCGTGCGTGGAAGGGCGGGGCTAAGGACTTAAAAGAGCTATACCGAAACGGATGTGGGAAATCTAATTTATGCCGTTAAAGTTTATGCCATTGAAGTGTAAAAGTTCAAGAAAAGGTCAGACCCTAATTGAATTTGCTTTAGTATCTATCCTTTTTATTTTTCTTTTGGTGCTTACCTTTAATGCCATTCTTGCTTTTTCGGTTCAGCAGTATCTTTCCTACGCAACTTTCATGTCGGCTCGGGCTTATCAGGCTGCAGGGGACAATCCGGCAGACCAGGTCGCTCGAGCTCGGGGTATTTTGAGCCAGTTTATTCCAGGCCTACCGCCTGGAGGGACCGACAATTTTGGAAGCCCGGGTATACCTATTCGATTTAGCCTTTTTCCGCGCCCGATTGCCTTTCTTCAGCAGATTCAGATTCCTAACCCACAACCCGGAGATGAAGGCTCTGGTATTCCAGACCCCCCGCGGGCGGTGCGTTTGGTTTTCAACATGCCTTTGGCGCAGATCCCATTGGGCCAACTTGTTCGCGAAAAACTGGGCCTGATACGCCTAGAATCTCAAAGTTTTTTGGGGCGCGAAGTATCAACCGAAGAGTGCAGGGGGTTTTTTCGAGGATTTTTGTCGGCCTATCGAATTCCGGGAGCTCCAGCCAATCACCAAAATTTTGTAGGTAGCCCGAGTTCATCGCTGCTCATGGAAGACAATGGTTGTTAGTTATGAGTGATTTTAATAAAAAATCCGGACAAGCCCTCGTAGAGTTTTTACCCTCGATGGTTTTGTTTTTAATGGTAATCACAGCCGGGCTTTCCTATTTTCGAACAATGCGAGAAGCCACAATTCGCCAAGAGGTTGTACGCAATTTAGCCTTCGCTAAAATTTCAAACTCCGGAACCCTAACCACCCCACTTTCACAATCTCTAGGGGGGAGTTTGCTTTTTGAGGGTTCCCCTCAAGTGACAAATGTGGAAGCCATTCCCGCGGGTCAAAATGAAGGAGTCTTTGTGGGCCCTGGGGGCAATCCCCCGTGTTTTACCGTGACTCCCGAGCAGGTCCAAAAAACTTTGACCCCCGGAGATGTCGTTGGAGTGGGTAGATTAAATCCAGTTACAATTACTACTTATGCCGTTGTTCATCGATACCCCGGCGGCAATTGCCCTTAGGGTGTAATTGTGAAAAAACTAAACAACGGTTACTTTTTTATAAAACTGGTCACCGTAGGTTTTTCATTGTTTTTCCAATTCCAAGTTTGGAGTATCGATCAAAAGGGATGGATTCAGTGCCGTGAACTTCATGAAAGACTTGGGCAAGTCGCAGGCCGACTTGAGAGTCGACTCCAAAGAGACACCGGCCTGTTACAAGATTTAAATGCAAGAATTCCCGAAATTTCCGGAGTCGAAAAGCAGCTCAATGACATTGCCGATGGCACTCAGGGCGCCAACAATGCTGGAGTGTATTTGGTCACGCTACCTGATGGTAGGAAACAAGTTTTAAAACTTGTTTCCGAAGCAGGGTCAGACATGAAAAAACTTGGTGACGATTTCTGGCCAGCAAATGGAGATTTTCCCACAGATCCAAGAAATATTTTCCGGTCTTCTGCTGAAATTCAAACGGCATTGGCACGGCTGGGTATGGCTCCACAGATCCAGGGTCTCATCCCGCCTGGCAGTTTTGAAGCTTGGTACCTGGCGAACAAATCCAAATTCGTCGGTACTCGTATTGAGGAACTCATGAACAATCCCAACAGGAAAAGAATTGTTGGGGTGTTTATGGATCCTATTGAAGGAAGTCCCTGGGCACTTTCACGAGCACCTAGCACGGCGGAGCTTAAAATGAATCGCATTCGGGATTTCCCGGGTTTTCTGAAAGAGTGGGATATCGATAAACTTAAAATTGTTTTAAAAAATGTTGGGACCCTAAAAAAGAATGTGAGACAGTTAGGGATAAATCCTGTGGATTTACAGATAATGCTCGGCCCTGATGGAATTCCTGTTTTAGTTGATTTGGATGTTTATAGAATAGGTGTTGATATTTCCGCGTTAGATCTGCAGATTAAAACTCAAGCAAGAAAAATTATTGAATATTATGAATTTGCCCATAGAAAAGAATTTACAAGAGAGGAAAGACTCGGGCTCATTTCACTTGCCCTAGAGTAGTCTGGCTAAACAAATTAAAGTAAATTAAAAACTGTTTCGGGAGTGTTTTGCGCGGAATCAAACATTTCTAAATTATTGACTCCCATTAAATAGATATTATTTCCTTGGTCGATAAAAATTTCAGGTTTTAAGGCATAGAGTCCTGCTAATTTCAGCTTGGTTTTTAGTTCCACAATTTGTGTTTGAATGGCCCTAGGGCATTTGGAAAACGAACAATCTAATTTTCTAACTGAAATGTGGCCCTTACTCATAAGACCGAATAAATCCTCATCGGAGGCTAACTGCTTTTTCCAATCTTTAAATTTGCTACTTCTCGCAAAGAAATCTTTCATTTTTGGGTCATACAGGATGCCGACTGCCAGTGTGGGAATTTTAAACTCGGCCATTTTTTCAAAGACTTGGGCCATCTTTTGAATGAACTCAGACCCAGTCTTAAAGCCCGAATTCGCCAGGTGAATCGAAAAAAGTTGGATTGTGACTTTAACGGGTTTCCCAGGGGACTGAACTTGGGCTCCGAGCTCGATATCTAGGGCTTTAAAATAGTGTTCTCCAGAAAAAGGGGATGCGGGAAGGTGAGTGGTGCCCAAAAATTCATAAAGTAATGTGTGGTCAAAAATAGGGATTGGGGTTGAGGGGTAGGCCAGTGGATTTGAGACAAGTTGCGAAAGTTTGGTGGCGGCATTGGAGTCGTTTCCGACACTTAAAATTTTATTCACGTCGCCTGGCTGGCATAAATCTTCACCCATTCCAAACGTCGTTGAACAAATGCTGACAAACCCAAGGGTTAGAAAAACTTTTAAATAACTCAAAAATTTTTCACAGGAATTTTTCATCAATTTAGCTCTTGGGTTAGTTAAAATAATGCGCAATGTCAAACTAAAATCTATTCACTAAGCCCCAAGCATTTGAATTTATGGGTGACGCAACCTGGCGGGGCCCCGAGATCACCTCCAAGACAAGAACTGTAAAGAAATCTGGGGCTTATTCCGAAAACGTCTTCGTGAACCAGTCACGTGCATTTTTAGTGAGCTTAATTTTTGCCGGTGTGGCCATGCTTCTTGTTTATTTTTACATTTCCGAAAAAGAAGCAGCCATAAAGGCAGAGTTTGGAACCGATGTGGCTGTGGTTGTTGCCGCTCGGGATATCAACGAATTTGAACAGATTCAGGCCAACATGGTGACCACTCAAGTTGTTCCAAAAAAGTTTGCTCAACCCGGAAGTAATTCTGATCCTGGAGTCTTTTTAACTAGCGGATCTGTGGCAGCTGCCCCCATCCGCAAAGGTGAACAGATTCTATTGACCAAAGTTCTGCTAAAGGGAGCCGAAACCGGACTTTCAACTCAAGTTGGAGTTACCAAGCGAGCCCTTTCAGTTCCAGTGAACGAAGTCACCGGAGTTACAAAACTCTTAAAACCCGGCGATCGAGTGGACATTGTTTCTAATGTTCCGTACCAAAATAAAACCGGTGGGCAAGAATCAGAAGTAAAAACAATTCTTCAAGATATAAACGTGCTCGCAGTCGGCGAAGTTATTCAAAATCAGATTCCCTCAGTTTTTGAAGAGGATCCACTCACGGCGACTAAAAGAGCGGTCAATTTGCGGGGAAGCCGGGCCTTTAACACTGTAACTATTGAGGTGAGCCCTCTTGAGGCTCAATCATTGATTTTTGTAATTCAAAGTGGAGCAGAGCTTTTTTTAACATTGCGCAATCCCATTGATCGACAGGTGAGCTCAATTCCTACCACCACAGTTGATGAAGTTTTGGGCGAAAACTCACGGAAGGCCCGCGGCGGAGCGAGGTCTCTAGCGGCAGAATCTCCGGTAAGGCTGCCGGCAAGTATTCCAGCGGCAAGGCCTGCTACGCCGCCACCTAATCCATGGTCCCAAGGAGGAGGCGCTTTCGTAAAATAGTTATGGCAAAAATTAATTTGAAAATGTTTATGGCCTTGGTTCTTCTGCTTTCGGCGAAGGCCTTCGCTCAGGATACGACTAGCGTGGGGAGTCCGCCCACTGAGCCCATTGCAACTCAGCCGCCGCAGGTAAATGCGGCAACAACCAATTCGGGTACGAATGGAGTTGTCCCTGAAACTCCTGCATTTTCGTTTAGCGCTGGGGATCGCCCTTTTAAGTCACTTTCAAAAACTGCGATTCCGTCTCCAGTTGCAAACAAAGTGGGCGGGATTGCAGATACAAATATCGAAGCTGTTTTAGAAAACCGACTCGATTTAAAGCCTGAACTGGGTTTTGAGGATTTGTTTTTAACTAAAAAGTCGAGCACCGTTCTTGATATTCAAAACCTAGGCCGCGACGTGAAAGAACTATGCTCTAAACTCACAGTGCTGGGAATCTTGCCAGGCGGTGAAGTTGATAATTCGGGAGGTTTTCGTGTGACCGCGGGGGACCAAGCCGGGTCCACCCAGGTTTTAGTCTATGACGGAAAAGCCTCCACGGATTGCAAAGAACTTGGCAAACTCTTGAAAGTTTATCGAGTCACGGTATCAGAGCAGGATTTGTTTGCTCTGCTACAAGAACTCAAAACACTTATTGGCTCTGTCGAAGGAATTGAAATTAGAATCGTCGGAGACAAAATTATTGTAGACGGAAATATTTTAATTCCCAAAGAAATGAGAAGGGTTCTGGCCGTTTTGAATCGTTATATTTCAGAAAAAAAGCCCATCGTGAATTTGGTAGAGATGTCACCTCTTACGCTCAAACTCATTGGCGAAAAAATGGAAGAAGAAATTGCGGGTGGTAAAGAACGCCAGCGCGATATCAAAGTCAAAATCCTAAATGGTAGATTTTTTCTTGAAGGCAACGTGGATAAACGCGTAGATCGCGAAGTCGCTGAAAAAATTTGCCAAAGTTATATTTCTGAACGTTACCAAATGGACGCCCCTGCAGCCGGCGGACGTCTTGAGAAACCTACCTTTGCCAGTCTTGGAGAATGCGTGTCGATGATTCGAATTCGCGCAGGACAACCCAAAGATCCTGACCCCATTATCAATGTCAGAATTGATTTTGTTACTATAAACAGAGATTATTTAAAAACTTTTGACTTTAGATGGGCGCCCGGGATTAGCGCCGAGGGTGGCGTGGAGTTTGACTCTGATGCCGGAAGATTCGTGAACCGATTTATCGGGACACTTTCAAATTTGTTTCCAAAACTCGATTCACTCTCTCAGAATGGTAATGCTCGTACATTGAAAACAGTTTTTGTGCCCGTTCGAGATGGGGACGACGGAAATGGCCAGCCTGCCGAAGCGACCGTGAGAGAAACTCTGAATTTAGGATTTAGCACTGCGGGGACTCCGACCGCCCCGGGGCAATCGGGTTCAACTCCGGTAACTACATCAGTTTCGATTCGGGCGAGGTCAATTTCTGGTTCCGATCGTATCAATCTTGGTATCAAAGCAGTTCAGACCGAAGTCAAAAGAATTCGGAGTGATGGTCCCTCGGATACGCTCGAAAACTCCGTCGACACTCAGGTTGTGATTCCAAACGGTGAAAGTGCGGCTGTAGGTGGACTCATTGCCGAACGTCGACAGGTGAGTTACGGGCGTGGCCCCTCCAATGAAGGCACAGTAACTATTTTTAAATTAGATAGGGCTCACCAGTTTAGGGACGACAAAAGTCAGTTTATTGTTTTTGTGACGCCAACAAAACTCCGAACTACTACAGAAGGAACCGAAGTTTTAAAACGTAAATTTCGGTTAAGAAGGTAAGAGTGGTGTCGGCTTCCAACCTTGGCCCCAATGGTCACATCATCGCAGTAATCGGCGGCAAGGGTGGGGTTGGTAAAAGCGTGTTTTCGGCAAACTTAGCTGTGGCCATGGCCCAAGATGCAAAGATTGGTCCCGCCCTTTTGGATTTTGATCCCAACGCGAATTCTGACATTCAGTTAATTTTGGGTGTTAAACAAGTTACGGGTTTTGGCGATCAAATCGTCGAAGGCAAAATTCGCGATTCAGCTGAACTTAAAAAATTTTTCAAAGCCATTCCGGTAGGTCCAAACATTTTGCCACTTCACTACTTGCAGATGTGCCAAAACGGCGATCGCTTGTTGACTGAAGCCGATGACAAAATTGAATCTGCACTTAAACTCATTCGAAAAACTTTTCCGGTCACTATTGTTGATTGCGGGAGTCGCATTGAAGGAGGGGTGCTAAAGGTTCTCGATTTAGCCTCTGTTATTTTGGTAGTTACCAATCCCGAGATTCTCGTTTTAAATCAGACCCGAAAAATTATTGATAAACTTCAAGTTTCTCTTTTTCCTCAGGAAATAACCAAAGTCGTTGTGAACAAAATGACTGCGGGAAATCCCTATTCGCCACAATTTATAGAACAAAGCTTAAAAAGGCAGATTGTCTCAGTCATTGCTGATGATGCCCCCACAGCACAAGGTGCCCTTGCCAAAGGCGCGCCCATGGTTGTGGTGGCTCCGCAGTCGGCTGTAAGTAAATGTTATTTTGCTTTAAGTCGCGTTCTTATAGATAAGGGACTTTTAGTCCAAGCGGCAGCGACTCAACGAAAGCCGAGGCCACCAACTCAATCGTCTGCGCCAGCCGGAGCCGCCTCGGGTGAGGCAGCAGCAAACTCCTCAGCAACGGCTTCAACGGGAGCAGATGCAGGGCCTGCCATGGGCCGTTTTGGCAGAGACCCGCGGGATGCTCGAAGTCTTTTTAAGGTGCGTATGCACGGACTGCTTGTTGAGCGAATGGACCTCAAGGCCGAGCAAATTGGACGCAATGTGAACCCGCAAAAAGTAAAGGAAATGCGCGAAAAGGCAACACGCATTTTGTCGGATTTGTTAAATGCAGAAGATCATCAGTGGAAGGCCCGCGCAGACACCCAACAAATAATTAAAGAGATTTTGGACGAAACTTTTGGAATGGGGCCTTTAGAAGACTTGTTGGCTGACGATACGGTAACCGAAATTATGGTCAATCGTGCTGACAAAATTTACATTGAAAAAGCAGGACGCTCAATAAAGTCAGCTGTGACATTTTCGAGTAATGCTCAACTAAAAACAGTTATTGAGAGAATTGTAAGCCCCATGGGCCGAGTGATCAATGAATCGAGCCCCTATGTTGATGCCAGGCTTCCTGATGGAAGTCGGGTTCACGCCATTATTCCTCCATTGGCAATTGATGGGCCGATGGTAACTATTCGGAAATTTCCAAAAAGAAGACTCGGACCTGATGACTTACTCAAGTTTGGAACCCTGACCCCTGAAATGGTGGATTTTTTAAGGATGTGCATTGAAATCAGGGCCAACGTTTTGATCAGTGGTGGCACGGGTTCTGGTAAAACTACCCTTCTTAATATTTTAAGCGGATTTATTCCCGCAAACGAACGCATTTTAACTGTCGAAGACGCCGCCGAATTACAATTGCAGCAAGAACACGTGGGTCGACTTGAAACCCGTCCCGCTGGAATTGAAGGTAACAATGCTGTAACTATTCGTGATTTAGTTAGGCAAACACTACGAATGCGACCCGATCGCATTATCATTGGTGAGGTTAGAGCCGGTGAAGCTTTAGATATGCTTCAAGCTATGAATACCGGACATGATGGATCAATGGCCACCGTGCACGCCAACACTCCACGAGATGCTCTGGTCCGTCTTGAAACTCTCGTGATGATGGCCGGAATGGATTTGCCCGCCAAAGCCATTCGGGAGCAGATTTCAAGTGCTGTACATTTGATAGTGCAACAGTCTCGCTTGGCCGATGGTTCACGAAGAATTACCCACATAACCGAAGTGGTCGGAATGCAGGGCGAGGTCATAACGAGTCAAAATATTTTTGAGTATAAACAAAGTGGAATGGATGCAAATCGAAAAATTATTGGCAAGCACATGGCGACTGGCTTTGTGCCCAAGTTGATGGAGCGTATTGAGGCCGCTGGGATGAAGCCCCCAAAAGGTCTCTTTAAAGCCGCATGAGCTCAATTGCTATCACTATAGTGTCTGGGGCCTTGGTTTTTTTAGGGATCTATTTTTCTTTTGACTATTGGTACGACAAAATTTGGGGAAGCCTAAAACAGATTCGCGATGAAACCCTAGAAGTTCAACGAGATCTGTTTATAAACAAAACGGTTGATCAGGTTCAAAGAGAGCTCGTTATTTTTTCGGGTGTTGCCGCCGGATTTGTACTTTTTGTCACTTGGCCCTCAGTCTTTATTGGTATTCCCTTTGCCTTCGGCGCCTTTGTTGGGGTCTGGAGACTGCCAAAACTTTACTACAATCTTATTGTTCGTCCTGCCCGAGTCGGTCAATTTTCGCTTCAAATGGTCGATGCTCTTACGCTAATGGCAAATGGACTTAAGTCTGGACTTAATATCCCCCAGACTCTACAGATTGTAGTTGATGAAATGCCCAATCCCATCAGACAGGAATTCAGTTTGGTCTTAAGTGAAAACAGAGTGGGCAAGAGTTTAGAGGAAGCCTTTGAAAACTTGTCTAATCGAATGAAAAGCGAAGATGTTTCGATGTTTGTTACGAGCGTCAATATTTTGTCGGAAACAGGCGGCAATGTCGCCGAAACTTTTCAAAACATCGTAAAAACAATTCGCGAGCGGCTTAAACTTCAAAACAAAATCTCGGCAATGACCGCGCAAGGCATGACCTCAGCGGCCATTGTTGGCGCCCTTCCATGGGTTATGGGGGGTGTCATGTACGCCGCCGACCCTGAGGCCACCAGGCCCTTGTTTACCAATCCCGCAGGTTGGGCCATCCTTTTAGTGGTTCTCATCATGGAAGCTGTGGGTATCTTTTTCATCCTCAAAATTGTGAAAATCAAAGTGTAGTCTCTGACGGCGCAAAACAATTGACGCTTTTTAAGATGTGAGTTGCTGCTAGAATTAATCACTAAGAGATTTATGGGAGGGACTATGGGAGATCTTTGTTCAAATCGTATTCACAGTTCGCGGCGTAGGGGGCTAGGTTCTTTTTCGCGTTTGGCATTGGGTAAAGCTTTTGCCTTGGCGCCCCTAATCGGAATTCTAGTTACTCATCAGGCCAATGCCGGGGTAAACGTAAATAATGGGAACTTCTACGTCGCCTACACCGATCTCTATATCCCCACGGCGGGTTTAACTTTAGACATCACGCGGACATATAACTCTCGTTCAAATTATGTGCAGGGATATTTTGGAATCGGGTGGTCGTCCGAAATTGAGGGCTACATAAGACCCGATGGCAATGCCTTTACTTACTTTGAGGGTGGCGGTGGAAACGTCGTGCGATTTGAACCTAAGGGTAAAGGCCAATGGCACAATGGAGTTTTTGGGCCACAAGTTCTTACAAAAGAGGGTTCGAGTTTTAAAATCAAAACAAATGCGGGAAAAAACATTTTCTTATCCCAAGCGACCGGTCGAATAATCCGCATTGAAGACCCTAATGGAAACAAAATAGAACTTGATTATCCAAAGGGCGGAACCCGTCCAACAGCAATTAAAGATAACTTCGGAAATCAAATTACAGTTACATGGAAAGACTATGGTAGATTTCCTCGCATCACAGGCCTTGCAGCCACCAGTACTCGAGCGGTTTATGAGTACAATGGGTTTGGAAATTTAGTAAAGGCTTCGGGAGCCGATGGTATACCTTTTATTTATACCTACGACGATGAACACAACATGACGAAAATTTCATACAGCGACGGATCGGAAAAAGAAATGGGTTACAACAAAACCCGCGACTGGATTACTCGCTTTAAAGAGCGCGATAAATCCGAGGCAAAGTATGAGTACCTTTCAGATTCGATTGATCCCGAAAATAAGTTTGGCACTGTGGTTGAGCAAAAATTAGCAGGGTCAAAAGAAAAAATGGTTTCGCGTTTTTGGTACGAATTTAAAAAACGTGCAGATGGGACTCGATACAACGCGCGGACTGTTACTTATATACAGGGTCAAGTTACCGAAACACTTTTTACTGAGTGCTGTGGGACTCCCCAACTTATTTCTCAATGGGAATCTGCCGAGCCTAGTTCGCGCGATACCAAACAGTCATGGACAGTGGCTTCGGGTGAAAAAAGAACAACTCGTTTTGAGTATTTCCCCGACGGTATGCTGAAAAAGAAAACTCAGCCTGATGGGTCGTTTACTGAACTCGCCTATGATCAGAAATCTGGAAAGGTTTCGAGCGTCGCCCAAAACGAACGCAAGATTGACTATAAGTATGATCCAAAGGGGAATCTCGCTTGGGCCTTTGATAATCTTGACAATCGCAGACTGGATTTAAGTTATGACCTCAAGGGTCGGATAACAAAAATACGAGACCAGTTTAGAATTGGGGCTCGTTCGCAGTGGCGCGATGTTTTTTTTCGCTACGATGGCGCAGGAAATCCCGTTGAAATCAAAGAAAAAAGTCAGGCCGGCACCGAAGGTACAATCAAGTTTTCGTATAACCCCGGTGGCGATGTTGTGGGTGTAACCAATGGTCAGGGGCGAACCATAAGCTCAGAGGCCGAAGTTCTTTCTGCTCGCCAGGTGGCTTCGACATTTCAAAATTTACTTGAAATTATTCGCCCCGCAGGAGTGCAGTTAACCCCCGAGGGTTAAGGAGAAAATATGATTGCTAAGTTTATAAACAGAATCAGTTTAAGTGTTGCTATAGCAAGTTCTTCTTTTGCCTTTGCTCAGGTAGGACCTGCAGGGCCAGGCTCAATGGGCCAACAACAGGGTTGGGTCCCTCAGGGAATGGCGCCTGCACCGTATTACAATGCGGCAGCGACGCCCGGAGCCGGAGGCTTCGGGGCCGCCCGCGGGGTAGGCGAGTTACTCCCGCAAATGAATGCGCAAAACTCTACAGCTCAAGCCGCTCTCACGGCGGGCTGTGTGACAGATAGAAATGGCAACACGCGCCTAGTGAATCAGGGCGGCGCAGCGATAGCGTTATCCCCAACAGCGGGCCACTAGAGCTTGGTTGCCTTTGACGGTGCTCGTGTCCAACGGTGTTCGTGCAAAAAACTTCATTTTTCGAGATTATTTGCACGAACACCGTTGGACACGAGCAAACAGCTCGCGATGATTGCGGTGTACCGTGCTCGGCTGCCAAGTTCACGCGGCGCGGTTGAGGATTCGGCCCGTGCTTTTATCTGTTCTATTGCGATCAAAATACATTTGAATTAGCTGCTCGTAGGGTATCCGTCTGACCACATTTCCCACTGGGTCAACAATCTGTACGTGGATGGCCTTTTCGGTTTCGCGCACAAGAATGGCTTTCAAGCCATTCTTAGAAAAAGCTTGAAGCTCGTTGAGTTTTTTCACTGCAGCTTCTTCTTGCTCAGGAGTCAGAAACTTTGGCTCATTGTCCCTTTTTTCGAATCCGCCCGAACCCTGAGCATCTCGGTCACCAGTGGTGTCCTGATTCTTTTGAACTGCGTCTTTGCGGTTGATTCCAAAAATTCCGCCGAGGGCGCCCCCAAGTCGATTTATAAACATATTCTATTTTCGGTATTTCTTTATAAAAACTTAACAGGCTGTTATCCGCATGTTTAAAAGATTGCGGTATTCTAGGATTCAGGGGGCTTGGTAATTTCATTTTCCAATGCCCAGCGCCATACTGGGAGTACCTGAACAGTTAAGTCGTCCATTTCAAGAGTTTGTTCGCCGTTAGGGGTAAGGAGAATCAAATTCTTGCATCGAGTAATCGCTGCGGCCTCTTTTAGGGCCTTTATCTCTCTACCGAGAGTTTCACGGTCTGAAACTGACCAACAAACCTGAATAAGTTGCGCAACGCTCCTACCCTTATGGACAAGGAAATCTACCTCAGCTGTTGGGGATAAATAGTATTTGATTTCCTTGCCTTGCATTTTTAGATGCCCAAATACAAAGGTTTCAAGTGAGAATCCAAAATCAGGAGTGAGACGTGTATTCATGGCCTGAAACATTCCATTGTCGATGGCATAAATTTTTCTCGGAAGCCGAATCTGTTCTTTTACTTTGTTTGAGTAGGGCTGGATGGTTTCAAGGAGGTAGGCGTCCTCAAGGTAACTAAGGTAATTTTTAGTGGTATTGACTCCCTTAATGCCAAGGGTTTTTGAAAATTTTTGAAAAGTAAACTGGGATCCCGATTGTGAGATTGCAAGCAATGCTAGCTCTTTAAGAGCAGCTGAATTTCGAATTTTTTTTCGCTGTACAATATCTTTTGAAATAATCTTATCGTAAAGCTCTCTAAGATAGCGGGGTTCATAAGGACGAATGACCATTTCCGGAAAACCGCCCTCTTTTAGAAACGTGTTAAAATATCGACTCATATCGGCAGACTTTTGAGTTGTGAGCGATGAAAGATCATATTCGAAAGTTTTTGCGCGCAGATACTCAGAAAACGAAAACGGATAAAGTTCGAAGGTTCGGTGTCGCCCAGTCAAATGAGTGGCGAGTTCACTACTCAACAGTTTCGAATTACTCCCGGTAACGATGACTCGGTATCCGGCTCTCAAAATTCTGTTTACAAAAAGTTCCCAGCCTTTAATGTTTTGAATCTCATCCAAAAGAAGTGTGCGAGAGTCTGGGACGATTTCTAAGATGACCTCTAAAACCATCTGCAGCTGGGCCACCCGTAAAGTAATCAGTCGTTCATCGTCGAAGTTTATGTACCCATAAGTTTCACCATCTAAAAGTTGATGACAAAATGTTGATTTTCCGCATCTCCGTACGCCGGTAACCACAAGGACTAAGGGCCTTTCTAAACTTTTTTTGGCCTCACTAAGCCCCGAGCGTATAACGAGACTCCTAGCTGAGGTTTTCTCAAGCTGCTGATCTAAAAGGGTTTTTTTGACCTGATCTCTGTCCATAGTTTTAATTTCAACATACTGAACAAAAACAATCAAACAATTTCAGTATAATGAAATTAAATATTTACGATTCTAGCCGCTTGATTCGTTCTTTAACTTTATGACGCTCAGCGAGGCTTTCTTTTCGGATATCTTTAAGTAAAAGCTTTTCAGTTGTGGGTTCGCCTTTTTCATTTACTCGGGCAAAGCTTTGGCCCAAATGGCTGCGCTTTTCGAACTCGTATTGCCACCAGAGGTCTTCTTCCAGAAGAAATCTTGCCGTATCTAAATCAATATCGTTTTTGGCTACGAGTTTTTTTACGACCACAAAAAAAGGATCTTCCTGAGTTTTCCCCTCAGAATCCACAAAGCTAAGCATTTTTTGTAGCACTGGGTTTTGAAGCCAGTTTTTGTCCTCAGACTCAGCCAGAGATTCAATTGTTGAGGCACCAATCAGATAATCTTTTTTGGCGTCCAAAATTTTTGGAAGGGCCGTTTCAACAAAAACTTCTGGTGAGACCGGGGTGCCGAGATAGCCTCCGGTCGAAATTCCTTCGGTAGCAAG
>CAXNEW010000003.1:0-78227 GCA_964201665.1 Bdellovibrionota bacterium
GACCCCTCTCTTGGAGTGGGCCCTGGCTATCACGGCGATTATTATCAGCTCGGCTATGGCCGCGTCGATAACACAATCATTCAAGGCGGACGCTACGAGCCGGGGGGGATTTTGTCTTTGCGGGGTATAGTCGGATCAACGAGCGGGCATAGCAATATTGCAATTGTTGACACCGTCCTCGATTCTTCTGTCGCGGCAGACAAAAATACGAGTCAATGGGTATTCTCATTCTGCGCCACTCAGAGCATTGCGCTCAATCATATTGTAATTGTAAATTCCGATTTGGCAGGTAGCAGTCATATCTGCGGTGAGGGCAATCCCAATAATTTCTACGCCCCCAATTTAAACAACTTTGGTTTACAGAATTCTCGTTGGGGTACTAGGGATAATTGGACTATCGTTCCCCCTGGCTGGAATTCAGCTCCATGGAATCTACAAAACCATCCTTCGGTTTATGTGTTCCCCGAGCCTTGAAGGCCCAGGTTCTAAATTTTGCCACGAATTTTTAAAAGCAACTTACCAAACAAAAAAGTGTCTTCTTTTGTTTTTTCTTTAATAAACCGGAGTCCTTCAATCCCAATTTCTCTGCCATTAAATTCGTAGAATAAAGTCAATGCCATAAAAAAGGGCCCGAATTTTCTGAGATCAGGTTTTTCGTCAGCTTCTGTTTTTCTTGAAGCCTTGGACAAAAGTTCATTCATGGCACGGTTTCTAAGTTCTAGACTTTTAAAATCAGATTTTTCCATCACCACCAAGGCGAGATCAAAAAGTGTTTTGGGCTCTTCATAAGGAAAATTTGGATACTCACCCGTTTCTAAAAATCTTTCGCAAAGGATTTGATAAAAATCCAGGTCACCGTTTTTTCCGAATACTATAGCTTCAATCGGAATAGAGGGTCTTGAAATCAAAAAAAGAAAGGCTCGATAGGGGTGGCTTGTTTTTCCCAAGTTTGCCTCTAAAACATCGAGTGCCGCTAGCGCCTCTTTAGGGTCTTTGCTACCAATAACAACCGCCGCAAGTTCTTCTAGAGAGTAAACGATACCCCCATCACTAAACCGGGGTTGGGCACGTGTTTCAAAAACAGGAAAAAGAATAGTTGAGACGAACAAAAAAGATATAATTTTCATAAAGGCTCCAAGAAATTAAAATTTTTAAAAATGAAAAATGAGATAAAAGGAAAAGAACTAGCGTCGCCAGCTATACAGAAAATAGTTCGTGAGGCGAACATTTTTGGAATGCATTTGAGAATTGTTATCAGAGAAAATAATTTTGTTAAAGCTTTTTTTAAATGAAAAATCGCCACCTCAGTTCGTGAAGATTCTGAACCCCTGGGGCTAAGATGAAAGTCAGTACACGGCTCAAGACAGAAGCTACTTTGAATTGCAGGCATGGATGAATTGGCGTGAGGATCTCATATGAATTTTCAGTGGATTTCGGATTTTATTAGGAACTGGGTACTCCCCTATGGACCCTGGGTTAAAGCGTTATTTTTTTTGTTGGCTTTTGTTTTGCCTTTTGCCTTGGATTTCACAAAAAGAGTCAAATATTGGGTGTGGGTCGTTATTTTGTTGTTTTTTTCAGGAACACTTTTTAGTTACCCAGTGGCCGCAGAAGTTTGTGGAGTTGAAAACTATAATCTCCATTACTGGACTGAAATGGAAATTTTACACTTCCATAGCAATAGATGGGTCTATCCTCTACTCAGAGCAAAAGGACTTTGTCCGTCAATCCTAAACAAGTGGAGTTTTAATTTTTTCTATTCAATCGTTTTGCTTGTTCCTATTTTTGCAATTCTGTATGGGCTGTATCTCGGAAAAACAGAATTGCGCAAAGAAAGAACCTAATTGATTTTTGATTAGCCTAGACAACGGATTTATTTAAGACTCCTTCATATTTGACAGTTGTCAAAAGTTATACATTTTTTGAACGAAAGATCTAACAATAACAGGCGCTTGTGTTGGCCCTGAATTTGCTTCATTTATTCTTAACATAAGACGTTTGCAGATTTTTTCAATCCAAATAGGAGTTATACATGAAATTCATTAACCACAAACTTTCTCTACAGATTTTAGCGATCTCATTGGGTGCTCTTTCTTTAAGTCATTGCTCCAAAAACCCCGCACCCTCTGTTGCTCCTTTGTCGGCTTCCGAGAAAGCTGAGGTTTTAGAAATCGTTAAATCGACTGTTCGGTCTGTGGGCGCTGTCAATGTTGCCCGCAAGAATCAAAATGTAAATGCATTGAATATGTCCACTTTGGGTTTGGTTGCTACCGCAGAATCCACCGACGACGGAGCTCGTCAACTTGCAGATAAACTAGGCAGTTGCGCCCTCCAGGAGGCCGATGCCTTGGAAAATAAAGTTTCCAATTTGGCAGAGAATGGGAACGGCACTTTTTCCATGGCCAGCACTGAGGCCAATCCCTGTCCCGTTACCATCAATGGGTCGTTTAATTTTTCAGAGCTCGAAGGTGGGCAAAAGGTAGCCGCTGGGGGCTCGTTTAATTATTCGGTATCCGATGACAGTTATCGGAAACTCAATGATGTGGACAGTTTTTCTATGAATTTCTCGCTAGAGGGCAACGTTCAGGAATCGGACAAATCAGCGACGGCCACTTTGAGTTCAAAAATTCATTCTCAATCACGAGGAGATATTACACTTGATGGCACTTTAAAAGCCTCAGGAAATTCCGCAGCTGTCGTTTCAGAAATGCAATTGACTCTTAAGACGTCTGGTCTCACGGCAGTTTTTTTGGTGAAATCCAATTTCAACCAACAAACTGAAAAAGTCACCAATCAGTTTTTCCTCAATGGGGAAGAGTTAACCCCAGCTGAAATTGAAGCCATCGAGAAAGCCTTGGGAACCCAGTTTGGCGAAGATTCTCCTGTAGGCAGCGCACCAGCTGCCGGTGTTGGACAAAATCCCCAACCCGCTGCAGGCCCACAACCTGCGAGTGGAAATGCTTCGACACCTCCTGTAACTCAATCTTTTCTGGGAAGTTTCGAAAACCAAGACAATGTATGGATTGATCTTTTGGACGATGGAGTTGCTGCAATGTTGGATTCTGTAACCCTGGAAGTAAAAAATTGCACTTACACCATGAATGGCTTGAATTTAAATCTCAATTGTGAAGGTGCAACCTTACAGGGCACTTTCAATGCTGAATATTCAGTTTTGACATTGGGTGGACAAGCCTTCAATCGCCTTTAAGACTTTAAAAAAGGAAAATAAAACACGAGGGCGGAAATCCTTAAGTCTAAGGATTTCCGCCCTCGTGTTTTTTTGAGACTGAAACAACGCGAACTTTTTCACGAATAACTCAATAATATTTATTTATAGCCCACAACTTTAGCCAGATACTTAACAAGCTCCATGAGGCTTTCGGTGTCCTGGCGACAATATTCTTTAAGAGCCTTGCGAATAAATTCGGCTTCAGGGCTTTCTGAAGAAAACTCCTGTAGGGCCCGGTAAACACTTTGAGCAAATTTGCCATCATTGACCACTTGGTCGCTATAGGACCATTTTTGCCCAAGAAGAGTAGGGGCTACAACCTTTAAACTATTGCTACCGTTAAAACCTTCATGAAAAACAGTTGCTCTGACCCATTCATAAGGGTCTTCTAAACGTTCATTGAGTTTTTCAAGAGCGGCGCGAAGATCAGGAAACAGTTTTGCTAAATCCGCAATCGCACGTTTTTCGAAACCCGCATTGTAAGCAAGAATCGAGCCCCCATCGTCGGGAATATATTGAATCAAAAATTCTGCAATGGCTCGGCGTGGGTCTTTTCCAACAGGATGCAGATATTCAAAGAATGTTGGACTTGAGTCCTCTATTTTGTTTTGCCTTATCAAACTCAGTTGAAACGGAATATTTTGATAGGGCTTTGCCTTGGGAAACACGGGTAAACCCTGACCAAGGGTTTCAAAATCTAAATAATAAAGGGGGCCTTTGAGTTTCTGAAAACGCTTCAAAAGTTCAGGTTTATTAAAGTGGGGCCCTGGCCCAACGACTCCTTCGGGCTTGGCGGCCTTTCTACCTCGTGGGCCACCCCAAAAAAATTTTTCTTCAGCAACAACGACATCATCCCCTAAAACGATTTCAGTTACATTTTGGCGAGTAAACCAATTTTTTGGTTTTTCAACCTGGGCTTTGGGATTAATAAAGACAAGGTCGGCACCTTCCATTGAAAGTCCCCAGTCGCGCAAAAAATGAAAGTGGTCTTGGGTTTCTGCAAGGTAAACATCCTTGGCCTTGGTTCCTGACCGAATATTCACAAGAAGCCAGGAATCGCTTTCGGCAACATACTGAAGGGCATCCACTCGAATTGTTTTACCAAGAAGCTCAAAAACCCCGCCATAAATAAAAGATTCTTTTTTTAAAAGTGCCTCACGAGTCAGTTTTATGGATTCCTCAGACAAATCTCCCTCAGAGATTGTTATTCCTTTAGTGCCGCCAATGAGAATTCGAGCCGCTCTTTCAACTTCCAGATCTTGACTAGGAAGCCCCTCAACAAACTCTCTTAGGTCTGCAGCACATTTAAACGAAAAACTCTTCTCGCAATAAAAAAACGCAACACTGAGTATAATTAAAAACAGACGCATACAGAAATCACCTCCCTGTGATACTTATAGTCTTAAGCAAACTACAAAGATTGTCGCAAGGTGTGAAAAATTTTTATGACAAAAAAAACCAATTCTATTGACCTGAAACCACTTCAAAACGCACCCTGGGTTCTTGCCATTTTGCCGATGCGCATCGGATCGACCCGAATAAAAACGAAAATGTCGCAGATGATTGGAAGTCAAAGTCTGGCTGAAAGAAGCCTTGAGCGCGCGCTCACGGCATTTAAAAACACGTCGCAAGTTTGTGTTTGTATCGCTGTAGATGATTTAAAATTGGCCCAAACACTTGAGAAAAAATTTCCTGCAGCCAAAGTGATTTTGACTTCTCCCGAAATTCCCACAGGCACAGATCGGGTTTTTACGGCCTCAATTGAATTTTTGAAATCGATACCCCAAGAACAACAAAAAAATCTCAAAGGTGTTTTAAATATCCAGGGCGACATGCCCTTCATGGATCCCGAGGGCTTAAAAAAAATTGCTGACTTTTTTTTAGAAAGTGATGAAACAACATTAAACCAGTTTCCAATGGCCACCTTGGCCCAAGAGTGGCCGACAGACCAAAACTACAAAGAAAAATCCGCGGTCAAGGTCATTTCAAACAGGCAGGGTGGGGCGATTTATTTTTCGAGACTGCCCATCCCCTATGGTCGAGAAAAAATTCCAACACCTAAAAAGCAGATAGACAATTCGCCCCTACGGCAGCTTCATCTTGGAGTCTACGGATACACCCCCCAAGCCCTCGCCAGGTTTTGCGCCCAAGCTCCCACTCATCTTGAACTCGCCGAGGGGCTAGAACAACTTCGCGCTCTTTATTTGGGCCTTCAAATTCTTGTGATTCCCATTGATACAAATTCAAAATTTTCATGGCGTGGCATTGATGTGCCGGCCGATCTTTCTTGGGCTAAACGCCAGGCGTCTCGTCTCGGCAAGTTTTCAAAAACAAAAAGTTAATAGGAATCTCTATGGGTACTCAAAAAATCTTCAAATCATCCAAACACCCAGTAACATCAATTCTGGGTCCCAAAAAACAAAACTTCACCTGGGGCGACGCGAGTAAATGGAACCTGTTTGCAGGGCCAGATATTTTTGAAGACGAAGGGATGGTTTTAGAAGTTGCAACCGAACTCTCTCGAGTCACCCAAGCCCTAGGAATACCTTGGATTTTAAAATGTTCCTTTGACAAAGCTAATCGCCAAAGCAGCAAAAGCTTTCGGGGCCCTGGAATGAAAGTCGCCCTCGAGGGTTTGGCGCGTATAAAATCAAAAGTAGGTTGCCCGCTTGTAACTGATATTCATGAAGTCGAACAAATCCCCATGGTCGCTGAGTTTGCAGAACTCCTGCAGATCCCTGCTTTTTTATGCAGGCAAACCGATTTGGTTCAGGCAGCGGCAAAAACCGGAAAAGTTGTTTTCATTAAAAAAGGCCAGTTTATGGCCCCCTGGGATATGGGTCCGATAGTCGAAAAGGCGCGCGAAACCGGAAATCAGAAAATTTTGCTAGGCGAACGTGGCTCAAGCTTTGGCTACAATCGCCTTATCAATGACATGACGGGGCTGGTAGAAATGAGACAAGTGGCTCCGGTCATTATGGATGCCACCCACTCGGTGCAGTTGCCCGGAGGCAAGGGCACCTCGAGCGACGGCAAACGGGATATGATTGCGGTTTTGGCTCGAGCGGCCATGGCCGTTGGTGTTGATGGAGTTTTTCTTGAGACTCACCCAAAACCCGAACAGGCTCTTTGCGATGGACCCAACTCACTTGAGCTTTCCAAAATGGAAGGCTTACTTAAAACACTCAATAGTTTTTGGCAGACTCTTCAAACAGCGACAGAGTAAAAAAGTTACAGGTTAAAAAATTAGCAGAGTCGCAAAATTAGTGATCCGACTTGGGGCGAGGGATTTCTTCAAAACTATTGAAAATTTGATTTTGCTCTACCACTCCACCAAAGGGGCCTTCGGGATCGACACTTTTAACTCTGAGTCTTCCGTCCTGAAGTCTTTCGAGTTCTAGCTCAAGCGGAGAAAAACCGGGACTTCGCTTTACGGTTTTGTTTTCAACATCAATTTGGGGAATTTTTTGTGGGTCTAAGGGTAGGGTGTTTTTTTGAGATTTTTTTTGGGCAGTGTCAAAAATTTCAGAGCCTTTGTTTTGGGCTTCAACTTTAATTAAAAAACCAAAAGCTAAAAAAACTCCAGCCAGCAAAAAGACCTGCACAAAGCGTTTAGACAATTCGAATCCCCTCCCCAGGAGTTCTCAAACAGGATCAGATAATTTTATTCAATTTCTGACACAAACCCAGCGCCAATTTCTCGACACCCACAGCAAGCCGCACGGAGGCTGGCAGTTAACCTTGATTCTTCTTTAGAACCTCTCGAAACTGTTGAAGAATTTTCTCGGATTTAAAAATTTTATTAGATTTTTCGAGGGCCTCAAATCGGGTTTGTAAAAAATATCTATAGGCCGATTGGGCCTTAGCTTCCTCCCAAGCCCCTGGATCAGAGGGTGAGGGCGACGGCTGTTGGGCGGCTAGCATTGGATTGGAGTTCTTCGGTGCAATTTCATCTTCTTTGGCCACCCCCAACCATCTCACGAGATGGTAGGAGTCTCCGCGAGTTAGGTACTTGGGCAAAATTTCTTTTTTTGCATTTAGTTTTAAAATCTCAAAACGATCTTCGCCCGAAACTGATCCCAGAGATCCTAGATTTTCATCCATTGCACCCCAAGTCACAGACTCAGACCAATTTAGGTTTAAGCGTTTTAATTCCTGCGCCGACGGAATATTTCCAGCGGTGATTTCAGAAAGAAATTTCAGTGCGTTTTCTTTTTTGAGTTTTTCTAAAAGGGCTTCTTTTGCAATTTCTATTTTAACCTCAGTAAGCGCCCTTGTTTTTGCTTCTTTTTTTTCGTCAACCTGAATCAAATGAAAACCAAATTGCGACTCCACGGGTTCAGCCGAAAGCTCTCCGAGCTTTATGGCAAATGCGGCTTTTTCAAAACCAGGGTCCATAACCCCTCGTCCAAAAAATCCGAGGTCTCCGCCCTTTGAGGCATTAGAAGGATCTTGTGAATACTTAAGGGCCGCTTCTTCAAATTTAATTTTTGAGCCCTGAATTTCGGCCAATATCTTTTTGGCTTCTTCTTTGGCATTGGGCCCCTTAAACAAAATATGACGAGCTTTGACTTCTTCATTGGTCGAAAACCGTTGAAGGTTGCGATTGTAAAACTCTGAGAGAACTCCCTCAGATGTCGTATCGGCCAAAAATGCGTCTACCTGGGCCTGACTCACTTCTTTGGGCTCAGGGAAATTTTTTGAACTCACGGTGAGTACAGCGTATTTTGATTTTTGATTGAGCCATTTCTCTAATTCCCGCTCAGAAGCTGAATGATACGCAAGTCCCGCTTGAAAAAGTTCACTCATTCTATAAACGGCGGCCCTACGGCCTACGTCTTCTTCAAACAAACCTGTCTGTGTAACTTTTTGTTTGTAAAGCAAGGGATCAAACCGACCTTCTTTGTGAAACCGAGTATCGTTTTGAATGAGATCCCGAATGATTTCAGGTGAAGACTGAATTCCTAGTTTTTCAGCTGTACGTATAACAAAATTTTCTTGAACCAACTCTTGAACGACTGAATCAGGAGTGAGCCTCATATCGATTAGAGTTTCTAAATATTTCCTCATTTCGGGATTTTTCGAACTTTCCCCGCCAGCTCTTTGTTCAATCTCGTCCATTAAGTTCTGACGCTGAAACTGATAGGCTCTGATTAAATCTTGAGCCGTAATTTCTTTACCCTCAACACGAGCAACAATTTGTGAAACCGAGAATTGCCCACCCGCATTCTGTCCGCCGGGATTACTGAACATTGAAATCACCAGCCCCGCAGCAGAAATAACGAAGATAAACAGAAAAAAGCCTTTATATTTTTGAATCAGATCAAACATAGGTACTAATCTTGGGCCAGAACCCCAGGCTGTCAACCTGATGTGCCCGAGAACTTTGAAGTTTTAAAGCCTCTAGCTAGCGTATTTAAAAGCTCATGTTAGTATGAACTTCGGGATGGCGATGTCCAATTTTTGGTTAAGGAATCGACGCGTCATATTTATTCTTTCAGTTTTTCTGCTGCCCACGATTCCACTTTTTCTTTTGAGAGTGGAACTCCCCCGAATTCATATCTACGACACACTGGCTTCATGGGTTGTGCATCCTCTCGCCGATGGAATTCGGGGGGTCTCAGACGGTACCCGAAGTATCTGGCAAAGTTATATTTATCTTGTAGATACACACAAAGAAAATGAAGAGCTCAGGCGTGCCAATAACGATTTGGCTTCGCGACTTGTGGATCTCGAATCACTCACAAATGAAAATGATCGCTTGAGAAAAGTTTTAGAGATGCCTGAGGTTGAGCGAGGACCGCGCATTGCAGCTAAGATCATTGGTCAAGACGCTGGGGGAGAATCACTGAGTTTTGTTTTGAATGTCGGATCTGATCACGGAGTTCAGCCTCGCCTTCCGGTTATCACCCACGATGGAATCGTTGGGACTATTTCAAAAGTTTATTCAAAATCAAGTCGTTTTGTTTCGGTGATTGATCCAAGCCATGATGTTGACGGAACCATTTTGAGATCGCGCGCAAGATTTATTGTAGAGGGCCGGGGAAGACTCGGCCTTTCGGGTCGGTTGAAATTTTTAGATCGAGCTGAAGATATTCGAGTTGGAGACGAAGTTGTTACCAGTGGGCTCGATGGAATTTTTCCAAAAGAGCTGCCCATTGGGTCTTTGGTTCGAGTCGAAAGGCCACGAACGGGAATACTTCAAGAAGCTGAAGTCAGAACTCACGTCGATTTTGGAAAGTTAGAAGAAGTTCTAATTTTACTTCCAGCCCCCTTGGGCCCCGTCGAGCCCGTTATTGAGGCGCGAGTAAAGTGACCTCAACTCAAAAGCGATGGGTTGAGGTTCCATTTTTTGTACTTCTAGTTTGGCTTTTTCAGTCGCTTCAGATTTCTATTTTAATTTTGCCCTTCAATGCAGGTGCCATTCAGGCTTTACCTGTTTTAATTTTATACTGTGCGGTGACTCGTTCGTGGGCTCGCGCGGTAACTTTAGCCGCCCTTTTTGCCTACATGGATTCGTTCACTATGGAGGTCAACACACTCTTGTTTATTGTGGTTCAAATTTGGACGGCACTTTTGCTAAAAATTGTTGCTCGAAGTTTTACTGTAGATAGTCGGTTTTCGTTTGCTGCCCTAGCGGTGATAGGGGGGTTTTTTTCAAAAACCTTGATTTGGATTACCCTCAGTGCATGGAGCAAGGGAGCTCCCCTCTCGCAATACGTTATCACCTCGGGCGTCAGTGCCATTATGACGGGAGTGATGGCCTTTTTTCTTTTGCCAATTTTTTTGGCATGGGACGATTATTTTGAACATGTACCCATTGAGTCAGCAGAACTCAGCGGCGATTTTCTAAAGCCTTCGTTTTAAGGGAGTAAGTCGATGCTAGGCCAAGGCGAAACAATTAAGGACTATCAACACCGGTTTCCAATTTTACTTGGAGCCATTGTTTTATTTTTTGGTCTTCTCTCAATCCGCTTGTTTTTTTTACAAGTCTACAGAGGTGATGTTTATCGAAAATTCTCAGAACAAAATTCACTAAGGCAGGAAAAAATTCCCGGTCCCCGCGGGCAAATTTTAGATCGCGAGGGACGAATCTTAGTCGACAATCGCCTTCAACTTGATGTCACGCTCATTCCGCAATTTGCCCCAAAGGTTGCACCTGTTTTAGAAACCCTTGCTCAGATCGTAGACGAACCCCTAGAAAAAATTGAAGATCGCTACAAACGAGCCCGCGTGGGTTCTTTTAAATTTCAGCCACTAACTTTACTCCGAAATGCAGACTGGGACTCTGTCGTACAAATTGAAAGTTTAAAGTCAGAACTGCCCGGAGTTGATGTTGAGTCTCGAATTCGAAGAACCTATCTCCACAAAAGTGTTGGCAGCCCCTTGTTTGGATATCTCAGTGAGGTTTCGAAAGAAGAAATTAAGCAAAGCGAAAAGCGCGGTGATAAAACTTATGATCTTGGCGACTGGAAGGGGCGCTCGGGCCTTGAGAAACAATGGGAAAAATACCTTAGAGGGGTTGATGGGGTCAGATATGTTGAGGTTGACGCTCATGGACGTCGTGTTTCGGGCCCCGGCGATTCCACGCAATCGGGTGCGCAGTTTTTAAATCTCCCTGCCGAAGTTCCTCCAAAATCTGGAAATAATTTAGTTCTCACCTTGGATGAAGACCTTCAACTCGAAGCCGCTAAATCAATGTACGGAAAAATGGGAGCTGTTGTCGCTTTAGATGTTCGAACGGGTGAGGTTTTAGCCATGATTTCTCAGCCGGGTTTAGATCCCACAGACTGGGGAAACAAAGGTGCTGATTTATGGTCAGGAGTTAAAAATAATCCCTACAGTCCGCTCCTTAACAAAACAATTCAAGAGCATTTTCCGTCAGGCTCAACCTTTAAAGTTTTCACGGCGCTTGCAGCATTAGAAAAAGGAATTTTTAACGAAAACACAGCCGTTTTTTGCCCGGGCTACTATAAGTTTGGCCGACGTATTTACAATTGTCACATTCAGGGCGGCCATGGAGCGGTAACCTTGCGACAGGCCATTGAAGGATCATGCGATGTTTATTTTTATACAATCGCCTCTCGGCTGGGCATTGATGCCATTTCAAAAATGGCATCCAATTTTGGTTTGGGTTCAAAAACTGGAATCGAGCTTGAGGGTGAGGTCCCCGGCACCATGCCAACTGAAAGCTGGAAACTTCAAGCTCTCAAGCAAGAGTGGACACCGGGAGAAACTCTTTCTGCAGCCATTGGCCAGGGATATAATTTGGTAACTCCGCTTCAAATTGCTCTTGCTTATGCGACCTTGGTCAATGGTGGAAATCTTTATCGTCCCTACGTGGTTTCAAAAATTGAAACTGAAACTGGCGAAGTTGTGAGAAGATTTTCTCCAGAGTTAATATCAAATTACAAAGTGAATCCTAAACATCTTGAAGCCATAAAAGAAGCCCTCAGCGATGTGGCTAATTCACCGCGGGGGACAGCCCATTCCTTTTTGAGAACCCCAAACAAACTCATCAGCGGAAAATCGGGGACCGCTCAGGTAATGAGCTTTAACCGCGAAGATTTGTTCAAGCCTTGCCAGAATTTACCCTTTGAAAAACGACACCATGCTTGGTTTGTGGGCTACGCCCCAAGGGAGAACCCAGAAATTGTAGTCTCGGTTTTAGGGATGCATGAATGCGGTGGTTCTAGAAACGCGTCTCCGGTGGTTCGTGCAGTAATTGAAAAATATTGGCAAAAGAAAAAGGCCAAAGAATCGCTACTCGGACCCCAACCCTCAGAACAAGCTAAACTCAACCCCGCTCAGATAGACGAGCAGATGGTATGGGCCTGGCAAAACTCCAACTAGGCGTTCGTGAAAAAGGCCAATTGCGTACGCATAATTTGATTTTTTTCTTCCGTCAGCACCAAGGAGGTGCCTTGACTCAGAAAAAAATCAAATTCCGCGCCGCCCTCGGCCTTTTTGACGAACGCCTTTTTGCAGGAAAAAAGTGAACAAGATGAGGTACGCGTAAAATTCAAAAGAATTAGACAGCGCGATTGAGCAATTTCTCGATCACGTCTTTTGGCTGGTTGCCTACAACTTGATCGAGCATCTTACCGTCTTTAAACAGAATTAAAGTCGGAATACCTCGAATACCAAATTGAGCCGGAACTTGCTGATTGGCATCGACATCCATTTTTACAAACTTAACTTTGCCCTGGTAACTCGAAGAAATTTCTTCAAGCTTGGGGCTCAACGCTTTACAAGGCCCACACCATTCAGCCCAAAAGTCCACAAGTACTGGAACCTTTGATTGAAGAACTTCGTTTTGAAAAGTATTGTCGCTAACTTCACTAACTGCTGACATGGCGACAAATATAGCTTTAAATTTTTTGAGTCACAAGCGATGACTCACCTAAAAAAAAGAGTCTTTGTGGGAACTATTTTAGTTCTTCCATGGATTTTAGATGCCTTAGTGGGCGGAATGGTTTTTGGAAGCCTTTTGGGGGCAGCACTTTGGGGCTTGTGGATAAGCATCGAAATTGCTCGTACCCAGGTTAAAAATCCGCGAACTCAAAATCAACTTGCGATCTTGGGCACGGGTCTTGGGGCCTTTTGGTTTGGAGTTTGGTTTACTTATTTTGTTAATCTCAATTCGAGCCCAAGACCCGAGGCTTCGCTGGAGCCCGAAAATTTAGTCAGTCAGTGGATACCCTGGGTCCATGGCGGCTTACTCGCCGCGGGCCTAGGCATTGCCTTTGTTGTTTGGACAACTTCGGCACTTTGGCTCTTAGGAGATATGAGCAATCGCAAAAAAAGTTGGCAACGGCGCACGCTTTTCTTACGTAAATTTGTACCTCCGCTGGAAGTCTTAGGAAAATCCTTGGTTAAAGCTCTATGGTTGGGATTTTTAACCTGGGGAATCGGATTTTTTTTAGCCGTCCTTATTGGCTTTAAAAAATATGGCAGCCCCTCGTCAGCCTCGTTTAGCCAAATTGGATTTTTAGTTTTGGGATTTCTTTGGGCCCTTTTAGGTTTAGTTTCTGCCTCAATTTCCAAAACACTCGATCGTTTTCGGTGGGATCGAAGACTTTTTTGGGGGGCGCTCAGCACCTCAACTTTACTTATTTTGTTTTTTGTTAGCGTGACCTTTGGAAAATTTTTGCCTGATTTTCATACTCCCGTGGAGCTTTTCTCAAGATGAAGCCACGTGAAATGGATTCTCTTCTTTTTTTAGGTTTAAGCGTGGGTCATGGCGACTCGGCCGAAACTCGCGAGTCAATTGCGTTGGGCGAAGATGGCGGTCGACTTATCTGGGACTCTCTAAAATGTTCTGAGACTGATCCCGTATCGATAGTTTATTTGCAAACCTGTCACCGCGTTGAGCTTTATTCTTGGGGAATTCCCATTCAAAAAATTTACGAGGCTTGGGAAAGTCTTCTAGGGCGCCCCTCAGGCCTGCGCCTGATGCAAAAGAAAATCGGCATCGAGGGGCTCACCCATTTTGTAAGAGTCGCCGCAAGTCTGGATTCTGAAGTTTTGGGTGAAACCCAAATCATGGGCCAAACTAAAGACGCCATCGAGCGTTCGCGAAGCCAGGGGACCCTGCGTGGTCCCTTAGATAAACTTTTGCAGCACGGAATTAAAGTTTCAAAACAAATACGAACCGAGGCGAAAATTGGGGAAGGAAATGTGAGTGTGGCCCACGTGGCTCTTGAAGGCCTTCGCGACACCTTTGATTCCTTTGAAGATAAAAAAATATTACTCGTGGGAGTGGGCCGAATGGCCACTCAAAGCCTCGAGAAACTTCTGACCATGGGTGCTGAAAAAATCTATTGGACCAACCGTACTGAAGAAAATCTTTTGAACCATCCTCGAGCTAGCGATGAGCGAATCCAAAGGATTCCCTTTCGCGAACGTCACCACTGGGCATGGGCCGCAGATATTATTGTCAGCGCCGTGAACACGCCCACTCCTATTTTTTCAGCAGCCGAGCTTGTGGCACTTGGAGCCCAAAGGGGAAGTATCCAGGAGGCCTGTAGGGGCCTCACTAGGGGAGACAAAAGAAATAATTTTGTAATCCCCAGTTTAAAGATTGTCATCGATTTGGGTTTGCCTCGAAATTTCGACCCCTTAGTTCATGGTCGATTCGGGTACCTGATCCGAAATGTTGATGAATTTCGAAATGAAGCCCGAGAAAATTTTAAAATTCGTTCAGAAGGAGCCCTTCGGGCCGAAGAAATCCTTCAAAGTGAAATTGAAAATTTCCGTTTAATATTAAGAAGATGGCATGCCTCTAAGGAGATGAGTGAGCTCTTTTCTTTGTTTAACTTTTTAGATTCAGAAGAAGGTCTAGAAGAAGTTTTACTGGAAAAATCTTCAAAAATAGGCTACAAGCTTGGAACGGTTTACGGTCACTTAATGCACCGTTTAAAACGTGAAATTGAGGGTCTCAGCGAAGAAGATGCCCAAGTAGTTCTAGAAACGTTGGTAAGGGCATGGAGGCAACCTGAAACATGGCTTCAAAAAAGGGGAGAGCTGAAAATCAGCGTGAGCCCCAAAGAAAGCAAGGCTTAGATAAAATGAAAACCACTCTTGGAACTTCAAAAAAGAAAACAGCAACTCCTGTAGCACCCGCTAAAAAAATCTTGGTAGCCGCAAAAAAATTGCCTGTTAAAAAAGCGGAAGCTCCTGTGGCGAAAGTTGCAGAAAAGGCTAAGCGCCCGGGCATGGATTTTATCGGTACCTTTCCGTTTCGAAAGTCGGTTGACGACAAAAAAACCGAAGCTAAAAAATTACCAACGGGCCCTGTGTTTCCGGTTGGATCCTACAAAATTGTTCATTTTGATACGGCTCTTGCTCGAGCCTTTGCCCACGAGTTTCAAGAAGTTTTCATGGGCAGGTATTCTTCCGACAAACTGAATTTCGGATTCGTGCCCGTTACAAATATTGCCTCTGACTCTGCAACAATTTCCTCTGAAATCGAACGTCTCAAAAATAAAGAAATCGATATTCTTCTTTTGAATATGAAAGATATTCCCTTGGAAATTCCGACTGAACTGACACTCGTGTCGGCCTTAAGGCGAGAAGACCCTAGGGACGCGCTCATCACACGAGCCACCTATGGCGCCATTCAAGAACTCCCCACACAGGCGCGAATTGGATGTAATTCAAAACGTCGACTTATGCAGGTTCGGGCTTTGAGACCTGACTTAAAAATCACTACGACTTTCGGCCCCCTGAATGACAGGCTCAAAAGGCTTGAGGCCGGCGAAATTGATGCCCTGCTTGTGGCCTGGGCGACATTACGCCGTTTAAATCATTCCCCTCGTTTCTATGTGGCTCTGCAACCTGAGCAAATGGCTCCGGCGGCTTGCCAAGGCACCCTCGGTGTTATGGTTCGATCTGATGAAGCCGAATTGATTGCTAAACTTCGTTATATTGAAGATTCTGAAGCCTCGTGGAGTGCTCGATGTGAACGCGCCTTTTTGTCAAAAATTGGCCGAGGACGCGATCTTCCGGCTGGCGTTTTTGCCCACCGTAAAGGAACCCAAGATCCTTGGATTTTGGACGTCATTTTAGGTGACTCTGTGTCGGGCGAAGTTCTCAAGCACCGTGAAATTGGAACCAGCCGATGCAAGCCTGAGTCCTTGGCGGATAAGGCTTTTGTGGGGGTGCTATCCAAAGGCGCCCGCAAATTCTTCAGCTAACTGGGTTGCCTAAGACGGTACACCGCGGGCTTTTCCAACGAGCGTCGCATCAACACAATTTCTCCGATCCTCATTTAGCCTCTCGGCTAAACTCCGGTTCTCAAAATTGAGTTGCTGCGCCTCACGTTGAATAATCCCGCTCGAGGCTCGCGCTGCTAGGCCTCACTTTAAAAAATTTTGCTTCGCCGCTTGGATTTAATGAGACCGTTTTTGGGGTTTGTTTTTTTTTCGATTGGCGCGAAACTAGATGGCCATCGTCGATTTTTTGGCCCAATGCATTTTGGGAAGTTTTCGTCTAGAGGGACTTGAGAATAAACAAAAACTAATTAGTGACCCCTTGGCGGTTGTTGGAGTTGTGGTTTGGGCCGTGTAATTTCTTCACGAAGTGGTTGCTTGTTTTTGGGACCTTCAAAATCATAACTAGAAACAATTCCAAATAAGTTTTTGCTTTCTGAAATATTCCCAGACACCGAGTCATTCAATTTCAGGCATTCTTCTCCAAGACCTGAAAGTAATGCGAGACCTCCGAGAGCTGAGACATATTGGGGCGAGGCACGAAAGTTTTGATTCTTTTTTAGGTACTGGGCTATGCCGTTGAAATATTTTTTTTCTTGGTCGATTTGGCTCAATAAAACCTCATTGATGCGCTCCCGCAGTGTTTTTAAAAATTCAACTTGTTCTGAGGAAAGTGCCGATGGTTGTTGAAGTAAAATCTCAATGGCTGATTGCGCATAAGGAACAGAGGCCGGAAAGTAATAGGAGGCTATGCCCTCTTCTTTTGAATTGTGAAAGGAATTTCCACTTTGGCTAAAAAAAAGGAAATGATTGACCAGAATATTTAAATTTTTGGAGTAAGAGTTCAAAGCTAAAAGAAGATTTGCTTGGGCATCATCAGAGCCCGGGTGATTTAAAAAATTTGCTAAATTAGCTGGCACTGAGCGGGCAGCGGATTCGCTTTCCAAGAATGTGTAAACCCTTCGATCGTCCACTTTCCAATTGTAGGCAAAACGCGTGGGGTATTCTTTGAGATGATCTTCAAGTTCAGTTTTGGCCAGTTGAAATTGAGGATAGCTAAAAGCTCTAGGAGTTTTTTCACCCTTAGGATTGCCTGCGGCCACAAGCGATGTTGCCCAAGCGTAGGTGTTGGCTGCCGAACCTGTGGCTCCCATGTTTCTTTCTAGCATGGGGGCCAAACTTGAAAAGGAACGATCCAACTGGTTCTCCATTTTTTTTTGTTGCTCAGGAGAAATTTTAAATTCATCTTTTCGAGCCAAAAATTCCTTGAGGGTTTGGACTTTAAATTGCTCTATGTAAATTTTGTAAGCTGAAAAAGGCTCAAGGCGCACTCGGGTGTCTTTTTTTGTATTTCCTTTAAGTGTTTGTGAAAAAAAATCATGGGCCCAAACAGAAAGCTTTTGATTGATACAAACTTTGGAGGCCTTCAGCAGAAATAGGCCATTGAGCTGGTCCATGGCCGCCTCCCAAGAATCCTCGACCTCATCGTCCCTGGGCAATAGGTCCTGGGCTTTTGGAATTTTTTTATCAAGGATCGCTTGAGCGACTCCACACAGGGCCTCACACCTTAGTTGACTGTTCCATGTTCTAAGTCCTGTGAGGTCATAAATCTTTGGTAGATTGTCGTTGCTGTTTGCAAAGCCATTGAGAACGGCGTTTTCACTTTTTGGGTTTTTTCTTGCTTGTTCGACAATCCATAACAGGTGCTGCCGAGCAGCCGACGATTTTTCAGCAAGGGTAGACAAGGCGCGACCGGCGGTTTCACCGATGGCAGGGTTTCTGTGCTCTAAAAGTTTTTTAATTAATTTCAAGAGTCGATCGGGCGAGGCATTGTTGGCCGAAAGCATTTCGAGAGATAAATAAATGTGGGGTTCTAAACTGTAATTATTTTCAGCAATCTCAAAAAGAGCACTTTGCACCTCGGGCTTTGAGCCAAATTCGGGGTCTTCCGCAAAATAAATAAACCTCTCACGGACTACGGGATCGGCCCGTTTGTTTTTTATAATTGAAACAAGGGGCGCAGGATCGAATTTATTGGAATGGTAAATAATTCTTAGTCTGTTGGCCGCCTGCCGTCTGTCGGGAGGGGAAAGGGTGGGGTCGCTTACAAAGTTTAGTAATTTTTCTTTGACAAGCTCAACCCCGTCCTTCCCCTTCGTGATGACATCGGTAAGGTTAAACAAAATTTTTCCATCGGGGCCTTTGAGGGCCGAGAGCAGTTTTTCTTGAGAAATGACCTGACGTTTTTGGGGGTTAAGGGCGTACAGAATATGAATCGCAAATTCTTTTAAGTTTGGGTCCTTAAGCATTTCAAAAAGTCTTTGCCCCTCTGCGGGACTCAGTTCTGGAAATTTCTCCCAATCAGGAACGTCAAATTTGGTTCCTAGTTTTTGAGCTTCTTGATTCTTTTTTAAAGTCTCAACCAGAGAATCAATTCTAGTTGAAGCCTTCCTATCCTGAGCTTGAGCCTGGGATACGAGCCATAGAAAAACCACAAAAAACGATGCCAATTTTTGCTTGTTTCCCATCGTAGGCTCATCGGCATTTTTGTAGGCGAGGTTTAGTTAGTTGTCCGGACTGTTTTTTCAATTTAGGTTTTTGCAAGAATCTTACGCAACACTTTGTTGCGTATATCCTTGACTAGCGAAATCTAGCAATTAATAAGGGCCAGGTGAGCACTCCTAAAGAATTGGCAACTGTCTCTTTAGACTATCGTAGTTTCCTAAGCGATGAACTCACACGCCGCCTGGGAGTTAATTCTCGATATTCGTTAAGGGCCTTTGCTCGCGATTTGGGCATGAACCCCGGGCGTCTATCACATATTCTTCGAGGTCATTACGGTTTATCCCAAGGTGCGGCTCAGACTGTGGCAAAAAAACTAAATCTTGGCCCACAAGAGGCGAAAACTTTTTGTGATCTTGTCGCCCTAAAGCATGGTCGGTCTCGGGCTGAAAAATCCGAAGCCAGTACAAGACTTAAAGAATCAAAGGCCCAATTTGACGCCTTATCTTTAGATTCCTTTATGCTGATTTCCGAGTGGTACCATTTAGCCATTTTAGAATATTTATCTATCCCCAGTGCGAATGTTGATGCTTTTTCAATTTCAAAAAGTCTTAAGATAACACCACAACTTGTTGAGCAAGCCCTTGAGCGATTGATTCGCCTCAAAATGCTTAAAAAAAGTAAAACCGGTCGAAATTTTAAAACTCTGGGGTCGTTTTTTGTTGATCCTAAGGGCGTGCCATCAAGAGCGGTACAAAATTTCCACAAACAGATTATCGAACTTGGACTTGGGTCGCTTGTAATGGATTCGCCGGCCGAGCGCGATTTCGGCACTGTACTTTTGGCCTTTGATTGTGAGCGCACGGCCGAGGCCCAGGCTGAACTTGAAAAATTTAGATTTAAGTTCAACAAAAAATTTGGAAGCTATAAAAAAAACAACCTTGTTTTTGCTCTTTCAACACAGTTCTTCAAAGTTTCAGGAAAGGAACAAAGCCATGAACCAAAATAAATCACTGAGAATAACTGCCCTTTGTTTGTCATTTTTTATGCAAACCCCACAGAGTTTTTCTGCCATTTTGCCATCGATTGAATTTGAATCGATCTTCGGATTGGGGGATGGCGATGGTGGCGGACAGGTTGTTGGAAATGGGGGAGATCTTGTGGTTTGTTACATGGGCGACGGAACGCCTCAGGTCAAAACCGCAGAACTTTCTGATTTTTTTGAAGGCCGCGAGATTTATCAGCATGTGCACCTCGAAAAACAACAAGACGATTTGTGGAAGTTAAAGTGGCCGCACATTGTAAAAATTGTCCTTGATGATCTTAGGATTCACGATCCGCAAAGGGCTGACTTTTACGAAAAACAAGTCCCCATTTTTGTGGATGCTGAGAACAGTCATACGGGTCGAAATCAGGACGTGGGGTTTTTGTCAGGTTTGGAACTGCCGGATGTGCCCGATTCCGGAGGGATTATCCTCCCCGCCAATTGCGTAATCAAGCAAGGCGCTATCTTTAAAACGCGGGAGTTTCCTGATGAACCTATTTTTTTAATCAATAGAGATTATTGGAAACATTTGTCCGAAATGTCCAAGGCGGGTTTGGTTTTACATGAGTTAATATTCAAGGAGGCTAAAACTTTCGCAGCTGTTAACTCGAGAGCCGTACGGAATTTCAATTCTTTGCTTTTTACCCTATCCCTGGGTAAGCGCAGTTTTAGCGATTATTTAAAACGAATTGCTTTAACCACCATTAAAAAAGTTAAGTTTGGCCGCGATGAATTGCTCACAAATCTTCTAGGTAACTTTGACCTTTTGTTTTCTGTAAGCACCAATCCGACCCAAGCTGGCGACGCTTTCCTCAAACTCAACAAATATGAAGAAACGGATGAATTTGTTTTGGCCACTGACCAAAACCTTCGGCTGAAAAGGCCAGCCAATAATCGTGTTCGAACAATTTTTGATAGCAGTTTCAGTTATCCAGAGGGGCTGAAGGAAATCGGAATTGATGCATTTTTGTTAAACAAAAAACTACTCCACGAGGGAGATTCGCGCCTAATTTTAAATAAAGTTTTTAAACGATATGATGATGCTGCCCTGGTTCGCAATAGCGATGGTCTAAAAGTGTCTTTTCAATCAGGCTTACTTCTTTTTGATAAAAGAGGTGAGCTGACTTCGGAGCTAGCAATTCCTTGCACTGAAAACGATCTCAAACTTTTAGAGACCACGAATGTCTCAGGCGATCCCAGTACCTTTGGATATTTTACGGAATTTGCAAATGTAGGATTTACCTTTGCAGCGGATGATAACCTTCCCGAGTATCGAGAACTCAAATGCGGAAACGACAAAGACCTTCTTTCGATGTCTTTAAACAAAGATTCGAGTTTAAGGCTTCAAAACAAAGGCCTTAGCAGAGATAACTCCAAGGAAAGTGGCGTGAGGCATGAGAATTTTCTACTTACTGTCGTTGGTTTAGAAAAGATGAAGTGGACAATTTTTGGGCGCACATGGACCATCGAACCCTTAGAAAGAAAAAAGGTTAAAGTACTAAAAATTGGCGTTTCAATCGTGGTCGACCTGAAGAATCAACAGCTCTACTTTGGAGATTCTGAAACCGCTGGCAAATGGTTTAGTTTAACTTCTAAGTAAAAAGGGGTTCACGGACGACTCGATTAACAGCTGTCTGTGAAGGATCCTCGCTGCTGATTTTACCCAATCAGGATCGGAGTTGAGCGAGGGGACAAGTTTAAGCTTGCCTTTGCCGCCTGTAAATTTCTCAAAGTCCTCTCGCGCGCGAATTTGGATTTCTTCGAGTGTTTCTAAGCAATCGCTCACAAAACTAGGACACATTACGAGAACGTCCTTTTCGCCTTTGGCCGCAAGCTCCTCGATCACAAAATCGGTAAATGGTTTGAGCCAAGGGGTACGACCCAAACGGCTTTGGAAACTCACACTCCACCTGCCAGGGGCTAAACCCATTTTTTTGGCAATTCCTTCGGCCGTGGCAAAACATTGTGCGCGGTAACAGCGATTATAAACATTTTCTAGTTTGCTTGTTTTTTCCGACAACTCACAACAGCTGGCTTGCTGCAAACAATGTTCCTTAGCTTCACAAGAAACTCGGCCAAGATGTCTCTCGGGGATACCATGAAAACTCATAAGAACGTAGGGATCAGCCGAGCTCATGTGCTTACCAAGAATATTTGCAAAACTAGAAATAAATTCAGGTTCTTTAAAAAACGGTTCGCTAAATTTAATTTCGATTTTCTCTGATGCCTTGGCATTTAAAGAGATTGCAATTTTTTTTACTTTGTCTTCAACGGAGGCCGAGGAGGCCCAAGCAAACTGTGGGTACATTTGAAAAATGAAGATTTCACGCACTCCCTGATCAATAAGTTTTTGCATTCCTGATTCAAGAGAGGGCTGCCCATACCGCATGCCGACCTCGATTTTAAGATCTGGAATTTGGGCCCTTAGCTTATCTACAAATTCATGGGTGTGAAAGGCTAAGGGTGAGCCTTTATCAGTCCAAATTTGCTTATATGCATGGGCTGATTTTTTTGGCCGCGTGTTGAGAATTATCCCTTTCACTAAAAGCGCTCGTAAGGGCCATGGGATATCAATCACAAAGGGATCCATTAGGAATTCGTCTAAATAGATTTTGACGTCCTTGGGATTTGGGCTTTGAGGGGTCCCCAGATTCACAACTAAAATTCCCTTTTTCAAGTTCTTAAACTCCTTTTTCAAATTTTAAACTTATTACTTGCGGCCACTTCAGTTGCAATCTTCCAGCAATCATCAAATATTTTTGAAAGGCTTAAATGACCTCTGAAATTTCCGACAATTGTGAAGCCAAATTCTTTTTCGAGGCCTTCAAAACTTTGGCTAGCCAAAAATTTTTCAAGATGGATGTCGTAACAGGGTAGGGCCGTTGGCCAAACGAAAACCGAGGTTGCCGCGGGTTGCCTTAATCCAGGGTTTGATAAATCAAAAATTCGACTCCGATCCTCTAAAGCTGCTGCTATGAGTCTCGATTCAAGGTTTTTGCCTAGGGCTTTGGACGCAATTTCAAAATTAAGTGAAAATTTTTGTGTCTGGCCAAAAATATAGGTTTCATTTTTTCGCTCATATCGCGCTGGAAAAATACAACTATTAAACAACACTCCCAAGCTATTGAAATTTTCAGAACGAGGAAACAAACACCCAAAACCTTGGTTTTGCTTTAGCAGACCCAAGGGAGGCTCGTTAAACTCCAATGTTAGGGCGGCAAGAGCCAGGGTTGAAAGGGGAGTTGTTTCAAGATTCTGAATGAAATTTTTCAGAGATTCCCTTTGTCTCGACGTGTAGGCAAATTCGGAGGCCTGGGCCTCCAAATCCTTTATAATCTCTAAAGTGTTTTTCAGATCCAGAGCCAGAAAGACCCGGCTTGGATTTTTCAATTTTTCGTCAAACCAAGTCCGGGATTCAAATTTTTTATGAGTTAGAATTTCGACCCGTCCCGAATTTTCTAGGAATCTCTTGAGGCTTTCGCACCAAAACTTCATTCCCTTAAGTGGCGCTGCAGTGACCCTGCGGGTTTTTGATTTCTCCGTGTCACGTTGCTTTCTTCGATTCATCACGGATCCAACAACTAAGCTTGCGCTCAAATTTTCTGCCTTGGAGGCGTAAATTCCGCCAAGGCCTGGTTCAAGAAGAAAATCTACAAACTCCCTACCGAAAATATTTTCTCCCCACTCACGCATGGTCGAAAATTTGTTAGGCTTAAGGGATCTAAACACTAAGGCCCCCACAAGACCTATAAGGACTCGAAGTGTGCCCAAAAAACTAAGGGGCCAGCGCCTCATTTTACCTCGAGAAAAAATAAACCGGGCCTTTGAACTTGTGGGATCTGCAAGGATAAGCGAAATTCCTAAATCGGCCGCTGCCTGTTCAATTAAGGGGCTAACTAAAAAACCATTAGCTGCGCTTTCTGAGAAATGGGATCCAGAGCCTTTTTCGGTTCCAAGTCCCATCAGGCCGCCAAGGTGAGATTGGGACTCAAAGATTCTAATTTTGCAGTTGGGATTTTGTTTATACAATGAATACGCCAGCATGAGACCGGTAAAACCTGCACCCGCTATTACAAAATCGGGATCCTTCTTGGGTACTGGGCTGGCCAAACTCAATCACGCGCCCTTACCAAAGAACTCACGTACCGCCAGAACGAATTCACGAACGTGGGATTCGGGTGTTTTTGGCAAAACTCCATGACCTAAACCGCAAATCCAATTTGCAGGAGCTTGTCCTAAACAACTTTCATAGATTTCTGAAATCCAACTTTTTAAGTATTGCCTAAATTCACCCGTTGGCAAAAACAAAAGGTTTTGATCAAAATTACCTTGCACAAAAAAAGGACTTTTCGTTTTTAAAAGTTGTGAAAGCGGATAACGATGATCAACACCCATTCCTGCCCAGTTTGTATTTTGACCTGACATAAATCCCAGCCGATTAAAATATTGGGGATGGGCACCTCGGGCATAAAACCCAAGTTTTTTTGGAAAACTTCGAGCCAGTTCTTCTAAAAACGGGGCAATCTCTTTGTCGTAATTTATAAAATCGAGCTCGCCCACGGAACTTTCAAAAACCATCACGCAGTCAGCTCCTCCTTCAATTTGGAGGCGAATATTTTCTTTAATGAGTGGGAGGAGTCTTTCAAGAAAGGGGCTTAGCATTGCCATCTTTTGTTTGACCCCAACAAAGGAACCTTCATGTCGCCCGCCCACAGCGTAAGAAAACAAGGTAAAGGGTCCGCCGACAAAACCCAAAAGTCCCTTATCAGGATGAAGTCTTTGCCGAGTAATCTGTAGAGCTTTTTTCTGAAATTCTAACTTGGGTAGGCAATCAAAAACAGGAGGAACATTTTTAATGTCCTCAAGCGAGTTTAACGACCTTTCAAACTGAGGCCCTTTGGCTTCGGAAAAATGAAGACCAAGTCCCCAGGCGTCCAAAGGAAAAAGAATATCACTAAACAAAATTGCAGCATCAAAATCAAAATCCTCAATGGGTCCCATGGCGACTTCAGCTGCGAGTTCGGGTTGCCGGCACAATTCAAGAAAACTATATTGAGCTCTGAGCTTTTGGTAGTGCTGATGGTATCTGCCAGCCTGGCGCATAAACCAAATCGGAGGAGCCTCACCCGGCATTTTTGCTTGATTTGAGAGAACCCTTTGAATCGAATTCATAGAGGATTTCTAAGTTGCTTTGTAAGATCCGTCCACTGGGACTCACCTCCGGGTAAAAGCTCTAGTCGGTCTAAGGGAATCCGATCTTTTAGATATTCATAGGTTTTTCCAGCACCACAGAAATGAAAATATTCTGATTTTGTAAAATCAAAACCGCTTTCTTGGGCAAACTTAAATTTCGTAGGGCTTTTCCAGAAAAAAATTTTTTTGCCTTGAAGTTGGGCAAAAATTTCTTCTCGGGGTTTAGATCGCAGTTGATAAACAGGAAGATTGAGGAAATTTAAATTCTGAGAATCACCATGACTTAAGTGAATTATTTTCTGAGCTCCCGTAAGCTTTAAGATCCCGTTCCAATCTTCAGATTGAATTCCCGAGGAACTGGAATGGCCCAATGGTCGAAGCCCCCTTTTTAAACACTCAACAAAGGTTTTTTCACCGGGAGCCCAAACTAGCCCCAGTGTCATTTCTGCAAACAGCTCTTTAATTTGGGCGCATAGACCTAAGGTCGTTGGATGCGCTGGAATCCAGAGAAGAGCTTCGGGCACAATTTTAAATTCCGTTTTGAATTTTCTATAGGATTCCAAAATTGACATTGAGTTGAGAGGAACTCTTTCAACAATGTCAGGCAAACTCTCCTTGAAGTTGTCGCCTCTAGGAGTGGGCCACATCTCATTTACCGAAGCTGATTTCACAATTTCTAAAATTCGAGAATTGGGTGAAAACTCATACCGAATGGGGTTTTCCAAGAAATCCGGATGCTTTTTTTCAGAAACAAAAAAGAATCGCTTTGTGCCCGCCTTGATTTCCACAGTAATTCCTACCTTTTCGTGGCAACCTCCGCCTAAATCAGACAGGATTTTTCGTTCCGTTTGCACGCAATCAAAATCAGGGGAAGAATTAATTTTGGAAAGAAACCAAGTAAGATCTGATCTTCCACTAGCAATTTCTAGGGCTAGTGCCCCTTGGGCTGCCGCAGTAGGAAACCACTCCAGAGGTAAAATTCGCAAATCGAACCGACTAAGAAGATCGGCGATTTCAGTTTTGGGTCCGTCAAATGAATCAAGATTTGGAGTTGAATTGGAATCCACCCAACCTGGAGCACCTAAAATTCTATCAATCGCAGCCTTAGCCACAAAAATTCCCTGAATTTCAGAATCATTTGAAAATTTTTTCAATCGAGTCAGAATATTTCCGCGTACAGCTACGAATTCTATTTCCGGTGGTTCTGCTAAAAGTGGAAATAATTTATGGAAATTTTTATTTAAACAGAATTCTCTCCGCGGGGATGAGGTAAAAATTCTTAACTTCGGTATTGAATTATTAATCCGAAAATTTTTTTTGAGTAAAAGCAAATCACGTGGATCTGCTCTCTTAAGAGTGGCGACTATCTTTGTTTTCTCTTGAGCTTCAATCGGCAGGTCTTTCCAAGAATGGACAACAATATCGGTTTTGCCTTCGATGAGATCCTCTTTAAAGTCTGATGTGAAAACCCCTTTCTCGGGCATTTTCCAGAGTGGGTCATTTTGATTTTGGTCGCCCAGGCTTTCTCTAAAACTAAATTCAAGCCGAGTTTGGGGCAATAGCCTTCGAATTTCTCGGGCAACTTCGTAGGCTTGAATGCGTGCGAGATCACTTTTTCTTGAGGAAATTCTAAGAACTTTCATACTCAAAAACTAAAATCCAGTTACAGGTGGGACGCGCTCAGGCATACGTAGGATCATTTCCAGATTCAGGGATTTTCCGTCGGAATAAATTCTTTGATAATTCATAAAATTTCTAAGAATAGATTTCACATAATTTCGAGTCTCAAGAAAGGGAATTCTTTCGACAAAAGTGTCAGGATGATCCTTCGAATAGGAGTTAAGCCACTTAACTACCGGTGGAGACCCTGCATTGTAGGCCGCAATTGAAGTCACCCACGAGTTTTCAAACTGGCGCACAAGCCTGCCTAAGTGATGACTGCCAAGTTTGACGGCATTGGGTGGTTCAAACAGTAACTCCGTGCGAAAATTTTTCCAATCCATAAGGCGAGCTTCTTGTTCAGCAACCGGAGGAATAATTTGCATCAGACCAATGGCGTTGGCCCAAGACTTGGCTTGTGAATCAAAGGCGGATTCTTGCCTAATGAGCGAGGCCGTTAGCCAGGGATCGAGCCCCTGTTTTTTAGACTCAGTTTGAATAATATCCCAGTATGGAAGGGGATAAAGATTCAAAAAATCACTTTCCTCTAAATCTTTGACATTGGCTTGTCTGGCGACTTCAGCTGCCCTTAATGCGCCAACCGGATCACCGAGAGCGCGTCTCATCCAGGAGACAGAACGGGAAAATTCTCGTCTTTTAGTCCAGGGGATGCGACTCGACAGAACTATTTGCCAAAGTGAACGATCTAAATCCCCAAACGCCGCTCGAGCGTCCTCAAATTTTCCTAAACTCCCCAAAACATAAACTCGAGCAAAGGCGCGATACACAGGATCTCGCGCGCGCCCATTAGACTGCACAAACAAGTCCCAGTTAGGCGTTTCCCACTTACGTGTTCCTGCGGGGACTCTCACATCGAGAGGAACCTTGAGCACTTGCCAATCATCAGGGGTTTCTTCAAATTCATTTTTAAGTCTTAAGCCCGCAATATTGCTGTAGTAAGAATAGGGGTCGGTGACATAGGCCTTTTTATAAAACTCGACGGCCTTTTTCTTTTCACCAAGGATTTGATGAATTCTTGCCGTCCAATAAAGCCATCGCGTTTTTTCTCCTGCATCTCTTTCTGAAATTTTTCTTAGAGGTTCTAGGTAAGAAAGCAGGAGACTCAGTTCGGCGGTATCGGTTGCGGGGCTCCGGGTAGACTGCTGAACATCGTCGATTTTTAAATAAACCTTTCTCCACAAAAGGTCTTCAGTCAGGTCCTGCGGGATTTTGGCTTGGAGGGCCTGGTCGGCAAGTTCAAGGGCCCCTTTAATTTCTTTAGACTGTTCTTTAATACGGGCCCGTATGACGAGAGCTTGGCCTTGAAAAAAATTTACTCCATATTTTTTATTTGCATCCAAAATTTTTACAATAATCTCTAAGGCTTTCTGAGGGTCATCGTAATTCCAATAAAGGCGTGAGAGTTCATGTAATCTGCTCAAATACTTTTGGATTTCTGCCGTTGAGGGTTTGTTTTTTTTATCGCCTTCAGGGGGAAGGAGAAAATTTCTCATCGAAAAATAACTTTTTATGATTGAAGAGATTTGACCCCGCTCATCAAGAAGCCTGAGAACACGAATATGATAAATAAGGGCTCCCCACAAATCATCATCACTCATATCGCGGGGATTTAGGAGTCGTACCCGTTTCATAGTTCTTAACGCAGCCAAGGAATCGAGGGCTCGAACCTGGGCACGGGCGCGAGTGATGATTTCATCTAAATTAAGATCGCGAAGCATCGGCGCTTTGAACGCAGAGGCCAACCCTAGCTTTTGACTAAGGGCCCTAATTTTTTGGGGGTAGGGGTCATTCGGAAAAGCTATCCAAAGTTCGCGGAGTCTACCCAGAACAGCATTGCGGTCTCGAACCCCAGCATCCCTTAAGAACTCAAAAAAAAGACTTTGGGACCATAAAAAGAAATCGTCTTCTGATCCATTGTTTTTAAAATCTGAGTTACGGTTTGCAATCAATCGCTCTAGGGTCCAGTTCAAAAGGGGCCAGTTTTTTATGGGAGCTGGAGTTGGAGTCTCAGGGTCCAACCCCGAGACGGCCAATGTGCTTGGAGGGGGGAAAAATTTTTCAATCCAAAGGGTCGTTTGAGTCAAAAGATTCATTGAAGTCGATTTTCGGTAGTCTCCTAAAAGGGAAGCATTGGCCTTGAGGTGATCAATAAGGTTTTCAAAACGAAAACTTTCGCCGTAAATTTCCATAAGAGCCCATGCAGCTTCAGTACCCAGGGGCTGGTCTTTGCGATTGCGACTCTCGATCAGAAGAGGCTCGAGCCAATTGCGGGCTTCAACGACGTAGGGTTCGGTTGTTTGCCAAAACTCTTTTTCAGCCTCTCGCCAAAAACCTTGCGGCTTGGAAAACAAAATTCCCTCCGAAAGTGGAAATTCACCGGGAGCTTGCTTTTGAAACAAATTTGCGGACAATAACTTGATTTCGTTTACAATAACCCCCGAAACGACCAAGGCAATTGCGGGGTTTTCTTTACGTCCGTACACCGATCTAAACTTGGAAATTTTTTCAATAAATTCGGCTTCAGGGCAGATTCTTTGAAACTGCGCCGGTTGTTCCCAATATTCAATGCCTAAATTGGCCTTATCCTGTAAACAAGATTCAAGTTGTTTGGGAATTGCTTTTTGAAACCGTGGAGGGTGCGTGGTGGGTTCTTTGTAGGATTCAATAGGATTGAGAACTTGGGCCCACACAGGTTTCGCAATCAGAAGGGCGCCACAGATTCCCGTGCAAAATAGCTTTAAGAAATCCCTCATTTGATTTCTTAGAGTAACACGATTTGGGCTGGACCCAGATAAACCCCGCATCAACCGCGGTTCCCATAAAAGTTTACATAATATAAATTATGGGCGCGAAATTTGCAGTCATCCCGAACGCAGTGAGGGATCTCCAACGTACTTGGCTGCCAAGAAACGAAGGGGATCCCTCACATAACGGGATGACGGGTGGTTTCGGGATGACGGGTCCTTAAATTAGCAAACTCACGACTGCGGCCGTCAAAAAGCTTGCGAGATTTCCGGCTAAAACGGCTTTCAAACCCATTTGGGCAATTTCTGCTCTGCGTGTAGGGGCCATAGCGCCCGTACCGCCTATTTGTATGCCGATAGATGCGAAATTTGCAAAGCCGCAAAGGGCATAACTCGCCAAGGTTACGCCTCGGTCACTGAGCTGAGCTCCAAAATCTGCAAGGTGAATGTAAGCAACAAATTCATTAAGGACGACTTTTTCGGCCAAAATATTTCCAATTTGCCCACAATCAGCCCACGGAACCCCTATCAAAAATGCGATTGGCGAAAATACAAAACCCAAAATCCGAGAAAGGTCCATATTCTCCACACCAAACACAAATCCATTTAGCGAAGATACGACTGAATTTCCCAAAGCAATAAGAGCAATAAAGCAAATAAGCATAGCAGCTACGTTGAGACCTAATTTCAATCCCTCGCTAGCCCCTCTGGCAGCGGCGTCAATAATGTTTGCATCATTGGGTAATGGCAAATCTATAGAAGTTTCAGACTTTTTGCTTATCAAATCTTTCTGTGACTCTGGCACCATCAACTTTGCAATAACGAGGGCCGCCGGAGCGGCAAGTACGCTTGCTGTTAGGAGATGCCCCGCAATGTCAGGGATTCGGCCTTTAAGCAGGCCCACATAGGCAGCCAATACCCCACCCGCTACTGTAGCCATTCCGCCTGTCATGAGAGCAAAAATCTCTGACCGGCTCATGGTAGGTAAATAAGGTTTAATGAGTAGCGGAGATTCAGTTTGGCCCAGAAAAATTTCAGCAGAGGCCGCCAAAGACTCGGGGCCGCTGACTCCCAATGTCCGACGCATAAGCCAAGCAAAGGCCTTTACGACTTTTTGAAGTAAACCCAAATGATAAGCGACAGCTGTTACTGAAGAGAAAAACAAAATAGTTGGAATAACTTGGAAGGCAAAAATAAAACCCCAGGAATCCTTTGTTTCAGCAAGGGGCCCAAAGACAAATTTAGAGCCTTCCTGGGTAAATGCCATAAATCGATCAATGAGCTGAGTGAAGGCTTCAAACACAAATCGAAGAGGGGCCCCTACCCCGAGTTTGGGAATCCCTAAAATGAGCAAGGCTAAGGCAAACTGCAAAAGTAATCCTGTCAGAATTGTGCGCCACACGACACGTTTTTTATTTTCAGAAACTAAAAACGCTATCGATAGAAAAATACCTATACCTAAAATTCCCACAAAAAACCCTTTCTATGCACCGTTAAAAAATGAAACGAAATAATAAACTAAAAACAGAGGCGCAAAATATCGAATCCAAAATCTCCAGAGCTGAAACAATCTATCAAGAATTAACCCTCGTCCTAAAATTTGTACTTGCGACCTACGCGGCATTTTCCAACCCACCAAATAGCACAAAACCAATGAGCTTAACGGAAGGAGGAGATCGGCTCCTGCCTGTCTCATATACTGCGCCAAGGTTGGCACCAGCGGAATAGTGAGCATGAGTGCACCAAATCCAAAGAGGTGTAATGAAGCTCGCAAACGAGACCAATGTAATTCATTGCCCAAGGTGAATATGGCAATATCAAGAATTGAAAGAGCCGAAGCCATCCCCGCAAAAAAAAGACCCATAAACAAAGAAATTGAAGCAAAAGAACCCCAGGGTTTGGTCGCCAAAACCTCAGGCACCTTGTCGAGAATTAGAGTTCGAGACTCCACTCGCACATCACCACTAAACATTCGAATCAGCTCGACAGTTTCCACTTGTGACGCAAAGGCGGAGGCTACAACTAAACTCATTAGACTCGACAAAAAATCAGTCATTACAATGAGCCCAGCGATTCTCATGAATTTTCCTGATTGTTTCCAGAAATCCGTGGGCTCTTTTTTGTTAGTATTCAAAGGCGCCTGGGATGCATAAAAAACAAAATGATACATCACACCAAATCCCGCACTTAGGGTAAACAAACTAAATCCAAGTGTTTTGAAAATGGCGTCAAAATCAAGTCGAGCATTGTCCCAGTAGAAAATTCTCTCAAGTCCAACAGTTCCAAAACTCTTTAAGATAATGTAGGCAGAAAAAACCCAGCAAAGAAAAGCGCCAACGACCAAAATTTTCAAAAGCCTCGCTAAAATTCGGGGAGGATAAAGCGAACATAGAGTTGCAACGGCCAAAGCAAAAAAGGCTCTAAAATAGGAACTCGAATATGAAAACTCCAATAAAGTTCTTTCGTTTACAGGTTTAAAAAAAGCTCGCGAAATTTCCCCTGCAGCGAGACCCAATAGCCTGCCCATATCCATAAGATAGGGCGGCAAAATCATAAGCACTGCAAGATACGAAAAAACCGGAACTGCCCAACTCACCCGTGACCCGGAAGGGACTAAGACTTGATAGGATTGCCAATAGGGGCGCATGAGCCAACGGGACCAAAGAAATTCCCCAACCAAAAGAGTCCCGCCCAAAATAAAAAGACCCATCAAATGAAGCAAGATTACCGGCACACCGCCAGAGGAAATAACGAGTCCCGGAATGGCTAGAAAATTTCCGAGTCCAACTGCCGATCCGACACCCAACCAGAATAAATCAGAACTTTTGTAGAGGCTCCAAGGGGTCGGTTTTTTCCAACGCAGTCCCATTCACACTCAACTTGCATTTTTGAAATGCAATTTTATGGGACAACCCGAAAATCCAAACTCTTTTCGCAAGGTATTACTGATAAATCTTCGATAAGAAAAATGAACATCTCGACTTGGTAAATTTGAAAACAAAACAAATTCCGGCGGAGAACTTGAAACCTGACTCAAATAATAGAATTTTGCAGGCCGCCCTCGAGAACCAATCGGATGAGAATGAATTCGAATTTTTTTCTCAAAAATTTCATTGAGTTTCGAAGTTTGAACTCGGTGAGCTCGGTCTGAAAGAACTTTCTGAAGTGATTTAACAATGTCCTTTACGCCCTTACCGGTAAGTCCTGAGGCCTTCACTCGTGGACACCACTTCACAAACTCCAGTTTCAAATCCTGAGTTCGTTGTAAATGCATCCATTTGTCGGAAGCGTCCGACTGGGTCATTAAATCCCATTTATTAAAAACAAGAACCACGCTGAGTCCAAAATCTAAGGCCATTCCGGCAATCGAGGCATCAAGATCAGTAATTCCAGCGTTGGAATCCAAAACAACTAAGGCCACATCCGCAAAGCGAGCTTCTTCTTTAAGTTTTTCTCGGGCAACCCATTCAACGTCACGCTCAAGTCGACCCGGTTGCCTTAAACCCGCAGTGTCCACGAGTTTCCAATCAATTCCTTTTGCGTGACTCAAAAAACTGGATTCAATGGGGTCGCGGGTGGTGCCTGGAACGGACGAAACAACGTGCCGCTCTTCACCTAAAATCTGATTTAGCAAAGTTGATTTGCCCACGTTAGGTCGGCCTAAAACTAAAATACGCGGAGCTTTTACTTTTTCTGTTTCTGACGTCTCTTCGTCTTGGGTTTTAGTTGAATTCCCTAAAAAGATTTCAGCTAAACTGTCGCGAAGTTCCATAACTCCGATGTCATGCTCAGCGGAAACACTGAAATTCTTATCCAGTCCTAATGCGAAATAAGATTGGGCATCATGCTTTTTAGAATCAACTTTATTTGCAACAAGCCAAACAGGTGTCTCAAGTTTGCCAAGATTTCTGCGTAGCCATTGTGCGATTTCTAATTCCTGGTTTCCAATTTCTCGGGTGCCATCAACCACAAACAAAACAATGTCCGCAGTTTTAAGAGCCACAGCAGCAGCCCTTTCGATTTCTTTACCCAAGGGATGACTTAGGGCTTCAGCGCCTACTCCACCTGTATCAATAAATTTCATTTTTCCAAGATCAGGCGACTCCGCCACACATTCATGTCGATCAACAGTTACACCCGGCCGATCACACACAATGGCAGTGCGAGTTCGAGTGAGACGATTGAACATCGCAGATTTACCTACATTTGTAGGGCCCACCAACACGATGGTTGGAAATTCTGATTTAGGCGTTAGAGTTTTGGACGCCATAACCCAATTCTGCCAGGCTTGAGGGCCGGCTCTCCCAATTTTCTACAACTTTAACCATAAGGCGCAAAATTAAATCATCGCCCGTAATTTCTTTGTATCGCTCGCGTGTTGCAATGCCGATATCTCGTATTTTTGTTCCCTTAGCTCCAACCAATATGGGTTTCAGACTTTCTTTTGCCACCCACAAAGTTGCGTCTACTTCGGGCATTTTTCGATGCCCTTGGGGATCCAAAAATTTAATAACTGTGGAATCAGCCTGATAAGGCACTTCTTGCCGACACTGTCTAAACACAGCTTCACGAATTAAATTCTGAACCAACTGCTTTTCATTGAGGTCAGTCCAACGCCCCTCATCATAAAAGGGCTCGCCCCAAGGTAAGGACTTCTCAATAATTTCGAGAAGTGGCTGAAGGTTGCTATCATTTTCTTTTAGGCCTTGAATGGCTGACACAGGAACAATTTCTTCAAAACAAGTTAGAATTTCGTGGGTGCGCGCAATCAAAGGAAGCATGTCATTTTTTGAAATTTTATCGACCTTGTTGAGAACCAAAATCCATTTTTGATTCGGATTTTTCTTATCTAGGCGATCTTTGAGCCAACCTGCGATCTTGTCTGATCCGGGACGTTTGAGTTCAAGATCGCGCAAATCGTTGTGAAAGGTTTTTACATCGGCAAGCCAAACAACAGTATCGACCTCAGAGAGCGCTTCTTCAATTGATGTGAACATCGATCGATCAAGTAGCCCTTTTTTAAAATTGAGCCCCGGAGTGTCCACTAAAACAATTTGCCCCGACCATTCTTTCTTTTTGTTGTGCTGTTGAAGAATACCGCGAATATTGGTTCGAGTGGTTTGTGGGCGATCCGATGTTGCGCTCACTGCAATTTCAAGAAGTGAATTCAGCAAGGTTGACTTTCCTGCGTTAGGTCGCCCCAAAATGGCGACCCGTCCGCTACGAAAGGGATTCGATCGATGGGGGGTAGTCTTTGTCATTTTTGCTTCCTTTTTTCTTTGGACTTTCGAGTGCTTGTTTTGGAATTCCCAGTGAGTACATGTGTTCTTCAAGAACTCCGATTGCACTATCCATTTCTAACAATTTCTGTGCCGCCAATTGGGTGGCTTCTTTTTTTGTGCTCGCCTGGGCTCTTGAAACTTCTATCCCACGAATAAAAAGTCCCATAGTAAACGTTTTCTGATGATCTGGCCCCAGAGTTTCTAAGCACGAGTAAGACGGAGTACCAAAACCCAATGACTGACAAAATTCCTGAAGGCGGCTTTTATAGTCCGTTGTAATCAAATTCCAACTTCGCGAGGCCCATTCCTGGGCATCTGTAAGAAACAAGGCAAGAACTCTCGATACAATGCATTTAGAAGCCTCAAGACCCCCGTCAATGTAAATTGCAGCAAGTATGGCCTCCAATGTATCGGCCAGAAGCGAATCTCTTTCTCGGCCACCACTTGATTCCTCGCCCCTACCCAACCTTACATATTTGCCAATTCCTAATTCGCGCGCTGCACGCGCTAAAGAAGTTTCAGAAACGAGTTGAGATCTTAAGCGGGATAAATGACCTTCATTTGTAGCCGGGGCAAATCCCATGACTAGTTCGGTAACACAAAGATCAAGCACAGCATCGCCTAAAAACTCCAAGCGCTCGTTGTGAGGCGAATCGTTATATTCGTGGTGGTGGGATCTATGAGTCAGGGCCTCGGTAATGGTTTCAGTTTTTTTGAACTCATAACCGAGGGCCCGCTCAAGCTCCCGCAGTGGGGTGTCTTTCATGAAGCGGGCCCGATAATGCCCAATCTAGGGTCGACTAATCAACTTTTATTTTCTAGTTATTTTTGAGTTCTCAAAATCACCGTGCCGCCGAAGGGACTGACGAGCCAGAAACTCCATTAATTCGATGGTTTGGAAACAAAGGCTCACCCCCGTATTGGTAAATGTAATTTCTCATAGCCTCAATCTGCTTTTTGGCATCATCCCCGAAATATCCGGGAACGGCGATGCGGGCACTCTTGGGATCTTCTTCGTCCATCAAAGGCCAAAGTGTAGGCATTCGAGTCCCGGGCATGATGGCTTGTGGATTTTCAAGCCACTGCAAAACCCACGGGTCTTTAAGTCGGGCTTTGACATTGGCAAAATGTGGAGCCGCTGCAGAAACATCCTCGCCAGGTTTTCGAACAGCATGGCAACTTAAACAGGCCAGATCCTTAAACATACCTTCGACTTGCACGAGCTCCGAAGACGTCAGCATTCGAGCAGGCTCCAATACGTAGGGATAAGGACTTTTATCAAAGGCCGCAAAGTATGCGGTGTAGGCCATACTTTCAGCATCCGTCATATAAAACTGAGGCATGCGAATCTTTAGCCAAGGACGAATCATCACATTCGGATTTAGCAAAAAGGCGTGTAGCCACTCGGTTCGTGTTTTGAGTCCCTGGGTATTTAAATTTGGCGGCCCGTTTGTCACATCTTCCGAGAAATGCGCCAGAACATCGCCACCGCGATTTTCAACGAAGTGACATGACGAGCAATTGTGCCGATTCAACATCCGATGACCCGCAATAATTTTTTCATAACGGCCATCAATTTTGTGAACGGCTTCGTCATCAACGTTTTTATTTTCATAACCAACAACTATGGCAGTAATGGCCTCAGCCTGTTTATGGTTAAAATTAAACTGTGGCATGCGGGTTTTGCCTTCGAAATCACGTTTTTTACCAACATCCCAAATTCTTGGAGTTCGAATTTTTGTATAAACCCATTCTGAACGAGTGTGCTGGGCATGAACGTTTTCAAACGCAAATTTCGAAAGATCCTTTGATCCCTCATAGGTCAACTCTGCTCCTATTTTTGGCGCATTTTCAAAGCCATCTATGGCGTGGCAGGCATAGCAGCCATAATGGCCAATGAGCTTTTCCCCTAAAAATAATTTTTTATCTTCAAGCGACATCGAGGCAAGTTTTAGGCCAGCCGCTTTCTGGGTCATCACAGCCATCAAATACGTTTTCACGATTTGATCTCTCATTTCGTCTTTGGGCTCGGGCGGAGTCGCCGAATCAAACTCTACATTTCTTTTAGTTAGCAAATAGGCCGCAATATCAAGGGCCTCAGTTTCAGTTAATTTCAAACTGGGCATTCCGGAATTATCCCAATAATGCTTGGGATTATAGACCCACGAAACCAGCCAATCCTGAGTGACTTTAGAACCCATTTGGTTGAGCTCGGGCCCAACCATCGGAATTCGTTCGTCCTTGTACCCCATAACGGTAGGGTCTTTGGGATTCACCCTTGGGAAGTCAGCAATCGCATGACAAGCCAAACAACCCACTGAGCCTACGAGTTCTTTTCCGCGAGCCACATTTCCAACGGCGCCCGAAGCCAATTTTAATGGCTGATAGGGAACTGATTTTTTAAACAAATAATGAGATATTGATTCGACTTCTACAGCCCCGCGCTCAAGCGACTCAGGATCAGAATTATTATGATTTTTCCAAAACCGCGGCATGAGCGATGAGGGCCTATAACTTTGAGGATCCCAAATAAATTTTCTGACCCAATCTTGATCAAGCTTTGAGGCCAAAGTTTTTAAAGTAGGCCCTGTTTTCTTTTCAAAACTTAGTTTTTCAAAATGGCCTGCAAACTTATGACAGTTATAACAGCCATAACGCTCAATCATTCTCATACCTGCGTTAAATGTGGGAGCATCCCTCAATGTAACTTCTTGAGCATGACACTGTATACATTTGCCCTCAGTCATCGCAGTTGGAATCATCGGGGTAGGAATGTGTTTGGGTGGGTTAAAATTATATTTATCTTCCCACTCAGCCCACTGAGCCGGATCTTTCGGCACATGTCCTGCCAATGAAAAATCTGCACTCTGCGGAATGCCCGAATGGCAAACCGTGCAACCAACCTTTTGAACAGGATGCGGCGATTCTTCTGAAAGCATAAGATTGAGTTTGGGATGACTTGTAAAAGGCTGTGGTAAATCTTCAAATCCAGCTTTGTCGGCATTTGCATGGCAGGTCATACAACGGTCAACACGCGGAACCTTATTGAAAAAATAGTCATCTTTAAGATGCGGTAAAATAATTTGATTAATCTTAAGAGTAGGCGAAACAAAATCTACAAGAGGCGCATTCCTCAACAAATTCCCTAAACTTTGTTCGTTTTTAGCAATAATTTTTTCGAGTCGGTTTTTTTCTGAAACCAGCGCAGCTAAATCTTTCTCGGTCGTTGTTTTCTCTAAAAGATAGCCTCGCTTTTCTTGCAAAGCATTGTCTCGATCGGCTTCAGCAAGGGTTACTTGGTCTTTGAGTTTTAGAACCTCGCGTTCAAGGTTCATCCAATCGTTTTTAATTTTTGCAGCATTGGCCGACCTCTTAGCTAAGGCGACATCCACTAAAAACAAATCGGCATCTAATTTTGCTTTTAGATTTTGGTAGGTCTGCGTGATTTTAAAAACTTTATCTTGTTTGCCTTTAATTTTGGCGTCTAAACCCTCTAGAGATTGGGCCTTGGAGGTATCGAAATCGGCAATTTTCTTTTTGAGTCCCTCGAGTTTAGATCGATCCAAAGCAACAAGGGCCTCACTTAATTTTCTTTCACCTAGGGCAACATTGAGCCTTTGCCACTGACGTTGGTAACGCTTCCACTCTCTATCAAAATCCTGAAGAACGCCCCAAACCACCGCTACAAAAAGCAGGATTGAGCCGATGGCGAACCATTTTGAAAGGTCTCGTGATTTATAAACGGTTTCGTTTGGATTCGTTTGCGCCATGTGTCCTCAAATGTTGAACAAATATTCTGGAATAGCGACTATATATTTTAAGTTTAGTGTCCACCTCAGATACATCTTTATTGGCAGGGCCAACATAATCAAAAGGTGGGACATGATGACATTGTAGCGAAGAAAGCCATACTTTTCGTAATACTTGCTCAAGACAGTGGCTCCCAAAAGCGGCGGCAACGCAAAAAGATAAACAAAAACTATACCCAAACCAAAAATTTCCCGAATCAAAATATTGCTGGGCAATCCAACATTAAAGAATTTCACCCAAATAATATCTGCAAGATTGACGTTAGTGAGGGCTTCAACTTTGTGTTTGTCCCAATACTCGAAAGGACCAAAAAAGTTCCATCCCGGTCCCCTCATAAAGGTCCCCAAAAAAATCAAGGCAATCCAAAGAACTATAAATCCGAACCCAAAAATCCAAATCACGTTAAATCGTTCTTTAATTGTGTAGTATCCATTTCCCTTGGGGTTAACATCAACATAGGGCATCGCGATGAGTCCCGACAGAATTAGAGAGGGAAGCACAACTCCTGCTATCCACGGGTCAAAGTACACGAGCATTTCTTGCAATCCCAAAAAATACCAGGGTGCCTTGGCAACTGCCGGAGTCACTCCGGCATTGGCAGGTTCCTCAAGGGGGGCTTTCAGCAAAATTGCCCAAGCAACCAAAAAAGCCGTAAAAAGAACCATACAAATAAGTTCCGAGTAAACAAGGTCAGGCCATGTATAAACTTTTTTGTCAGATTCAACTTTTTCTAAATTGGGCTTACCCTCAGCCATGAGCTGATCGTTCAGGTAGCCGCGCCTAAAACTAAGCCAAAGAAAAAAACCAACTCCGTAACTCATAAGCCAAATCGGAACGTTGTCGGGCTTGGTGGCTTCTTTTGCAAAGTTAGGATCCGTTAATCCAAAAAGTAATCCTGCTATGGAAAGCCAAAGAACCGGCTTCATGACTCGTGGCTGAGACCAAAGGGGATAATATTTCATAATCCACCACCATCCCACCAAAACTATGGTGAAATAAATTGTCGGATTACTCAGGAAATTGACGATATCTTTTATGAGTTGAACCATCCCTGAAAATTAAAGGCCCTTTATTACAAGGGGCCTGAAATTCCTCCATCCTTTCTAACTCTCCAAAAATGAATCGCAATTAACAAAGTCACAACAAAAGGAATCGCGATACAGTGAAGAACATAAAACCTAAGTAAAGTGGCCTCGCCGATGAATCGACCCGCCAACAATCCAAATTTAGCGTCGTTACCTGAATGTACCAGATTTACATCGCCAATTTTTAGTAACATGGTACCGGGTCCTTCAACTCCGGCAAAAGGTGTCGCAGCACCCATGTTGGCTCCTACAGTGATGGCCCAAATTGCAAGCTGATCCCAGGGAAGCAAATACCCCGTAAATGAAAGCAACATTGTTAAAACGAGCAGAATAACTCCAATGCCCCAGTTAAATTCGCGAGGGGGCTTATAGGATCCTGTCATGAAAACTCGAAACATGTGCAACCAAACTGTGATCACCATAGCGTGGGCACCCCAGCGATGAATTTCCCGCAAAACGCCTAGCGGAACATGTTCTCGAAGGGCGATGATATCGTTGTAGGCAAATTCCAAGGTTGGGCGGTAGTAGAACATCAACAAAATGCCCGTGACCGTTTCAATTAAAAAAAGAAAGAAGGTCAGGCCGCCCATACACCACGTAAAAGACATGCGAACGCCGGACTTGCGAGTTTTTACGGGATGTAAATGAAGAAAAACATTTGAAAGAACCGCTAGCGATTGGTCGCGTGGATTATCGGGCAGCCCATGCCTAAAGATGGATTTCCAAATTTGAGTCTCACGCAACTTATCCCACAAACTCTTTAACGGATTATCGGCCACTATTTTCGCCCTTCTATTTCAACCAACTAAATTTTAATTACAAAGTCAGGGTCATCCCACTGATTGGCATATCTAATTGCACGCGACTTATCGACGCGTATATTTCCGGATTCATCGAGCTTAATAGCGAACCGCTCGAGGGGTCTGGGTGCAGGACCTTCAAAATGCAAACCCGTCATTCTGTAACCTGAACCATGACACGGACATTTAAATTTATTTTCAGAGGGCAGCCAATTTGGAGTGCATCCGAGATGTGTACAAACCGTTGAAAGGGCGAAAATTCCGTCGGGACCTTTTACAATCCAGGTCGACCATGAATCCTTAAATCTTTCATCAACGCCCAATCCAAACTCCGTCGGTGAACCCGCTCGAAAATTACTGAGTTTTTCAAAGAGTACGTTCGGAAACAGAAATCGCCCGAGCAGAGTCAAAATAGCTCCAGAGGCGACCGAGAAGGTGATCCAGCCTATCCAAAACCATGAGAAAAATTCCCGTCGGGTGTACTGTTCGTCCGTTGGGGTCAAAGAGGAACCTGTAGGTGTTTGTGCCATGGGGCCTTGAATTCTCCTAAACTCCTAAAATTTATCTCGAATCCTTATGTCTCAGCAAATGCAATTTGAAAGTTTCTGAAGTCAAAGGGCTAAACTTTTGCTTTGCGTTATTTTTGGTGTTCTAAAATCTTTTTAAATTCTGATCGAATTCGAAGGTTTGGATGCTTTTGACCCAGATTTTCGATTTGAGGCCGAAGTGCCTCTGTGAGCCTCGAATTATTTTTTAGAACTCCAATCAGAGAAATTGAAAAATCAAAATCTTCAACTTTATATTTCCGAGGCGATGTATTCATGGATTCTTCAAAGAAGCTCTCGATGAAATTCAAAACAAGCGGAGTCGAGGAATCTCGTTGAATCATCGACAAAACCGCAGACCTTCGAACAATCTCAAATGAATCGCCATAAAGTGAATTCAACCAGGACTCAACCTGTGTAGAATCTTTCAAAAACTGAGCCCCCAAGACGGTTGCCAAAGTTGCCCTAATTTCCGGGAGCGGGTGATTTTGAAAATGAGAAAGCGATTCCAAACAGGTCGCAGTTAAAAAGTAGCCCCGACCTAAACTTTTTCCGAGTCCTGCGAGTACAAGGGCAAACTCTTCTCCTCCTCCAGATTGAGTTTCAAGTGCTGAGCAAATTACCGGCTGCACTTTTTCGGGCTGGACTGAATCTCCAAGCATCAGCAAAAGGGCGGCTGAAAACGGAAATTTTACAACACCCATTTGGGTGAGACGACTCAGAACAATTCCAGTTTCTGCTACGCCCAGGGGGTTTGTTTGCGAATATTTTTGGGACCATTCAAGAGCGGCTCCACGGGCAAGCTCTGGATTAGAAGACTTTACAATCTCTAAGAGTTTTTGGGGATCGCCTCGAGCTCCTGTGAATCCAGAAAAAAAACCAACCCAAACTCCCATCAAGGTTAAAATGACAAATAAAATGATACCTAAACTCAAAAGCGATTTTGCTGTTGATTTGGGCTCAGGATTTACTCTGAATTCAGGAACTGAGTTTTTGGGTGTTTCGGTCAAAAAAATTCAGCCCTTCCTTAACCTTTCGGTAAAGGATTTTCATCTTTAAAATTCAGATAGTCGTACATGAGATGATCTCTATCGAATTTAGAATATTCATATTCGGGCGTGTGAACCAAGCACTCTGTTGGACAAACTTCTGTGCACAAACCGCAAAAACAACACAAGGCCTCGTCAATATCAAAACGCAGCAACTTAAGTTTAAGAGGTTTTGAACCAAAGTGGGCTGGGGTTTTGGCATCGGGATTTTCTTCGGGCAATTTTTTTCGACTCTCAATCGTAATACATTCAACCGGACATATAACTGCGCACTGGTTGCAAGAGATGCAGCCATCTTGGTCCATAAAAAGGCGGTTCCTTGAAATTAAGGGGATATCATCTTTAACTTCAGGGTAATTGATTGTGACATCGCCCCTGCCATAATTATATCCACTTCGAATTTTTTTCATTCCGTTGGCTTTTAAAAAAGTTCGGAAGGTAATTCCCATTCCCTTGGAAACGGTTCGAATGGCGTCAAAAATATTTTGAAAATATTGTTTAACAGTTGTTTCTTCGTTTAAGGGATTCAGATTCGGAAAAGTGCTCATCGGTCAATTTCTCCCAATACAATGTCTAGACTTCCCAAAAGGGCCACAATGTCACCAATCATCATTCCACTACACAATTCATCCATTGTTGAAACTGCAATAAAACAGGGCGACTTTGCCTTAATGCGATAAGGTTTTTTAGTTCCGTCAGCCACAATGTGATAGCCCAACTCACCACGCGGACATTCCGTAGCTAAATAGATTTCACCTTCGGGTTTTACGGCTTTTGCCACTTTGCCCATGAAATCACCCTCAGGTAATTGTTTAACGGCCTGTTCTAAAATTTTTACAGACTCAAACATTTCTTTAATGCGAACATAGTAACGGTTCCAGCAATCACCGACGACTCCTCGTTCTGCCAGACCAACGCAAACGTTAAAATCATATTTTTCATAACCAGAATAGGGTCGGTCTTTGCGTAAATCCCAAGCCATCCCACTGCCGCGTAAATTGGGTCCGCTCAAGCCGTAACTCACAGCTAAATCCAGGGGAATAATCCCCACGTTGGCCGTACGTTTTACGAAAATAATATTGCCCGAAAGAAGTTCGTCGATTTCTTCAAGTTGAGGTACAAAATATTTACAGAATTCTAAAATTTTATCTTGTAAGCCTCGCGACAAATCACGAACGACACCACCAGGACGAACATAATTATAAAGTAAACGGGCTCCACAGAGTTCTTCAAAAATTCTCAAAACATGTTCGCGATCGCGAAAGGCGTACAAGAAGGGAGTAAAACCTCCGATATCCAACGAGTAGGTACCCAGCGCCAACAAATGCGAAGCTATTCGATTGAGCTCCGAAACAATTACGCGAATAGCTTGCGCTCGGTCAGGGACTTCAACGTCAGCAAGCTTTTCGATCGCCAGACACATTCCCACTTCCATGTTCATGGCTGCGAGATAGTCCATTCGATCGGCAAAGGGTATTGACTGCAGATACTCGCGATTTTCAGTGTGTTTTTCAAAACAGCGATGCAGATATCCAATATCAGGATAAGCCGCTTTAATGATTTCCCCGTCACTGATAATTTCGACTCTCAAAACACCGTGAGTTGAGGGGTGCTGAGGCCCCATATTAATTACGAGTTCTTCGGTTCTAAGTTCGGGTGAATGATTTTCAGTTATAGCCACGTAAAATAATCCTTAGTCCTTAAAGAGGAACTTTCATTCCATTGTATTCTTCTGGAAAAACATAATCCTTGCGCAAGGGATGCCCCACCCAATCAGGGGGTAGCAATATGCGAGCCATGTTGGGATGCCCTTCAAACTCAACGCCCATCATGTCGAAAACTTCACGCTCATACCAATTTGCGGCTCGATAAATTCCACTTGCAGTTGCAAGTCTTGGAGATTTTTTTGAAACATAGGCCTTAAGAATAATTTGATGCCGGTGAACAAAGGACCAAAGTGCATAAACCACCGCAATGTGGCCCTTGGGCCCCTTAACGGATGGAGCGGGTGCCGATTCTGTCCCCTCGCCTGCCGAAGAATTAGGGGAGTTTTCATTGGGCAAATCAACACACGAAATCACCTGCAACAGGGCACACAAAAATTTAGAGTCATCTCTCAAAAATCGCAAAATTTCAGAAATCTTTGAGGGATCAACCGCAATGAAAGGATCACCCTTATGACTCTTTTCGACTTCAGCCACCGAGGTGGGTCCGAACTGGCTTTTGAGGGCTTGGGCCACAGTATCGACATCTTTGGGTAAACCTGTGCCGATAATTTTCGAAATCGAGGGAACGGGTTCGGGCAGGTAGGTAAGTCTAATTTCAGGGTTTTGTGAGCTCATCAGAACCCAACTTTAAATTCAAAGGCTTAATCTCACAAGGGAAGGTCAAATTTCTCTTGAATTAAAGTCTAAAACCCAACTACGAGTGAGCACTTAGACTTTCCAAAATATGAGATTCCTCCCAAAGTCCTTTTCAAGTTTAAGCCAAGTTCTCTGGGAAACGCGAAAAGCGACTGCTGCACTCGGTAAACTTGAATCTCCCACTGACGAGCTAAGCCATAAGGCTTATGAAGCCGCGCTTCATAAAATTGGCGTGGACTGGTCTGAAAATCTTTTCAAAATTTTGGGCCTTGAAATGAATGTCTCTGGGGCACAGGTTTCAAAGGAGCCAACTCTCTTTGTGGCCAATCATGTCGGATATGTTGATATTCCTCTGATGGTCCATGCAACCTCAGGCGCCTTTGTGGCAAAAAAAGAAGTTAAATCTTTTCCTTTTTTTGGAGCGGGTGCCGAAAAGTACGGCACCGTTTTTGTTGATCGCGCTAGCCCCGAGGCTCGTAGAAAAGTTGCGAGCCTGATTGGCGAGTTCATAAAAACTCGAAAAAAAAATGTCATATTGTTTCCTGAAGGCACCTCAAGCCCTTGGGGCGTTGAGTGGAAACGCGGGGCCTTTGCCATTGCAAAGCAGGCCAATATTCCGGTCCAACCCCTTCGCATCGCCTACAGCCCGCAAGAAAAAGTGGCCTATTGGGGCGACCATTTTTTACCCGTACACCTCTTGGGTCTTTTGAAGCATGGAAGCTTTAAAGCAGATGTAGAAATTTTTGAGCCCCAAATGATTTCAGATGTCGAAAAAGACACGGCCTTGATTCAGGAAAAAATTCAAAACTCTCTAAAAGAAAAACTTTCCTCTTGGGGCGAATGGCGTGCCCCATGACGCCAACTGTGGTGACACCTAAAATTCCGACCCTGGATATTGACTCCGAAACTCAAAAACTTTTGCCAGGAAGGTTGCAGTTACTGGCCCCTACCCCGCCCGAATGGGCCGAGATTGCTGCGAAGAATTTTTCGCACTTTTTAAAAGATCACGCTGCGTGTGAGAGAAAGGCATCGGCCTCGGCACTTTCCTTTGTTGTTAAATATAAAGACAAAACGGAACTCGTTGAGGCCATGATTGCTTTAGCTCGAGAAGAGCTCGAACACTTTGAACAGGTTTGTAAATTGCTTCACTCTTTGGGTTTAGAACAAGGCGCTGACGAAAAAGATTCCTATGTGAACGATTTACTTAAGGGCTTGAAAACCGAACCTCAGGAAAGGTTTTTAGATCGCTTGGTCATTTCTGCAATCATGGAAGCCCGAGGTTGTGAAAGATTTGGGCTGATGGCCCAAAAGCTAACAGACCCTAAACTTGCACTCTTTTACGATCGGTTGAGCCGTGCCGAAGCCAAACACCAACTTCTTTTCATTCAACTTGCCGAAAAGTATTTTCCCAGCCTTCTGGTCAAAAAAAGACTTGATGAACTTCTGCAACTGGAAGCCCGTTGTATGCTTCAAAAACCCCTGGCCGCTAAACTTTACTAGATTTTTCATGACCACCAAGGACCGCCTTTTTCAAAACTACCTGCGCGGCCATTCCGACTTACCTCGGGATTTTGAATTTTCAAACTGTCCTCGGTTTTCAGATATCGTCGTGGTTCCGGCTCGAAACGAAGGAAACTTTTTTTTTAAACGCACCCTTCCCTCCCTCAAAAAGGCGAGTGAAAAAAGATTTGAACAATCCGGTCTTCCTGTTTTTATTTGTATAGTCGCCAATGGACGAGTCTCTGATTCTAACGAAGAAATTTTACTTCAAGAATCATTTCTAGAAAAATTTTCAAAACCCGTGAAAACCCAAATGTTCAATTGGGTCGAAACATCAGAGAGTTTTAGAATTGGGCTTTTTAATTTTATTTCGCCCCCCTTTAGGTTTGAACCCAAGCAGGGAGTCGGTCTGGCTCGAAAAATCGGATGCGACTTGGCCGTAAGTTTATTTGATAGAGGATTATTAAATTCGACTGTAGTTTTTACAACAGACTCTGATGCAGAAGTGCCTGAAAGCTATTTTTGTTGGGATCGAGAAATACTTAGCCCTGGCGGAATTGCGGTGTTGCCCTTCAAGCATGTCCCCGACGACTCCCAAATAGCTCCGCCTGAATTCGCTGCTCTTTTTGACAGTTACTTAGAGAACTACAGGTTGGGACTTCTTTTTGCAGCTTCACCGTTTGCATTTACAGCGCTTGGGAGCGCACTGTGCATAAACCTTAAGACTTATGTTCAGGTTCGCGGAATGCCCAAACTTTTGGCCGGGGAAGATTTTTATATTTGCCAAAAAATAGCCAAATTTTCGCAAGTTTTTCACCCTCGGGGTGACCCTATTTTGCTTCAGGCTCGATTCTCTGACCGTGTCCCCTTTGGAACGGGGCCTCGAATGGTCTCATGGAAAAATTTCTTAGATGAAAAAGGCCTGGAAAAAAACAAAGCAACCAATTTCAATGAGATTTGTTTTGAAAATCCCGCTTGTTTTGCTGAACTCAAAAAGGTGAGACTTTTGTTGCGCGATTTAAGAAAAAATTTTTACAGATCCTGCGACTTTCCCATCCCCTTACACCCGAGAACGCTCGAGTTTCTATCGACCGAAAAAATTCTAGAGAGGTTAAAAGGTGGCCTACAAAACAAAACGAACGCTGGGGTTTTTGAAAAACTCGAAAGAGAAATTTTTGATGGACTTACTGAGATTCGTCTCATTAATTTTTTAGGCCAGGTCGAAGAATTTAAAGCTCTCCCGTATGCTTCGGCCCTAGGGTTGTTTTCAGAAATGAAAAAAAATTACTGTGAAGCCGACGACATGGTGTTGATCCACAAGCGAATGGTTTCGGCTTCTTCGGCCGGAATGAGCGAGCCCGTGGGAGGCATCCTCCCCACTCCAGCCCCCCCAATAATGCGCTGATAAAAATCGGAACCCGTGCCATTTCCTGGAACAATTTCCTCGCCCAAGGCGGCAATCCATTCCTCTTGAGTAACAAGTGGAGCCCAAGCTGCATGGCATTGCAGACATCCATTTGATGAAAGAACAATTTTGTAGGGCTCGCCCCCCAGATAGGCCTCGTCAGCTGACAAAGAGTTATTAGTTGAAACCAAACAGGCAGAAAAAAGAAGTGGAATTCCTATAGAAACAAAAACCAAAAAAATAGCCCGGCGAAAGTTTAGCGCCTTCATAGAGCTCTTATTGTAAGGCCACTTTGGATTTTAGGCTGGGCAAAATACAATAAAAAGCCCTCATCCAAGGACCGCCCTATTCAAAAACTTGACTGCAGCCCCCCAAATGACCAGTTTGGGGCGGTCATTTTGTTTCATGAAGCTAAATGTTTAGAAAAGAGCGCCCGTAGCTCAGCTGGATAGAGCATCTGATTTCTAATCAGATGGTCGCAGGTTCGAGTCCTGCCGGGCGCGCCAAATTTTCGCATTCGCGAAAATTAGAAAATAGAAATAATTGAAATTAGAAAATGGTAAGAAAAAGGACCGGAACCCATGCGAAAATTTCCCCTACTTTCCATTGTCTAATTTCCCCTGGTTCCCCCGAGTAGAGTCGCTGGGTATGCAAAATCTTTATTCCGATTAAATTCTCAAATGCAAACACGCCCTAGTTTACTGCAAATTGAACAAGGTAGTTTCATGAAAGAACTCAGGCCAAGCCTCATTCATGTAGGAGTAAATTCTATAAAAAACAAGGTCAGCATCGGCGGCCAAAGTTCCATTTGAAATCGAAACAAAACAAAACAAGGCTATTGCTGAGCGAGCAATGACAAAGGACGCGAAGTACCGGAGGTGAAAAAATGACTCAGTTTCGTAAATGGGTGTTTCTTGGATCAACTTTATTTTTTGTGATAGTTGCGACTACCTTTGCGTCCCTAGGGAAAATCAAAGGCGAGACCTTAGCTTTGATTGAAGTTGAAAAACGTTTTGGATCGGAGAATTTCGAGGAGAGCGCATTTCGAACCGGACAAATTGAGAAAAGAGCCTCAATGGCGGCATCCCTTATTAAAAACAAAAAAAAGTACATTGGATTGGAGAGCTGGCGCATTCGTGATCTGCTTGGCACGTATTCTGGCCATTATTTTTCAGAAAAATATGCTACATTTTTCATTTATCGAGGGAAGAACCGATCCGACGACTCTTGGCAACTTCTATTCATTATCGATAAACAGTCAAAAGTCGCTGATATTGTCGTTCATAAGAATTGTTGCTACTAGACGCCCTTCGACCCGTTCCGGTCACGGCAATGAATGAACTTGCGCAAAAGGTGACCTTCCGAGATTATGTACTCCGATTAAAACAGACCATTAGTTGACGGGACTCGCAACTATAAATCCTATTAGGCTCCATTGAGAATCGCTCTCTTCTTGTTTGCGACAGTACACATTCGCACCGAGCTTTTGAAGTTTTTTGAAATAGTAGAATTGCTTTTTTTCAAACTGGAATTCCCTATTCCAAGGACATCGATTTTGAAAAAGAAAAATGCCGTCTTTTTCTAAATCAAATCGCCAAATGCCTTCGTCGACAAGAGGTATCGTTCGATTCTCTAAGTTTTGAGGACCTTTGAATATGTGGACCGAATCTTGTCCGTTTTGTGAAAAGCCAATCTTAAAACTGTATGCGGATTTTTCATTCGAATCTAAAAGATTTCCCCGAAAATCCAAACCGTTTACAGCTTCAAAGAAGGCGCTCATTTCACGTTTGTCGCTCGTGATAACGGCGTCACCCGCAGAGGGAGCAAGGTGTTGTTTCAAATACTGTAGAATGCCTGGAACATCTTCTTCGACAACACCAAAATCGTTTTCGCGAAAATGCCCCGTTCCCACCGTTGGAAAAAGTATTTTATAATTTTCGACCTTCTCTTGTGTGAGCACTGCTTGTTCGGAATGTTTGGGTTTTAGGCCAATAAATTGAATCGTTGATCGCTGACTTAAATCTCCATCAGCCATGAGGCTGTTTGAAAGCGTTGTGGACGAGCGGGAAGTTATAACTTTGCTATCGTTCTCATTTGCAGAGCTGTCGTTAACAGGAAGCGATTTTATAGAGCTCGGCGAAGACTCTGATTCGTTAGGATTTGTTGAGTGGATGGTCGGGATTTCCTCTTGGAGAACTTCCTCACTCCCCATATTTTTAATGAGGTGGGAACTTGCGAATATTACGCCAATAAATCCAAGGCCAATCAGGAATTTTTTCATCCTCGTTTTTAAACGACTATCTACGAGGCTTATGCGATTCAGACCTACCGCCGCTACTCCGGCCGAAATCGCGGCCTCCGCCTGGGCGACCACCTCTTCGTTCTCGACTAAATGGGCGACCGCGACTCTGGCCGCCTCCATCACGACCCCGGTTCATGGGCGCGCGTTCCACGGGTACCGCAAAAGTTTTACGAGTGGGGGTTTGCAAAAGATCAGGCATTAGCATGGCAATAAATCGGCTAGCGATTTCTTGTTTAGTCAAAGACTCAAGAGAATCAAGCCAGGGCTTATCCATAAGTTCAGTCAGACGGCCTAGCTCTTTAGTGAGCTCAAACTTAGGTAAAAGAGCAGACACTCTTTTCATTCCAACTTCTTTACTTGAAGGAATTTTTCCCTCTTTCATTCGGCTCTTCGTCATAAATTCTATGCGCTCAACAAGCCGCCGATTTGCCGGTGTCACAAGACTCATAGCCACACCTGATTTTCCGCTTCGAGCCGTTCGGCCAATGCGATGGACATAGCTATCAAGCTCGCGGGGAATGGAATAATTGACCACGTGAGTGAGGTCTTTAACATCGAGCCCTCGCGCGGCAACATCCGTGCAAACAAGCATCTGCACACGTTTATCGCGAAAGGATTGCATCGTGCGCTCACGGTCAGCCTGTTCTTTGTCGCCATGCAAACAATCCACTTTATATCCGCGAGATTGCAAATATTGAGTCAAATCTGCAACAAGAGATTTTGTCTGACAAAAAATGACCCCGTAAAAATTCTCAGCGTGATCAATCAGCTTACATAATATTTCAGGCTTATTGGCTTCTTGAGTGACGTAGTAAAATTGCTCAACTGTATTCGAAAGCATTTCAGTACGATTGATTTGTACTTGTTTTGGATTCTTAAGATAGGTGTCGGCTACTCGGCGAACTTCTTTACTCATAGTCGCAGAGAAGAGCCAAATATTGCTTTTCTCACGCGGAACTGTTTTTAAAATTTCTTCGAGCTCATCTTTGAAGCCCATAGAAATCATTTCGTCGGCTTCATCCAAAATAACAACGTTAACATTTTCAAGTTTAAGAGTTCCACGCGAGAGGTGATCAATCACTCGACCAGGCGTACCTACCACGACATTGGCGCTGTCTCGGAGTCCACGAATTTGATCTCCGTAACTCGCTCCGCCGTAAATGGGTAAAGATCGAATGCCTAAAAATTTACCGAGTAAATTAATCTGCTGAGAAACCTGAACTGCTAATTCGCGAGTAGGGCAAAGCACCAAAGCCTGAACCCCTTTTATTTGGGTGTTCAGACGAGACAACATTGGGATTGAAAAGGCGGCAGTTTTGCCGGTGCCCGTTGCTGCTTGCCCGATAAAATCGGTCGGATCGCCAAGTAAAATGGGTAAAGTTTCCACCTGCACGGGGCTTGGAGTTTCATATCCAAGGGCGTCTATAGCTTTTTGAAGGGGTTCAATGAGGTTGAGTTCTTTAAAAGTAATCACGCCCCCCTCATAGCCCAAAAACGCACCGTGTCGAAGGAAAAAATCACGAAGGCCAATTTTAGGAGTGCCCGCCAAGCTATTGATATTTCTAGAATGTAGGCGTTTTCCAAACTCTTAGTGGCTGCCGCGAAATGCCCATACTTTCATTTCGCAGCGACTCGCTAGGTGGGCTTGGGAAATTTTAGGCCTACATCATCATCCGCACGATCATTCGTAAGGCGCTCAACGAAATCCGCGGCCTCATTGTTATTTAGCCACGTTAAAAAAATATCAGCGAAATAATGAAGAACTGCTTGCTCGGAATGTTTATCCCAACGAACACCCTTTTCAAATTGGGTTCCCATGAGATTTCCAATTCCGTGGCCGCCCTCGGGTGGAGACTTAGACTCAGGCGAAGAGTTTACAGCAACATGCTCATCCATGAGTCTTCCCGTTCGCAACCCGTGTTTGGATTGCCACTCAAAAACTAAATCAGCTGCAACTGCAAAAATTTTTAGTAGGTCACGTTCAATTCCCATCCAAACAAAGACGGCAGTTTGGTTTTGCCCCACATAAGCTAGAACATTATTTGATTCCGGAACCCAGGATTTTAATTCCTCATTTTTAGAAAGATCATCTCGCAGTGACAGCGTTGCAGCTAAAAATTTGGGCTTTAAAAACTCTCTTAAGGCCGAAATAAAATTTCGATTGGGTTCAATAAACTCACAACTGGCTCGAAGTGAGCGCATATTTTTGACTTCAATTTTTACCGGAAATGATCGGTCTCGAATCATTATTGATAGATCAATGATGTCACCCGATGTGAAAGCTTCGCCGTTTTCTAGAAGCAAAGCGATTCCACCTTGCGAAATATTCAGGGGGTGAATTTTTTTTGGACCCCAATGGACCTCAATGTGGGCAAGAGGGGTGATCGATGAAAAATCTTCAACAATCGAATAACGGTAATTTTCCGATCGTGGATTCTGCACCATCGCAGATTTAACTGTAGCACATCAAAAAAAAAACAGGGGACCAACTCCGGCAGAGTTGGTCCCCTTCTACGAAAAAAGGAGCAGAGTTTCAGAGATGCTCGAGTCTTAAAGTGGGGTTCAAGCTGAGGAGAACTTGGGTGGGTATGACTCGAAACTTTGTTGTCGTACTCGAAACTATGCAGCCTTTCTATCAACCTTAGTTTTCAAAAACTGAGCAAGTTTTTGCGCGTAATCGATGGGTTTTTTACCATCTCCGCGAATGATGCCTTCCATGTAGAGATCATAATGTTCCATGCAAAATCCGAACTTATCCGTCTTCTTTTTGCACTCTTCAAATTTACAATTATCAGGGGCGGTTCCACCTTTTGGGGCTCCTGAAGAAGCTTCCTTGGGCGCTTTGGGGCTTGGAGCTGGGGCACCGGGTTTTTTTTCTTTTGTGTCTGACATGGCCTAAATGACCTCCCTATTACTGCTCCGCACTTATTGCGTCGCATAATAATACTATCGGCGGCGCATTAAAAAACTTAAGCGATGCATCAAATTTATTTTGCATTGCGAAATTTCTGGGCAAAGTCAACAACTTGGCTAGGTTAGATAGGGGCTCTTTTGCCTGAGTACCGGTATAATGATCAGTATGGCGACATTCCAAATCGAAGAATTCATGAAAAACCAAAAAAAGGTCCTCGATGATTTCCGCAAGACCAATTGGTCGGGAAGCTTCCAAGAATACCTATCGATTGTTACCGAAAACCCCGAAGTTTGTCGCAATGCCTTTCAACGGCTTTATGACATGATTCTTTCTTATGGAACCGAAGAGAGCGTCGACTTTAAAAAGAAAATAATTCACTACAATTTTTTTGATGACCCTATCGAGAACGGCAAAGACGGTGTTTTCGGTTTGGAAATTCCGCTTATGAAACTTGTAAATATTTTTCATTCTGCGGCCAAAGGGTACGGCGCTGAAAAAAGAGTCATCTTGCTTCACGGCCCTGTAGGCTCTTCAAAATCTACAATTGTAAGAATGCTAAAAAAAGGTCTTGAAGCCTATACCCGAACAGACTTCGGTCGCCTTTTTACATTCTCATGGATCAATCCAAAAAATAAAGACATCGCAGTTTTTCGCCAATTCAAGGAACTTGGAATTGAAGAAATGAATGATCCCATGAACGAGGATCCTCTGAGATTGGTTCCCGAAATTTTACGACCCAAGTTTGTCGATGAAATCATGAAAGGGCGAAAATCAGAATACAAAATTAATATTCAGGGAGATTTGAATCCTGCCAGTCGCTACATGTTTAACGAACTCATGCGCCACTATGGCGGCGATTGGACACAGGTTCTTGAGCACGTGAAGGTACGTAGACTTACTTTTTCAGAAAAAGACCGCATTGGCATTGGGACCTTCCAACCTCGAGACGAAAAAAACCAAGATGCCACCGAGCTCACTGGCGATATCAATTATCGACGTATCGCAATTTTTGGCTCTGATTCTGATCCCAGAGCCTTCAATTTTGATGGTGAATTCAATATTGCCAATCGCGGACTTGTTGAATTTGTCGAGATGCTCAAACTCGATGTTGCCTTTTTGTATGATCTTTTAGGGGCCTCCCAAGAACATAAAATTAAGCCTAAGAAATTTGCTCAAACCGATATCGATGAAGTGATTATCGGTCACACCAACGAACCTGAATACAAAAAACTTCAGAATAATGAATTCATGGAAGCCCTCAGGGATCGCACTGTAAAAGTAGATATTCCCTATATCACCCGATGGAAACAAGAATCCCGAATTTATAAAAAAGCTTTTTCTAGAGAGAATGTCAGAGGGGTTCATGTTGCCCCCCACACTCTTGAAATGGCCGCGATGTGGGCTGTTCTCACACGTCTAGAAAATCCGAAAAAGGCAAACCTTTCAGTTCTTCAAAAACTCAAACTTTATGACGGAAAAATGCTGCCAGGGTTTACCGAGGACAATGTCAAAGAACTGAGAAAAGAAGCTATCCGCGAAGGAATGGATGGAATTTCTCCGCGCTATATTCAAGATAAAATTTCAAATGCCCTGGTGCACGAGGGCGAGCCCATTGGATCGCTCAATCCCTTTATGGTGTTGAATGAACTCGAAAGCGGCCTCAAAGGGCACTCGCTCATTAACAATGAAGAAAAGAAAAAATACTATCGCGAACTCTTGCAAGTGGTTCGTCAAGAATACGAAGACATTGTGAAAAACGAAGTTCAGAGAGCCATTTCTGCCGATGAAGACGCAATCGCAAGACTTTGCGCCAACTATATCGATAACATCAAAGCCTATACCCAAAAAGAAAAGGTCAAAAACAGGTATACGGGGCAGTACGAGGAACCCGATGAACGCCTCATGCGGAGTATTGAAGATAAAATTCAAATCTCTGAAGTTCAAAAAGATGATTTTCGTAGACTCATTATGAACTCCATTGGAGCCATGGCTGTTGAAGGCAAAAGCTTCGATTACAAATCAAACGAACGTCTTTACAAAGCTCTGGAGCTTAAACTTTTTGAAGATCAAAAAGATTTCATTAAACTCACCACGCGCGTTTCAAATGTTGCAGACAAAGCAACCCAAGAAAAAATTGATATTGTAAAAAGCCGTCTCATTAAAAACTTTGGCTACGACGATCAATCAGCGACCGATATCTTGGAGTTTGTGACATCGATCTTTGCTCGAGGAGACACGAAAAACCAAAAAGAGGGTCCGGCTAAGCCCTAGTGTCATTTAGGTCTGTTGCTTTTTTTCAGTTTTTTTGTAGAATTTATTTAAAGGGGAAAAAATGAATTTGATTTATATTTTTGTGGTCTATCTAGGCTTTAACTTCGGTTTTGAAACCTGGTCCCAAGAAAGTCAAAATGTCCCTCCCGGAATTCAGTTATTACCCAAAAGCACGGGAGACGGTCATTCTAAACCAGAAACTCTGAAATACGAGAATGATAAGCACAGTAATCGCGGTGAAGCCTTTGTGAACCCACTCGACCCCAGAAACAATCCAAAAGGACTTTTTTTAACTCCAGAAGAAAAATTGGGAAAAATCCTTAAAGACTTAGATGCTTGCACTCCTAGTGTAATGCACAAAAAACTAAACGATGAGATAAACTCCTACGCTAATTCCTATCCCTCCGAAAAAGCGGCATTGCCACAATATAAAACGCTCGAATCCGATAGAGTAAACAAAATGGCACAGGATGATCTTTTAAAGTTTAGAAACAGTTTAAACCAAGAGCTCCAAAAGAGATCAGAAGATCCCAAAAACCTCCAGAATCAGGATTACTATTTAAAATTTAAAAACCTAGTTCAAACAAAATAGGTCAAGAATTTTTAGCGGTAAAAATTTCTTTCCACCTCGCTGAAAGCTCATCGAGTTTTTCGTTGCCCGGAAAATGTCTGCGGCCTTGATGAATCATGTCTGAGGCTTCTTTTAATAGACCTAGTTCTAAAGCTACACGAACAAGGGATGTGATAGTCACGAGGCCTATTTTTTTGCCTGAAAGAATTTGTTCACTTGTGGGTGATAGTAAACTCCAAACTGCATCGGCCTTGCCCAAAAGTAATCCGGTCTCCACAAAAAAGGAGGTCGCTTCGGAATTATTCAAATCGAGTTCCAAAACATTTAAACAAACATCAAATATTGCTTGGTGTTGCCCCGGATTTAAATTTTCGACTTTTGAATCTTCGCTTTGACTCCACCTTGAGAGGTGTCCACTGACAGGAGGCAAAATATCTTTCTTGAAAGGGTAAAAATCTCGATCTGTTTTTGGATAGAGTCTGGGAATTTCTCGAGAAAAAATTTCAATGCCCTCGATCCCGGGGAGCGTTTCCGAAATTTTTGAAAAAAATTGTGCAATTAAAAACCGAAGTGACATTCGATTGCGCTCAATAAAGACATCCGACATGGCCTTAAGAATTTTTGCAATCACAACACGGGCCTGAGATCGGTCCGCAATTGCTAAATATTTTTGAAGGGTTTCAAAAAGAAGAATCATATTAGGGGCATTAGTTTCAGTCTTAAACAAAGAAAGCGAGAATATGGCCGCCTCTGGCAGCGAACCTATTTTTTCGTGGGCCGACATGAGTAAAGATTTTGTTAAAACTGATTGAGGATACTCCCCATCAAGTTCTTTTAATTTTTTAATCCCCGCTAAAACAGATTCTTTTGAAGACTGGCTAACAAGAGCTCGCGCAAGCAAAATGCGCATGCTTAAATTTTTACCGTCAAGTTCTAAAAATTTTTCTATTTTTTGAACAGCTTCTTCATACTTCTGAGCCTCCACCAGCGCCCTTAAAGAATGTCTCATTGTTAGTGAAGCCGGTGGACTGGCAATCCATTTAAAAAAACTATCAAAATGAGTGCGAATTTCTTGACCGCCTAAGGGACGCGCTAGCACTAAGTCCGCTCCAACCTCGCTATAAATTAAACTTTGCGCTGGATTTCGACCCTCGGCCATAAGCACAGCTAGCAAAGTGTTTTCTGTGATAACCCCCATTTCACGAAATTCTTCTATAATTTCGAGGGTCGAAGGTGTTGGTTTTGCAGCCTGCTGAACAGCGCTTAAGGGAGAAAATCTCAGTTCTAGCCTTTCATCTACGATAACACTTGGGGCCGGTTCGGGAGATTTTTTTAAAAAATCGAGTGCCTCATCAAAGGTTTGTAAAATGTGAAAGTTTTCAGGGTTTTTAATTAAAGAACGAATCAAAAAGCGTTCTTCTTTGTTTCCTACCAAAAGAACGCTTTTCATAACTTTATTTCACTATGTCTAACCCGACTAAAAACAAATCAGACCGAGGGTTCGTCTAGATAATAATCAAGCCCTGTGTGGGTAATTTCTAAGTCGCCTTTTAGAGTGCGAAGTGTGTTTTTGAGCTTCATTGATTGAATAAACAAATCATGTTCAGCGTATAAACCTTCGCCCGTTTGGGGAGCCTTAAAGTAAAAACTCAACCACTCCTGGATTCCCTTAAATCCAACTCTTTGGGCAAGATCCATAAACAATGCCAAATCAAGAACAATAGGTGCTACCAAGATCGAATCTCGGCACAAGAAATTCAACTTAATTTGCATGGGGTAGCCCATCCAACCGAAAATATCGATATTGTCCCAACCCTCTTTATTGTCTCCACGGGGCGGATAGTAGGAGATGTTAATTTTATGAAAATAATTGCCATACAAATCAGGGTGAAGTGGCGGCTGCAAAATGGATTCTAAAACTCCAAGTTTGCTTTCTTCTTTTGTTTTAAAATTTGCAGGATCATCCAAAACCTGACCATCTCGATTTCCTAAAATATTGGTGGAATACCAGCCAGAAATTCCAAGCATTCGAGCTTTTAAACCTGGAGCCAAAACTGTCTTCATAAGAGTCTGGCCGGTTTTAAAGTCTTTTCCACAAATTGGAACCCCTGCCCGATTTGCGTAAGAAACAAAGGCGGGAATATCTACAGTCAAATTGGGAGCCCCGTTTGCATAGGGCACTCCCTCTAATAGAGCCGCGTAGGCATAAACCTGGGACGGTGCAATTTCTTCTGAATTATCTTTGAGTCCTTGTTCAAAGGCTTCCATCGTTGAATGAACTTTAGAAGGCTTGCAAAAGGCTTCAGTCGAACCGCACCAAACCATTACGAGACGATCACAATTTTTTTCAGTCTTAAAACGACGGATATCTTCGCGAACCTGTCCTGCGAGTTCCCAAAGGTTGCCGGACTTCAAATTGGGTCCTTGAATATTTTTGATGTACTTTGACGAGAAAACCGCGCTCATGGGCTTAATGTTTCTGAGTTCGTCCTTAAGGGGTTCAATATGGTCCCGAGTAAGAACATCGGCCTTTAAACAAACTTCGTACATGTCATCAGGAAAAATATCCCAACCACCAAACTCAAGATTTTCGAGTGCCGCCAGCGAAACATAATCTTTAATGAGAGGGCTATTGTGCTCAGTTCTTTTTCCGATCCGGATGGTTCCCATCTGGGTAAGCGACCCCACAGGCTTTGCCAGTTTTTTGCGGGCCGCGAGAGTCCCCGCGATAAAGGTTGAGGCCACTGCTCCCATACCCGGGAGCAGAATCCCTAGTTTTCCAGTTGCGGGTTCAATTTCAAATTTTCGTCCGGACGTAGAAGAATCACGAGTCGCCACCATATTTAAATTAAATCTCCCGGGTTATCCCCACCAAATCGCCAAGGTCTTTTTTTATTTCTTTCAAAAACTCTCTTTCGAGACTTTTCTCCATTCCACTTGATTCAACTAAGTATCCGCTTGAAGGTTCAGACCCCATTTCTGACAAATCGGCCGAAGCTTTTTGCTGAATATTTTTTGAAGCTGAAAAAAACTTTTGCTCTTTGAAAAATTTTTTTGCACCCGAGATTGAATAGCCTTCTGTATACAAAAGGTATTTAATTTTCAGGAAGGACTCGATATCCTCGTCACTATAAAGCCGCTGACCACGGGTCGTCTTAGGAGGTTTTAAAAAAGGAAACTGATTTTCCCAAAACCGCAATACATGAGGCAACACGCCGATTTTTTCAGCAGCTTCCTTGATACGAGAGAAAGCCATATAGAATCATGGTAACCGCCAAACACAAAACCGTCTACCGAAGCTCGGCTTGGTGACGCGACTTGGCAGCTTCAATCATGTCTTTGAGTGCGCTCGAGATTTCTTCTTCTTTAAGGGTGGCCTCTGTCGACTGAAACTGAGCTCTAAAGGCCAAGGACACCCATTGCCCTTCAGTTTTACTTTCTTCATTCTCAAATCGATCAATGCACTGCAAAGACACAAGATATTTTCCTCCAACTTTTCGCAGTGTCCGATCCAAGTCAGAGGCGCGGGTTTGACGAGGAATTTTTAGTGCTAAATCTCGTTCCACAACTGGAAACCGAATTTGCGGAAGGGCTTTTCCTTTGGGTTGTAAAATTTTTGCATTACCTAGATTCAATTCCTTAATTTGACTTAAAATAGCGGCGCCAATTCGTAACTCGCCTAAAACACAACCTAAATGGGACCCGGTTGGAAGATTTAAAATTTGGCCCGCATAAAAGGGGTGGAGTTCTCCTAAAAAACCTATGACTTGTTGAACTCCCGCCGGACCTTGCCCCGCCAAATAAATCAATGCACTTTTCCCAGGATGCAAAAGCCTCAAAGGAATCCACGGAGCCATAGCCGGAACAACACGGGCGAGCTCTGGATTTTGAAAAACATCGTTAAGAGACTGAATTTGTGCTCCCGACGTTCGGGGATCCAATGTTTGAAGTTCAAACAACACATCCGTCAACAGCGACTTCCCGTCAAAGAAATCTACATGAACATTTTTTTCTTTTGAAGATTTATCAGTGGACCAATGAAGGGGTTTACGTTCACCAAAAAGCCCCCAACCCACGTGCAGAAATTCATCCACTCCGGTGTCACGATTTTCCACACTAAAATTGGGATTCTGACAAAAAACTGAACCTAAATCAAAAACCCCACCTCGCATTTGCCCGAGCGCGAGATGATTTTTAATGCTTGAAATAATTCCAAAACAAAGACTTGGCCTGAGAGTTGCCCAGTCAGCCGACAAAGGATTTTCAAGGTCAACAAATTGATTTCTAAAGTCAGAATCAAAAAACTCAATTTCTTTTTCACCCAAAAAGGCATAGGGCATGATTTCGGTAAGGCCTCTGGCCAAAATAGCTTCTCTTAAAATTCGACCCTTGCGGTAAAGGGAACGAGTTAGGGAGCGCGTTGCCTCTACTTGAGCAGGATAACGAGGGGGAATTCTGGAATAACCCAAAAGTCTTGCGCCTTCTTCAATAAGGTCCACCTCTCGATTTAAATCAAAGCGATGGGCAGGCACAACAACTCGAACGAGATTTGGTGATTTTACCTGACTTGAAATCCCCACGGACTGAAAAGATCTGGAAATTTCATCGGCCTGAGCCTCAATTCCGCTAATATCCCGAAAAACTCGCAAATCTAAATTGATTTCATGTTCTAACCCGAGTTTGTTTGATTTGTCTGACAAAACATCGACAAAGGCGCCGCGCCGTCTGGCACCGCAAACTTGTTTAAACAATAAGGCTGCTCTACCTAAAATCTTAAAACGAATGGAGGGATCTACTCCGCGCTCAAACCGATACGATGAATCCGAGCTGATTTTATGTCTCTTTGCTGTCGCCCGAATAAACTCAGGATCAAACAGTGCACACTCTAAAATAACCCGAGTGGTTTTATCACCCACGGCCGAGTCCTCACCGCCCATGACTCCCGCAAGAGCTAGCACACGCTCGCTATCAGCAATGACCAGATCATCAACGGAAAGTTTTCTTTCAACCCCATCAAGTGTTTTAAGCTTTTCACCCAACTTGGCATTTCGAACAAGAATCCGCCCCTGAACTCTATCGGCATCGAAAGCATGTAGGGGATGCCCCAGTTCCATCAAAATAAAATTTGTAATATCAACGATGGCATTGTGGGTTCGAATTCCCAATAAATTCAATTTTGACGTAATAAAATTTGGACTGGGCTTTTGATTAAAGCCCTCAAAAAGCTGCGCTAGATACATTTTGCAAGCCTTTGGATTTTGGACTTCAACATTGACGAGTGGAATTTCAGAATTATTTTCTGAGGTCCCAATATTTTCAATCTCTGGAAATTCTGGTGTCATTTTGAGTAAGCGACCTATCTCACGGGCCATTCCAAAATGAGACAGACAATCTCCGCGATCAGGGGTCAGTTCAACTTCCCAAATCTGATCATCAAGCCCCAGGGTACTTACAAACGAAGTTCCGACTTGGGCCGAATCAGGTAATTCTAAAATTCCGTCGGACTCTTCACTTAGGCCCAATTCTTTTCCAGAACACAACATTCCGCGAGAAACTACGCCTCTGATTTCAGATTCTTTAATAGCAAAATTCCCGGGCAATACAGATCCAACGGGGGCTAAGGCAACTTTGATTCCAGCACGGGCATTGGGCGCCCCACACACGATCTGGAGAGGTTCTTCCTTTGGATTCTTCTCGACTTTACAAACCCGCAGGCGATCAGCCTTAGGGTGCTGAACGGCCTCTAAAATTTTTGCAACACAGACTTTCTCGAGTCCCTCAGTGGGATTTCGAATGCCTCCTATTTCTATTCCTGAAAGTGGAAGGTCCCTCTTAAAATCACCGGATTTTTGTAAAAGAAATTGAGGATCAAGTTGCGGAAAAAACTCAGCCAACCCTTTGAGTGAAATTTTCACTTTTTAAAATCTCCTTTGATATTCTTGAGAATCAAATATTTCGATTTCGCCATTTCGAAAACTGCGAAATAAAACGCGAATCTGACTCGAAAAAACTACGCAAATCAGAAACGCCAAATTTAATCATTGCCATTCGCTCGATGCCCATCCCAAAGGCGAAGCCCCTAAACTTTTCAGAATCCCATCCCACGGCTTTAAAAACTTCGGGGTCAACCATTCCGCTGCCGCCAATTTCTATCCACCCTGAACCTTTACAGGTGCTGCATCCCTTTGCTGCACAAAAAGGGCACTCGCAATCAATTTCAGCGGAGGGCTCGGTAAACGGAAAAAACGAGGGTCTCAATCGAATTTTCAAATCCGAACCAAAAAATTCCGATACCAGGCGAGTCAAAATTCCAATCAAGTCTCCCATATGAATTTTCTCATCCACGAGTAGACCTTCAATTTGATGAAACATGGGCGAATGGGTTGCATCGTAATCGGAACGATAAACTCGACCCGGACAAATCATTCGAATCGGAGGTTTAGAATTTAGGAGAGTCCTAATTTGTACCGGCGAAGTGTGAGTTCGTAAAACTATTTTTTCGCCACGACCCTTAATGTAAAAGGTATCTTGAAGGGCTCTTGAGGGATGGTTTGGCGGAATATTGAGGGCATCAAAATTATAAAACTCGTGCTCAACCTCTGGACCCACTTCCACTAAAAATCCACATCGTTCCAAAATGGCCACAAGTTGGTCTTGCACGAGGCTCATGGGATTTGCCTGGGCACCCACAAATGTAGGAATCCAGTCGCGCCGCTCAGGCAAACTCACATCAATTTTTTCAGATTGAATTTGGGATTCAAATTGTTGGATTTTAAGTTTTTGTGTTTGCACATCAACAAACTGTAGGAGTTCGTTTCTGAGGCTCTGAAGTGCAGAACCCACCCGAGGTTTAGCCTCTGAATCTAACCCGCCCATGAGTTTCATCATTTCGGTTAGGATTCCCTTTTTTCCGACCCACTCGATTCGAAGGGCTTCAATTTGCTCGATATTTTCAAAAGTAGATTTGAGTTTTTCTCTAAGCTGAAGGCTCAGGGACTCAATCTTTTTAAGGAGTTCTTCAACGCTCGAGGATTTTTTTTGTCCAGTCTCAGTTGCCACAACCGGAGTCTAATATTGTTTCAGAAACCGGCCAATAACTTATATCAGCGACTGTAAAATAGAATCTAGTTTCGGACTTGGGTTACTATGGACTCAAAAGCCTTTGGATCGTGCAAGGCAATATCTGCCAAAACTTTTCGATCGAGTCCAACACCATGCTTGCGAATTCCATTCATGAAAATTGAATAGGACAAGTCATGATTTCGTACAGCCGCATTGATTCGCTGAATCCAAAGCGATCTAAAATCTCGTTTTTTGGTTTTTCGATCACGAAAACCATATTTTAACGCCCGGGTTAAAACCTCATAGGCTTTTGAAAAAGATCGGCTACCCGAATTTCGGAAGCCTGACGTCATTTTCAAAACTTTTTTGTGACGTCTACGAGTTTTAGTTCCACCTTTTACGCGTGCCATAATTTCCTTTAAACTGACTTTCTAAAAAATTTCTAACTAGACTTTATAAATTCCAAATCACCCGTAAGGGAGCAATCGAACCATACGATGCTCCATAGTTGGATGAATAAACGCTGGACCCTGTATACGTCGAAGTCGACGACGGCCTTTTCCGGCCAAAAGGTGACGACCACCTGATTTACGAATTTTAAATTTTCCTGAAGCCGTTTTTTTAATACGTTTTTTTGCTCCGGAATGTGATTTTGCTTTGATTGCCATGAGTTGTAAAAGCTCCTTACTGAAGACCCGGGACTCTGCCATGGACTTTAGGTTGTGACAACCTGAAATTTGGCAAACTTTTTGGGAAATTATGAGTTCGAGGATGCCCCCGACTGTGTGCCAGCAGCTGCCGCTGCGGCTTCGGCTGCGGCAGCCTTTTGGGCCATTTTACGGGCAATTGATGGGGGTTTTACCAAACTTGCTACTAACGAGCCCACAACTGGCTTTTTTGAGCTCCCAAGAGGGGCAAAAATGCAAAACATCCGTCGTCCTTCAAACCGGGGTTGGGTCTCAAGCTGCGCCATATCCCCTAGTTTTTCGACGAATTCAACCAAAGTGTCCCAACCTTGGTCCAGATGCTCGAGCTCTCGCCCCCTATAGACCACAGTAATTTTGGCCTTATTGGCATCATCCAAAAAGCCCAAAACAGACTTGGCCTTGTGTTCTAAATCATGAACATCAGTTTTAGGCCGAATTTGAATTTCTTTGAGCTCCACCACCACCTGTTTTTTCTTGGCGGCTTGGGCTTTTTTCTTTTCCTGGTATTTGTACTTACCATAGTCCATGATTTTGCAGACCGGTGGATCAGCAGTCCCCGCGACCTCCACCAAATCAAGACTCAGGCTTTCTGCAAGTTGAACGGCCTGACGGGTATCCAAAATTCCAAGCTGTTCGCCATCTTTTCCAATGACTCGAACATAGGATGCTCGGATTCGACGATTAATGTTTAGTTCTTTACTCATAGATTTTCCTTAAATTTATAGCCAAATACAAAAACTTCATATTTTAAAATTGGGGCTCAGCAAGGCTCGCGAATTCAGCCAAAAATGTTTCGACAGAAACACCTTGTTTTTGCTCATTACCCTTCAATCGCAAACTCAACGTTCGAGATTGGGCCTCGCGACCCCCTAAAATAATAAAGTAGGGAGGCTTCTGTGCCTGAAATTGTTTGATTTTTGCAGCGAGTTTTTCGGAGGAGTCGTCCATCCGAACACGAAATCCTTTTAACTTCATGAGTTCGTGGATTTCTCGGGCGAAATTTGCAGCATCGTCAGACACCGTTAATACAACTGCCTGCAAGGGTGCAAGCCATAAAGGAAAATGGCCCGCAAAGTGTTCAATTAAAATACCCAGGAATCGCTCTAGACTGCCAGCAATTGCCTTATGAATCATAACCGGGGTGTGGGATTTGTTATCGGATCCCGAAAACTCGAGGCCAAACCTGCCCGGCATCGAAAAATCGAGCTGAATGGTTCCGCACTGATGGCTTCTCTCAAGAGAATCTTTAAGATGAAAATCAATTTTGGGACCATAAAAGGCACCGTCGCCTGGATTCACTCTGTAAGAATGCCCACCTTTTTCAAGAGCATTCTTTAAGGATTGCTCGGCTTTTTGCCAAGTTTCATCGGAACCAATACTTTTCTCAGGCCGGGTAGAAAGCTCCATGCGGTACTCAAATCCAAAAACTTTATAAAATTTTCGAATCATTTCGAGAACGTTTGCAATTTCGCCCTCAACTTGATCTTCAGTGCAATAAACATGGGCGTCGTCTTGAACAAAAGTTCTTACCCTAAAAAGCCCCTGCGTAACTCCACTGCGCTCGTGGCGGTGGACCCGTCCAAACTCAGCCAGTCGCATCGGAAGTTCTCTGTAAGAATGGTGTCCCGCTTTGTAAATCAAACAATGGCCCGGACAATTCATGGGTTTAACGGCAAAGTCGCGCTCGTCGACTTTGGTGAAATACATATTCTCTCGGTAGTTGTCGTAGTGACCTGAATTTTTCCAAAGCTCCTGTGACAAAAGAAGTGGCGAAATGACTTCCTCAAAGCCATGGGCTTTGTTCAAAGATCTCAAAAACTCAACCAACCTTAAATAAAGAAAGGCTCCATTGGGATGAAAAAAGGGCGAAGCGGGTGCCTCGGGATGAAATGAAAATAGGTCCTGGTCGACTCCGATACGACGGTGATCGCGTTTTTTGGCTTCTTCAAGTCTTGCAAGGTAAGCCTTTAAACTTGGCGGCGACTCAAAGGCCGTGCCATAAATTCGCCCTAGCATTTCATTTTTTTCATTTCCACGCCAATAGGCCCCTGCAACACTCATAAGTTTGAAAGCTGAAATCCAGCCTGTATGGGGCACGTGGGGACCTCGACAAAGATCCACAAATTCTTGCCCATGCCAGTAAACACTTACTGTTTGGACAGAATTCTGAGCAACAAGGTCGCGAATAATTTCACATTTATAATGCTCGCCCTGGGATTCAAAAAATTTGAGGGCCTTTGGAACTTCCCACTCCTCGCGTTTCACAGGCAATTTTTTTGCAATGATGGCCTTCATCCGCTCTTCAATTGCAGGAAGTTCTTCTTCTTTAAAACCACCTTTTTTTGAGAAATCATAAAAAAATCCCTGCTCGATAACTGGACCAATTGTGACTTGGACCTCAGGATAAATTTCTTTAACCGCTTGAGCCAAAATATGTGCCGTTGAATGGCGGATAATGTCTAAGGCTTCGGGATCGCGAGGGGTAATAACCTTGAGGGCGGCAGAATTTTCAGGAATTTCTTTATGTAAATCCCAGATTTCATCGCCGACTTTAAAACCGAGAATGTCCGCCGGAATTTTGATTATTTTTTTCTCAGCAATTTCTTTGAGAATTTCAGACCCGGGCCGACCCGCTTTAAGGGTGGCCGATTTTTCGCCAGATAAAATTTCAACCATCAACCCATTGGTTGTAGCAGGACTCAAAGGCCGGTGAAAGTACCTCGAACCAATTCAGGCTAAAGTTTAAAACTTTGTGCTTGGCACCTAAGGACTCACCTGTGGATTATTTCCAACAACCGGACTCATACCCGTGCCCACACCCGCTTCGGCCTGCCGCTGCCCTAGCCTACGGAGAGCATCCACAGGCGTAAGTTCACCAGACTCCGATGGAGCATCTAGGTAGGTATAACCATTGAGACCATCTTCGTAATAGCGAAGCAGAAGTCTTGACTCTTCTAAGGAAATTGCTTTTTTAGCCAGAGCTTTTTCGACAGCATTGCGAACATTTCTCACCAGACTTGGGCGATCATATTGCACATAGCTCAAGACCTCGTTCACAGTGTCGCCTTCAACTACGTGATCAATCACGTAGCCCGAAGAACTCAAACTTACGTGCACAGCATCGGTGTCTCCAAAGAGATTATGAAAATCTCCCAAAATTTCTTGATAGGCCCCTACTAAAAATGCGCCAATATAATAGGGCTCACCGGGTTTCAGATGATGAAGCTCTAGAGCCTCTTTAACGTCTTTAACATCAATGAACCGTTCAATTTTTCCGTCAGAATCGCAGGTAAGGTCAAGGAGGGTGGCCCTGCGCGTAGGTTCTTCAGACAATCTATGAATGGGCATTATTGGAAACATTTGTTTCACGGCCCAGGTATCAGGTACCGACTGGAAAACACTAAAATTACAATAATAGGAATCGTACATGAGCTTTCGAAGCTCTTCGATTTCTTCGATCTGACGAGGCAAAGTTTTGGAAACCTCGAGAGCTTTTGTGCAAAAAGCCCAAAACAGAGATTCCATCATGCCCCTTTGTTTGAGACTCATATAGCCCAAATTAAAAAGAGACATCCCGTCGTCTTTAAGTTTTGAGGCATCCAAAATGGCTTCGGTGATGTTTTTTCCAGATAGGCTTTTATAGAGTTTATAAAACTCTTGAATGATTTCGTGATCTTCGCGTTCAATATTTTCTGGGAGTTGTGATTTTTTAATATAATTTGAACCCAAGACATCAAAAACAAGCACACTATGGTGGGCGACAAGAGCTCGACCCGCCTCGGTAACAATATTTGGGTGTTGGATTCCTTTTTCATCACAAACAGTTTTTATTTGGGCCACAACATGGTCGGCGTATTCTTGTACAGAATAGTTTACAGAATTGTCCCAATTTGTTTGAGACCCATCATAGTCAACGCCCAAACCCCCACCGACGTCCAGATATTTCAAGCCCGCGCCAAGAGCCGCAAGTTCAACGTAAATGCGGCAAGCCTCATTTAAGGAATCTTTTATGGCCCTTAGAGATGTGATTTGGCTGCCGATGTGAAAGTGCATGAGCTCTAAGCACGAAAGACTTGCTTCTTTTTCAAGAATCTCAATTCCCCGAATCATTTCTTCGACAGTAAGACCAAATTTTGACTTAGCCCCGGAACTCTCAACCCATTTGCCCGCGCCCTTGTTTTCAAGTTTTGCTCTGAAACCTATTCGAGGTCGGATATTTAAATTTTTGGCAGCCTTAAGAACAATTTCGATTTCAGCAAAACGATCAATGACAATGACTGGATTTCGACCCAATTTTTGAGCAAGCAATGCGGTCTCAACATACTCGGTATCTTTGAATCCGTTACAAATAATGAGCGCTTCGGGATCATCAATGACAGCAAGAGCCACAAGCAATTCAGGCTTGGAGCCAGCCTCTAAACCCAAGTGCGATTTTTCTCCGTGCTTTACAATTTCTTCAACCAGGTGTCGCTGTTGGTTAACCTTGATGGGATAAACGCCGCGGTATTTTCCTTGATAGGCTTGGCTCTCAAAGGCAGTTGTGAAAGCGCCGGCCAAGACTTGAATGCGGTGATTTACGATATCAGGAAATCGCACGAGCAAGGGGCAACGCAAACCACGTTCTTGTAGGTCATCGAGTAAAACTTTTAAATCAATGGGCGGCAAATCCGATTGGGAGCCATGAGGATTTACTTCAACATGGCCCTTTTCGTTTACACGAAAATATCCAGCCCCCCAGGACTCAACAGCATACAATGCAGAACTTTTCTTTGGACTCCAAACTTCCATATTAGACCCCTTTTTAAAATTTTCTTAAAATTTTCTTTGCGTAACCCCAGACCCTAGGGCCTTATAACATTTTTAGTTTTTTTACTGAAGGGTTTTTTCAAAATGTGTTGGCCATTGGTATTTTTTTTTATCGAGCAAACTTAGTCTCGTTTTGAATGAACCACGGCCTCAACATCGAGAGCCGAAAAACTAAAGGGTACCAGTTGGCCTAAGGTGTAATGGGCAAAAACACCTTGCTGGCTTCCGACCCAAATATTTAAGTCAGGCTGGCAAAAATCTAGAAGTGCCTGACGACAAGCCCCGCAGGGGGTGGCGCCTGAGGGATTATCTACAACGACAACAACATCGGTGAATTTTCGATGGCCCTGTGAAAGAGCTGAAAAAAGAGCTGACCTCTCAGCGCAAACACTCAGACTGTTCACAACAATTTCGATATTGGCCCCTTGAATGGCAATCAACTGCGAGCCCAACGCGGCCCCAACCCGATAACCCGAGTATTCAGCCACAGCATTTTTTTGGGCCAGACAAGCGAGCTCCCACATTTTCTGCAAATAGGGCTTGAGCTTGAGAGGTTTTTTTACGGGTTCAATTTTCGTTGATTTTGTTTTTGCGGACACAATTGAGATTTGGGCTAAACCAGGATCGATCCTCTTTCAAATTTTGGACATTTTTTTTGTGTCCGACCGCACGGGTTTAACTGCGATTACCTATTTTTTTTAAAAAACGGAAAAAATAAGAATACAAAAATATTCATGGTTACTCACACGAAAATCGAGGGATCACCCTTTTCGGAGCAATCCCTCGACCTTAACATCGCGTTAGAAAACCTTTCTTGAATCTGCACCGCGTAGGCGCTCAACTCCCGCACCGTCTTCAGATGCAGTGGTTCTTTCAACCGATGAGCTGTTTGAGCTGCATGCGGTTTGAAGAACAAGAACTCCAACTAGAGCTAGGATTCCAAATAGACGTGACTTCATATGGTGACTCCCCCTTTTACTTTGGTTATTTTTAGACCCTTCACTTATTATGACCCTTCCCCTTGTAAAAAAGGTTAATTCTTGGAGAAAGTTCAGGATCCAGTTTAAATACCATTACTTACATGCAGCCCTGGAACCTATCTCTTATCGGTATTTAGAGGCTAAAACTTGAGGAATATTTTTGGAAGTCTACCTGGACCTTTTTGATTTTGCTTAACAAAACATTCACAATTCGCGGGTCAGGCGCTTTTTTTTTGTGGCAAAATTATTTGTGTAAAATGCACCACTACAGCTACTACGCCACCCCCTAAAAAACCCACACCCAAATCGAAGCCAGAAGCAACCCAAGTACCCTGCCCTTCAATGAAATGATGCAGGATAGAAATATTGTGAGTGAGAATTCCTCCGCCGACTAAGAACATAGCGAGCGTGCCTGCCACGCCCAAAAACTTCATCAGTTGAGGGGCAAAACCTAGGATAAATTTTCCTATGAATTTTTTCGAAGAGTTTTGATGTTTTGCGACTAAGTGAAAACCCAAGTCGTCGAGTTTCACGATGCCGGCAACGAGACCATAGACTCCGATTGTCATAATCGCCGAAATAGAAAACAAAACACTAACTTGTTTTAGAAATACTGTTTCAGTCAGGGTACCCAGAGTGATGACAATGATTTCAGCGGATAAAATAAAATCGGTTCGAATTGCGCCTTTGATTTTTGCTTTTTCAACATCCCGCATGGGAATAGCCTGAGCGATTTCTTGGATCGTCTTTGTTTTAGGTTTGGCCCCTTTACGAAAAAGGTAAACAAGTTTTTCGAAAACTTTTTCAAATCCCTCAAAGCAAAGAAAAAGTCCACCCAGAATTAAAAGCCAGGTTATGAGTTTTGGGGCGAAAAAACTAATCAGGAGAGCAGCAGGAACCAAAATAGCTTTATTAACCGCAGATCCCTTGGCAACGGCCCAGACAATATGGAGCTCTCTGTCGGCAGAAACACCCGCAACTTGTTGGGCATTTAAGGCGAGATCATCACCCAAAACACCAGCTGTTTTTTTTGTAGCAATTTTTGTAAGAACCGCTACATCGTCAAGGGCCGAGGCTATATCATCAAGCAAAGTCAGTAGCGTTGTTCCAGCCATTGCTCAGTTGTACCGAAAGATTATCCAAATGGGAATTTGGAATGGCTTGCTATAAAAAGAAACTTGAAAATTGTGCCTGACCCAGACTTAATCTTTTTTGGACTCTTCTTTGGAATCATCAGTGCCGAGGGCCTTAGAAACTTCGCCGGGTATTTTTTTTGCGGCGTTTTCGACTTTTTTTGCGGCGGGCTTGAGATCTTCTTCTACAAACTCTTCAACGTTTTCTTGGGCTTTTTTAAGATTTTTTTTAACGACTTTTCCGGCCTTCTTTGCGGTTTCTTCGACTCCGTCCAAAACCTCGGTCACGCCTTCTTCAAGGTCTGTGCGATTTTTTTTAGCATTTGTTTTTTCTCCATCTGAGTTTTGCGAAAAGCTTAAATTCACAAATCCTAGACCAAGCCCTAAACAGAGAAACGTTAAAACAATGTAATTTTTCATACAGCTATTTTTACACCTTTTTTTTGGGGAACCAAGGAATAAAAATTGAAACTCGCCTTTGATAGTCTTTGTATTTTTCGCCTCTTGATTTGAGTGAGGAACTTTCGGCGTAGGGAATTCCAGTAAATTTTAGAATCAAAAATGTTAAAAGGACCCCGGGCACTATCGTGAAAAACTTAAAAATTCCTGGCTGATTCCAAATTAAACTAAGGCCCGCCCCACCCCAAAAGAGCCAGGTCAGACATTCAAAAAAATAATTGGGATGCCGAGAATAGGCCCAAAGACCCTGTTGGCAAACTTCTCCTCTAAGGTTTGAAAGTTTAGATTTTGCCTTGAATTTTTCAAGTTGACGATCCGAAACAAAAACTCCCGCTAAACTCAAAGCCGACCCGACCAAAAAAATCCACGCAAAGGGATTTCCTTGGACTTGAAACCCCTGGGCCTTAAGCACCTGGGCATTTAGCATCAGAGGACTAGCAATTCCCAGTGAAAGAATCCCCGCAATAAAAGCCTGCGCCAAAAAGAACACAAAAAATTTCGAGGCTGTCCAATTTTTTTTAAGCTCCACATACCGAGGGTCCTCGCTTGGAAAATGAGCCCTAAGGCGTCGACCCAAATGCCAGGTCAAACGGAGAGACCAAAAAATTCCGAGCCCCATGAGGACCCAAAGCTCAACTGGAACAGGGGCTCGCAGATTTTCTGCACCCAAAAAAATCCAAATCAACCCGATCGAGGTCGCCCAGAGGCCATCAACCAGGCTCCAAAAACGAATTCTTTGGGCCCAAAAAAAGCCTCCGATAAAAATAGCACTCAGAATCAGAATACATGTGAGAATTTGAAAACCCATAAAGACTCATAGCCCCCACCAAAAATGTCGTTTAAGATCTGCATCTATCATATGTTAAATTTTAAACTCATAAAGTGGGGTATTTTCATGTCGTTCTTACAATTTTTTGGAATTCAAAAATCGCTCGGTGCTGAACTTAAGATCGGCGACCCGGCTCCGGTAGTTTCGGGTGTGAGAGAAACCGGAGAAAAAGTGAATTTGAGCGATTTTACCCAAAAGGGAAAAGTTTTGGTTTATTTCTACCCAAAAGCCGACACTCCAGGCTGTACGGCCCAAGCCTGTAGCCTGCGCGATTCCTATGCTGCCTTGCTTGAAAAGGGAATTACAATTTTTGGCGTGAGCACCGACAATGTCGAAACACAAAAAAAATTCAAAGAAAAATATCGTCTGCCCTTTGCCCTTGTTGCTGACACCGATAAAAAGTGGACCGAAGGTTTTGGCGTTCCAACGACCTTTGGCTTTACGGCTAGGCAGGCCTTTCTTGTTGATGGTGGAAAAATAGTTTGGCTTGATCGCTCAGCCTCGACCAAAGAGCAGGCCGCAGACGTCTTAAAGTTTGTTGGAAAGTAATCCAAATCTGTTGACATTTTTTGTCACACACCTGCATCAACTTTAGGCGCCTACCTTTCAACCTTAACTTGAACCCTGCAATTGAGTCCGCGTTAAGTTCTTGATATTAAAGACATTTATTTAGTTGCAGAAATCAAGAGTTTTGGCACTGAGATTGCAGGTCTATTAATAACTCGATTTGCAATAACAAGAAAACTCTTCATATGAAAAGATTTAAACTCAAAATTTTTTTTCTCTTTTTGATTTCACTAGGAGTTTTTATTTTGTGGAAACAGAACTTCGTTACAAAAAATTCAGTTATTCCTCAAGCTCCGATTAATCGAGTTTCTAACACAAATACCCAGAAAGCTTTGCCTGCCAAAAGCTCTCTGGCAAGCCAGGCTTTTAACCATGAGAATTTGGAGAAGGATGAAGAGAAATCACAAAATTTGTTTTTAGCTAAAAAACTTGAAGATTTTGATGCCCCCGAAGCTGCTGTTTACCGTGACGAAGTCGAAGCTGATCCTCATACAACACCAAACTCGCTTTTGTCCTTTGCACGCGATCTTACACCTCATGTTGAAAGGGCTCTCACAGTGGAGTCCTACGCTCCTTCTGTGATGGATTTTTTAGAAAAATGCGCCTTGGGCAATGGCCCTAGCGGTGAAGGCACTCCCTCGGCGGCAAAAGCCAGTTGCTTGGTCAATGCCAGCCGTTTACAGAGGGCACATCCCGAAGTTTTTTCTGAGCGATTTGAGGCTTTAAAATTAAATGTTTCAGCCCATGTATTGAAATTGGCTCGCGGAATTGGTCTCAAGGAATAGAAATGAATAAATTCCATTACAAACATTTTTTATTTATTTTGTTTTTCGCGATCTCAGCTTGCGGGCCGACCTATCGCTACGATGCGGCCTCGGGGCTTTGTAGAAACAAAAACGGTGACGTGGGTTACAACAAGGATTCCATCGAAGAATGCGGGCTCGTATCAGGCGAAAAAAATGATTATCGAGACTTTAAAGCCTCCAAAGGTGAAAATCTCAGCGGCCTTCGCATAGAAAATACCGACCTTAGAAATTCTAATTTTTCGGGAACCAATTTGACAGGAGCCCTTTTTATTTCTGACAAAAAAAAACAAACGAGTTTGAGCAAGGCATTGTTTAAGAACGCAAATCTTTCAGGAGTTGAGTTTGATATTCATTATTCAGACATGGCTGGCCAAACAAATCTGTCAGGAGCAACGATTAACGAACACACGGTTTTTCCGGGACTTTATTTTGATTTTCATGGGCCAAATTCAGCCCAAGATTATGGAATTAGTGTCCTTGGGAATGGGGTAAATTTTTCATTTTCAAACTCCGATGCCACCCCAGAACTCAAAAGTATTCTCTCAAATTCTATGCAAGCCTCTCACAAGGCCCTTGCCTATACCGATTTTGCAAGACTACGTGGAGGACTTTATTCTACAACAGGTGATTCTGAAATCTTTGGTGGTCCAGCCTCTCAGGATGCCTTTCAGTTTGTGAATTCAAGAGTTGGCTACTGGACCTCTTCTTACGAAGCCCCTGGGGTCATAGCCTTTAATGTTACAACAGGTCTTTTTTTAAGGACACTCAAAGACGATTTCAAGAAAGATGCAGATCGGGTTTTTAGTAACTTAAATCAAAGTGGAAGTGCACTGCCCCATCTTAGCCTGCCGCCGGCTCGGGGAATTGATTTAGACTCTTGGCAGAATCAAGCCGTGCTCACGAGTTCAGGCCAAACTCCAAGCTTTAGAATTAATGGCAGCACTTTCACTCTAGACTCACACTCTGACGGAGGAGTCGGTGCCTTTTCAAATTCTTACATGAACATGGAAATTCCCCAGTTAAAAAGGCTTTCGACTTTGGTGCATGAATCCCGTCATAGCGAATGTCGAATTCCAGTACGACTTGCACAGACTTATGAAAATTTAGTGGAAAGGCTTTCCCTGGTTGATGCTGAGGTAAATCAAATTCGTTTAAATAAAACCCAAGGCAAACTTTCGGACCTTGAGATGAATCAATTGATTGAAGCTAAATTTGCTGGAGAAAAGGGTTTGTTTGATGAAATCAAAGTTTTTGCCAATCTTGTGTTTAAAGATAAAAAACCTGACGGATCCCCTTCATATGACATGGTCGACTGTGGATTTGACCACATCGATTGCCCCTTAAATCATCCCACTATCGGGCTCCAGGGTTTGGAGGGGGCCTGTGATGACAACCCCGTTGGCGCCTATGGAGTTGGCTATAAATTTTTAGTTTCGGTCGCAGAAGATTGCCCCAGCTGCAAGGCCGTCGAACGCGAACAGGCGAGAATAAAGGCTGCTGATTCTCTAGATCGTTATGTCGGAGATGATTTTCCTGAGCTGATTCGCGAGCGCGACCCAGGGCCCCAACAAATGGGATTTCCTAAAATCAACTTGGATGGGATTTAGCAAACTGCTGAAAAAGGAGTGACTGCGGCACTAGGATTCGGACAAATCCAGGTAGTGAGTTCCTACTGAACGACGATTTCTAAGGGCGGCATACAGAGTTAGCGTTGCCACTAGAACTCCATTCCGAAGCCCTAAAAGCTCGTCAGAAATTTCTGCTTTTTTGTAGAAACTTTCAATTTCAGTTCTTAGTTCAACAAGAATTTTTTCTGCTCTTCTGAGCCTTCGCTCTGTTCTCACGAGTCCCATATAATTCCAAAGTGTTTGGCGCAAAAGTTGCCAGTCCTGGGTCAGAAGCGCAGGATCTTGCTTTTGACTTTCTGATTCCCAGCTACGCGGAATAAAATCAAAATGGGTTCCCATATTTTTCGACTCCATTGCAGAATGAATGCCCGCCGATTCTCCCCACACAAGGGCCTCCAGAAGGGAGGTTGAAGCAAGGCGGTTGGCTCCGTGCACGCCCGTACAGGCCACCTCTCCGCAGGCATAAAGACCTGGCAAATTGGTTTTCCCCTCAAGATCAGTCCAAACTCCGCCCAGAGTGTAGTGGGCCGCCGGTACAACGGGAATCAATTGTTTTTTCGGGTCCAAACTCTGTTCGCTTAAAAGCTTGCATACAGCAGGAAATCGATTTTCCAAATTTTCAATTGGGGTTAAATCCAGCCACACATGAGAAAGATCGGACTTCATAATTTCAGAGTGAATTGCTCGTGAAACCCTATCCCGTGGAGCTAATTCATCAACAAAGGGTTCATGCTTGGAGTTAAGAAGCTTAGCTCCCTCTCCTCTTAAAGCTTCGGTCAAAAGTTTGCGAGGTTTGTTTGGCAGAAACAAAGCCGTCGGATGAAACTGCACATACTCTAAACCCAAAGTTCGAGCTCCGGCTCGATGGGCCAGGGCAATACCATCTCCGCGACTGGTTGAAGGTCCCGTTGAATGTAGAAACAAACTCGAAAATCCTCCGGTCGCTAGGATTGTCGTTTTTGAAACAACGGATCCAACTTCATTGTGAGCGCGCGAAAAACAGTAGGCTCCGCAAACTCGAGATGCCGAAAAAACTTTAGCCTGCCTTTCGTCATTTCTATTGGAAAGCAAAAGTTCGACTGCCACTGCATCAATGAAAGTTATTTTGTTTTTAACACGTTCAGAATTTAGGAGGCCCCCGAGTCCAGCCATAATAGCAGAACCGGTGGAATCTTTGCAGTGAAGAATACGGTGGCTTTGATGAGCAGCTTCTAAATTTAAATCAAGCTCGGATTCTCTGCCTCCAACGCGGTCAAAGGGAATCTTGGCATTTTCTAGAAGCCATTTCCGAACAGCCAAAGGCCCATTTTTCAAAATCATTTCTACGGCGGGTTGAAAATTTTCTTTGCAACCGGCCTCTAACAAATCTTCACGAAGTTTGTCGGGATCACCCTCTCCTTGATAGACAATTCCTCCCTGTGCCCAATCAGAGGCCGTAGACGGAAGTCCAACGAGGGCCACCTTGCCTGCGCCAGCCTCAATGGCCGAAAGGGCAGCAATTCGACCGGCCAAACCTTGTCCCAGAATTAAAACATCAAAAATCTGGGTGGGAAAAATCGAATTCACAGATTTTCAAATCCAATCAAGCGACATGTCTATGGCTCGAACACTATGGGTGAGGGCGCCAACACTCAGCCTGGAAATACCTGGACACACAAACTGAGAAATATTCTCTAGATTCAACGAACCCGACACTTCCAAAAAAACTCCGGTGGGATTGAGTTCCCGACCTGCGAGTTCCACTTTTTCGGGTGTGAAATTGTCTAAAAGTAAATGCCGAGCACCGGCCTCGGAAGCCATGCGGGCTTCCTCAATATTTTCAACCTCGAATTGAGCCTCGGGATGATAAGAAACAACAAATTTGACAAGGTCAGAAAATTTTTGATTTTGCCCCAATAAAATAAATTTATGGTTTTCTTTAAACAGCACGCGTTCTTCGAGATTTTTTCGATGCTCAAAACCACCACCTGCTAGAACGGCCTTAACTTGTAAATCTCTCAAAAGCGGCAAGGTTTTGCGGGTGTGATAAATCTTTGGCATTTTTTCTTCGCTCAATCCCAACTCATCTTTCCAACGCTTCTTCACTTTTTTCACAAAAAGGGATGTTACACTGGCTGTACCACAGAGAGCCTGAAGCAAATTAATAAGGGATCTTTCGACTTGAAGTATTTTTTGCCACGGACCCCGACCGTTCACGATAACACTTCCAGGAGTAAAAATTTCTCCCTCTCTCCAACGTGTACTCATGTCCAGACCGGAAACTTTCGAAATGGCCGATATCCACTCGATACCTGAAAAAACGCCTTCTGCTTTTGCTGACACAATAAAACTTTGATTGAACTCATTTTTTTGGTTCTTTAACTTTAAAAATAAATCCAGCTGTTCAGTTGTTTTATCTAAGCTAGCTCGGTCTTCTCGAAGGGCCCATTCGGCAAGCTGAATGGCCGACAGGTGCTCAAAACTCTCATTGGCACTCATAATCTAATTCATTCCTTGTAATTTCAACATTTGTTCAAGGGCTAGGCGCGCTGGATTTTTTATTTCAGGGGGCATTGGAACCGCTTCCAGATTTTGATCACCCTCACGGATTGAAATCAGGGTTCGTTCGAGTTTTTGCAAATTCACTTTATACATTGTGGGACACAGGGAACGAAACAATGCCTCAACTCGAATTTGGGGATTTTCGCGTCTGAGCCTATCCACTAAATTGATTTCAGTTCCCACAAAAACCTGGGTCTTGGCGGGCAACTTGGAAATATAGTTTACTAAAAATTCTGTACTGCCGACGGCATCTGCCCGTGAGACCACTTCCTCTGTACATTCAGGATGAACAGCAATTTTTGCATTCGGAAAGTGCTCGCGAATAAAATTAACGTCCCTAAGGGTGAATTTCATATGAACCGGGCAATGCCCATTCCAAAGTAGCAATCGGACTCCATTCAGACTGTCGATGCCTCCATCGGGCTTTGAGGGGTACCAAATTTTCATTTCTGAATCTTTGAGTCCCATCGCTTTACCTGTATTCCGACCCAGGTGTTCATCAGGAAAAAACAAAACTAAATCTGATTTTGCCCAAGCCCACTCCATAGTTTTAGCCGCATTACTCGAGGTACAGACCACCCCACCATGCCTTCCAGTGAAGGCTTTTAATGGGGCATGGGAATTCATGTAGGTAACTGGGCTCATCGATCGCCCGGCAAAATCAGCCCTCGAAGTTAAAGTTTTCCAGGCATACTCAACAGAATCCATTGGAGCCATGTCGGCCATAGGACAACCCGCTTCAGGCTCAGGATGATATACTCGTTGGTCATCTCGACACAAAATGGCCGCACTCTCGGCCATAAACCGAACTCCACAAAAGACAATATTTTTTGCTTCCCGCGATTCCGAAGCAGCCTTTGCAAGTCCAAAGGAATCTCCGATTCGATCAGCAAGTTTTACAATTCCAGCTCTTTGATAGTGATGACCCAGAATCAAAGTCTGGGGGCCTAGCTCTTTTTTAAGATTTAGAATGCGGGTTTCGATAGTATCCATTTATGGGAAATCTAGTCTAAAGCCGTTGAGTTTGGCTTTAAAATTCAGTGGCAAACCCACATCAATTTTTAGCTTTTTGGAGGGCTCCACGAATGCGACCTGCAAGCTCGTCTCGAACTAAATAGAATCGTGCCATCTCAGCAGGACTTAAGACCTTTTTGAGGCGATTGCGCTCGTCATTTTCAAGGGCAAAGAGGTCTTTCTGAATTTTTTCGTATTCCCCTAAAAATTTATGTGAATCTTTGTTGCTTCCGGCCCCCAAAAGATTCTGACGACCCTGCAAAAAAAGCGCATTTTTTGATTCAAGAAGCAAACTCCGTCTTGCCTGGAGATCTTCGAGTATTTGTACGAATTCTTTTTCTGCCTTGGCGTTAAGTTTCAACTCATCGGCAACTTGCCAATAGAAAATTTTAGTTAGCCGGGAGTGAATTTGATGAGGATCTTCCTGGTTTTGCGCCCAAAGGTTTCCAGAACCCAAAAACGCCAAAAATAGAAGCCCGCTGACCATAGATTTGTTTTTATGCTGTTTCTTCGTGTTGTTAAACATTTTTGAAAAAATTTTTTAAAGCTTCAAACTAAAGGCTGGGGTCCTGCGATTTAAGAACCGTCTCTAGATTCCTAAGTTTTTCAACACCGTACTTGCCATCACTTTCAGACACAGAAAACTCATGGGCCCAATTGCCGCCAACAATATCCATTCTGTCTTCTGAATT
>CAXNEW010000004.1:0-76410 GCA_964201665.1 Bdellovibrionota bacterium
TACTCGCAGCAATGGTAGCCCTACCAACTTTGATTTCGTTTGGAAGCTCCGAACCTGAACTACTAAAAAACGAAGGGGGGCCCGTGTTTCCGAATACCCAAGATCTATGGAGGCTGGTCGTTGCTGGATTCTTTCAGCTAGGCCTACCCTACTTGCTTTATTCCAAAGCCATCGGAAGGGTTCGGGCCTTTGATGCCACACTCATTTTATTACTTGAACCCATTTTGAACCCCATTTGGGTTTTTTTACTATTAGGCGAAAAACCTTCGGGCTGGGCTCTGTTTGGCGGCACCCTAGTACTCGTCGCGGCAACCTCAAAAAATCTCCTACGCTCGTACCTATCGCCCGACCCAGCGTAAATTTTTGCACGAACACCAAGGTGTCGGAGCAAACGGTGTTCATGCCCGTGCACGAACACCGTTGGAACCGAGCAAGGAAAGCGCGCGTCAACGGCAGCCAGCGGTGTACCGTCAAAAGCAACCAAGCTCATATCTCTACTTGGGCGCCTATTTCTACTACCTGCTCCGCCGGAATCTGAAAGAAGCTGGTCGCTCCCTGGGCATTTTTGCTCATGATTGAAAATAATTTCTCACGCCACAGTGCCATACCTGGAATTCGTTTAGTAGCCAAAATCGTCTCGCGCCCCAGAAAGAATGTTGTATTGGGAATGTCAATATCAAGCCCTAAGGGCTTACATGATTTTACGACTTCTCCGATTGACGGCGTTTCTTGAAAACCAAAATGGGCCACGACTTTGAAAAAACCAGCCTTGTAACTCGAAATTGTGACTCGGGACTTCGTTGCAACAAAGGGGATTTCGTCCGAAAGCACCGTTAGCAAAACAATTCTTTCATGAAGAATTTTATTATGTCTTAAATTTCGAACTAAAGCGGGCGGAGCACTTTCAGGATCACCAGCCATAAAAACTGCGGTTCCAGCAACTCGATGGGGTTTTTCGGCCAGAGTGGATTCAATAAAATCTTCGTAGGAGGGACTTCGTTTCTTAAGGGTAATTGCCAAAATGCGACGCCCCTTTTTCCAGGTCGTCATAAGAGTGAATATAACAATGGCCACAGTTATGGGAAACCAACCACCGTCGGCAATTTTTACAAAATTGGCTCCTAAAAAAAGCAAATCAAAAATTAGAAAAAAAGCCATAACCGAAAAAGAAGCTAATGAAGACCATCCCCAGATTCGTCTTGATACTTGTCCAGCAAGAATCGTCGTAATGACCATCGTCGCAGCAACAGCGATTCCGTAGGCGCCCGCGAGATTCGTAGAGGATTGAAAAGTTAAAACAAGATAAATTGTCGAAGCCAGCAAAACCCAGTTGATAAATGGAATATAAATCTGCCCAATTTCAGAGGCTGAGGTGTGAACAATTTGCATTCGCGGGACATATCCCATCTGAAGGGCCTGACGAGTCATCGAAAAAACCCCAGAAATTAAAGCCTGCGAGGCAATGATAGAGGCCATGGTCGCCAACCCCACCAGGCCAAACAAAACTCCTCTTGGAGCCAGTAAATAAAAAGGATTTTGAATGGTCTCAGGATCAGCCAAAACCAAAGCGCCCTGTCCGAAATAATTCAAAATGAGACCGGGAAAAGCCACAAAGTACCAAGCCCATTGAATGGGCTTTCTGCCAAAATGGCCCATGTCGGCATAAAGAGCTTCGCCTCCGGTAACCACAAGAAAGACACTTCCCAAAACCGGAAGAGCATGTTTTCCATTTTCAAATAAAAACTTAACACCAAGCCAGGGATTTATAGCCTCAAGGACTGCTGGATTTTTAACGACACTCATCAGCCCCAAGAGTCCCAAAGAAAAAAACCAAAGAATCATAATGGGCCCAAAAACTGCGCCAATGCGCGCAGTGCCCCAACGTTGGGCCATAAAAATAAAAATCAAAATCGTTATGGTGATGGGAACAACAAGATTCTCAAGATTGGGAGCTACAATTTTTAGGCCTTCCACCGCGCTCAGTACCGTAATCACAGGCGTGAGCATGCCATCGCCGTAAAGAAGAGCCCCACCAAAAAGACCTATAAGAACAAAAAATCTTAGACTCCTTTCTTTACCGGTGTGTTTGCCTGGGGCGGCCAAGGACATCAAAGATAACACCCCACCTTCACCGCGGTTATCGGCCCTAAGAATATAAAAGGCGTATTTTACTGAAATCACCAAAATTAAGGACCACACGATGAGCGACAAAACACCCAAAACAGAATCTGTTGATACGGGCAGAGTGGAATGCCCCGTAAAACATTCTCTAAAGGCATACAGCGGGCTTGTGCCGATATCGCCGTAAACAACTCCCAAGGCTCCCAGAGACAGGCCAATTAAACTGCGTTCGTGATTCGACTTTAAATCGGACATGGGAGTATATTTTGAACCAATCAGTGTTGATTCACAAATTTTGAATTTATTTTGATTCAGATTTTTGCATCAAACCACCCAGAAGGCGTTACTTTATTATTTTCGGACATTTACAATGAACCCCTCATCTAAATCCAACCTCAAAGCCCATCTTTTTATTTGCACTCAGAACCGACTGGAGGGGGAGTCTTGCGCAGCCAAAGGCTCAGAAGATCTTCGAAAAACAGTAAAGGAACTTCTGAAGGGACGAAATTCCGAGTTAAGAATTAACTCGGCTGGATGCCTGGGGCGATGTTCGGAGGGAGTCGCAGGTGTTTGTTATCCCCAGGGTGAGTGGAAAACACAAATGCAAAACTACACAGCCGAAGAAATTTCTGACTGGGTTTTAAATCTCGCAAAAAAATGACACCTTTCAAAAAGAGAACCTTTTGTACCCAGATGCGTATAAAATTGAGAGATGAAACAAATTCTCACGCGTACTTGGCTGCTGCGTGATCTCACACAAAAAGAAGTTGATGCCTTGTGGGGCGTGACTTTGCCCTTGAGAGTTGATCCAGGAACTTTGCTTATTGAAGCCGGCAAACCCAATGATTCCCTTTGGATTATATGTGACGGAAAAATTGCAATCGGATTTCCCATTGTTGGTTCTGCAAAAAAAGAAGAAAAAATTGTGGCCGAACTTGGCGAAGGGGATATTTGCGGAGAAATGTCATGGCTAGATGGACAACCCGCCAGCGCCAACACGCGCGCTCTCGAACACTCCCAAATTCTACGAATCCGTTTCTCAGACTTTGAAAAGTTTTTAGGCAAATTTCCAGAGGCACACATCGGTGTGCTCAGAAAATTTGCAATCAACCTGAGCCATCGTCTACGTGGAAAATAAACATGAAAAACTTTTTCTTACTTCTTTTTTTTATTCAGGGATGTTCGGACAAACGTAGAGTCGAACCGCCGGTTCCCAATTGGTATACAAAAACTGAAACTCTTTCTAACAACTCAGCCCTATCCACTTTAATTGGAACCCAAGATTTTTTGAATTCCAATTTAACTGAAGAAAGTTTATGTACGGGTCTGGCGAGTCCTGTTTTATTTAATTGCCAAGAAAGATTTTTTAAACGGGCACTTAGTCGACTGAAAAGCCTTTTACAATCAAGCGCCAACTTTTCCCGCAAAGCCCAGCTTTCGCCTGGAAATATTTCAAGCGCCGATTCCAGGCCACTCTTTTTTAACGACAAAACAGTTTTAGATTATCCACTCGAAATTTTGGATGTGTCCACCTCTGAGTTTTCAGCCATCGCATTTGAGCCTCAGAAATTTGAAGAAACCCTAGGTCTGTTTCCATTTTACAACTTCACGGCCCAGCCGAATTTTTTAAGCTTTGGTTTTGATGTTGAAGAAATTCCGTCTGTGGTTAGCAATCAGCTTACCGAGTTCCAGCATTTCAACACTGACGGCAAAATTCGAATCACAATTGACTATGAATCTGAGACCGCGTGGTCGCTTGGTTACTGGGCCTACGATCTTTCATGCACAGAAAGCCTCTCCCGGTCCCCTAAAAGTGAATTCATTTCGTTGAAATTAGAATCGGGAATTCTAAAATCTCAATATTCTGCATTTATTCTTGGCGGGGCAAGCGGTTTACCAACATCATTGGTAGCCCCTCCCTCCTGCTCGTCAGTTCCCTTTAAAAATCGCCTTCCCACTTCAAATGATTTTTTAGTCAGGATTGAAGCCAAAACGAATTCTTTAGCCAGTCACTATCAGTTCTTTTTGGTTCCAGGAGACCAAATTCTCACCCTAGCCAATCGAGTTGATCATGAATTTTCGGATTCCTGTGATCGTTTTGCCTGGGACTGTGCCGCAGCTTCTCTCGATTTAAGCACTCTCGACAACCCCGCTTGTTTTAATCACCAAACTCAAACTTTCAACTGGGCAGACGATTGTTCTTCTGTTGATACTGAACTTAGCCAGGCCAGCTTTTTAGATTTTTCATTCGGCAAATCGGCAAATGAACTTACAAGCGGGCCCACTCTAGATCTTGAAAACTCAACTGAAATTTTAAATGGGCTATAGGGAGTCATATGTCTTTACGCGACGAGAACCTCGAAAAACTTCACAAAAAGATTATTCACCATTTTGAAATCGAAACCAATGCAAATTTGCCTTGGATAAGACGCAAATTTTCGAGATCTCTTCGATGGGCCCTCATGCTTTTTGGTGAATACGTTAGAGACGACGTCAAAGTAAGGGCCGAAAGCCTAGCGTTTCTGATGATATTTTCACTGCTTCCTTTAATTGCCGGATGTTTTTTTATATTCACAATTTTCACACAGTTTGGAATGGTTCAAGAAGCTATAGGCTCAGCCGTCTCGAGCGTTATGGCCACTTTACCCGAGGAACACGCTCAGGTTCTTTTGGAATACACCTTAAAATTTAAAGAGGGGTACCTAAATTCTATTGAAAGCAAGAGCGGAACCTTAGGTATTTTTTCGCTTTTAATTTTGGGATGGGTGGGTCTCCAGACTTTTTCTAATATTGATCGCACACTAAATTTCATTTGGTCATCAGATCAAGAACGACCCTTTCTAGAAAAGGTTCGAAATTTCATAGTGGCCTCAGTGGTGGCCCCGATAGTCCTTACGGCCAGCTTGAGTGTTCCACTCATTCTGCAAAAAATTCCGGCCACTCGAGAACTTCTTTTTCAGATTCCTTTGCTCATGAAACTTTTAAACTCATTGATTCCCTTAGCCCTAATTTTGGCTACCTTCACATCGCTTTACAAGTTAGTACCCGTGAGTCGGGTACGATGGAGCTCAGCCTTGGTGGGTGGTGTCTTCGCCGCTACACTGCTGCAACTTTCCAATATTGGTCTCCAATATTATTTTAAATTCGGAACCCACACGGCTTATGGCAAAGCTGCGATTTTACCACTTCTGGGTTTCTGGATTTTTGTTGTGTGGATTATTGTGATTCTTGGCGCTGAAGTGAGCTATCTTTTTCAGAACGAAAAACACATTTTGGCCTCGCATAAATCATCGCCTACGATTTCTGAAACACAGGGTTTACTTTCAACGGTTGCCTTTTTTCAGGAGGCTCATGATCAAGCCCGAAATCCGATTGGACTCGATGAATTGTTTTCACGAACCGGACTTTCTCAAAAATCCATTAAGAATATTCTAAGGTTTCTCGAAACCGAAGGAATCGTTGTCGAGACAGCCACACGCAATGAGGAAAGCACCTTGCATTATGTTTTAGCTCGCAGCCTCAGGGCACAGTTGCTCTCAGAACTTCTTTCAAAATATTTAGAGCGATCGGGCCTCGGACCCAAAGCCGAAAAGGGTAGCGATACTGTAGATTCACTTTTTGAAAAAAACCTGACCGCTTGGATCAACTCATTTTCTGATAAACGGGTGTCTGATTTACTCTAAATTTTTTATGTTTTGACGGGTAACACCGACAAAGTCATTCGACTCACTGAAATCAGTTTAGTCCCTTGTACAATTTCAGTTTGCCACACTTGAGTACTGCGGCCCAGGTGAAGGGGGCGAGTGGTCCCCTCCACAATACCTTGGGTGGTAGACTTGATGTGATTGGCATTGATCTCAAGCCCTACACAGTAAAACTGAGCGGGGTCGACAACGTAATTTCCGGCAAGGCTTGCGAGACTTTCGGCTAACACCACATTGGCCCCGCCATGCAGAATTCCTCGAGGTTGAACGGTTCTAGAGTCAACCGGCATTGTGCCTTTGATCCAATCGGGACCGACCTGGGTTATGACGATGCCGATATGCTCAACCATTGTGCCTCGCCCACGAGCGTTTAACTCCTTGAGGTCTATGGGTTTAAACCAAATTTCTGCCATAATTTTGAAGCTGGTCTTAAAATAGGCTGACTTTCAGCAAAAGTCGTTAAATTCTTTTCTTAAACTTTGATTTTTGCTAGTGAATTGTTTCATGGGCTTAAATTTAAAAACGGGTTTAGCTGAAATGCTTAAAGGTGGCGTGATCATGGACGTGATCAACGCCGAGCAGGCACGCATTGCTGAGGATTCAGGTGCCGTGGCCGTAATGGCCTTGGAGAGGGTTCCGTCTGACATTAGAAAACAAGGCGGCGTTGCCCGAATGTCTGACCCCGCAATGATTGAAGAAATCATGAACGCCGTAACAATTCCTGTCATGGCCAAAGCTCGTATCGGGCATTTTGCTGAGGCTCAAGTTTTGCAAGCTTTGGGTGTGGATTATATCGATGAAAGTGAAGTTTTAACTCCTGCTGATGAGGCCTATCACATTGATAAAATGGCTTTTGATGTTCCCTTTGTTTGCGGAGCCACAAATTTAGGCGAAGCTTTGCGTCGCATTGGCGAAGGGGCCGCAATGATCCGAACCAAAGGTGAAGCAGGCACGGGTAATGTCGTCGAAGGCGTTCGTCACCTGAGACAAATTTTGGGTGATATTCGTTCACTCACAAAAGCCCATAAAGAAGAACTTATGACTGCCTCAAAAAATTTAGGGGCGCCCTACGAACTTGTTTTAAAGGTTGCAGCCGAAGGGCGTTTGCCGGTTCCTAATTTTGCTGCTGGCGGAATCGCGACCCCCTCAGACGCGGCTCTCATGATGCAGTTGGGAGCTGAAGCTGTTTTTGTAGGAAGCGGAATTTTTAAATCTGACAATCCTATTCTCATGGCGAAGGCGATTGTTAAAGCCACCGCACAGTTTAAGGATCCCATGGCGGTTCTAGAGGCCTCAAAGGGACTCGGGAATTCCATGAGAGGTTTGGATATTCGAGAGATACCCGCAAATGAGCGCCTCGCCGAACGCGGCTGGTAGAGTCGTTCGTGAAAAAAATCGGTGTTCTTGCCCTTCAGGGCTGCGTTCAACCTCATAGGGCGCACGTTGAAGCCGCGGGCCATGAATTTGTAGAGATTCGCAAGCCCCAGCAACTTAAAACTGTTGATGCCCTCATTATTCCAGGTGGCGAAAGTACCACCTTTTTAAAATTACTGAGCACATTTGGTTTTTTTGAAGCTCTTGAGGAGTTCAAAGAATCCAAAAAACCCGCATGGGGAATTTGCGCTGGGGCAATTTTGATTTCAGAAAAAATTCTTAACTCTGAACAAAAATCTTGCAATTGGATTCCGATGACAGTTTCGCGCAATGCCTATGGCCGCCAACTCGAAAGCTTCGAAACGAAGGTTTGGGATTATTCTGTTGCCTTTATTCGCGCCCCTCAGTTTGAAAGTTTTGCCGAGGGTGTAGAAATTCTTGCTCACGATCCTAGATCGAACAAGCCTTCATGTGTGCGGTTTAATCAATTTTTAGCTACGAGCTTTCACCCCGAACTCAGCACCCCTACCCCGTCGCCCTTTCACCAATATTTTTTTGAAATGGTAGAGGCTGCGAGCTTCCCAGAGTTAACAAAGCCTAGCTTCTCGAAATCACTTTTCCCTCAAACACTATAAGCTCTCCTGCTAGAGGGTGATTGCCATCAATTGTAATCGTTTTTTCATTTTCAAAAGTGACACGAAATTTTCTTTTCTTTTTGTCAGGGCCCGGAGCCTCAAAGGAACTTCCGATTTTAAGGCCCGCCAGAGTTGTTGGTACTTTAGATTTGGCTACCTGAATAATCAGAGCAGGATCAGGAAAACCAAAGCCAACCGAGGCATCCAACCGAATCTGAAAACTTTCGCCGGCTTTATATTTTAGCAATTCTTTTTCGAGCAAGGGATGAAGTTTGCCTGATCCGATTTCGACTAAATAGGTTTTGTTAGGCTCGGTGCCCTCAAAAACAAAATCTTCGGTTCCCAAGGTATACTCAATTTCGAAAGTTTCCGAAGTTGAGATTTGAGCTGTGTGCGTGGGTGTGATTTCCATTTGATTAAGGGTCGATATGCCACAGTTAGGGACTCCTGAAAAACAGAAACTTAACCCACTAATATTATTGACTTAATATCGACTTAAGTCTGCCATTTTCCTAGCCGATAAGACAAAGTCATGGCGGGTGAAGACGGCACAAATAAACCTACGGAAAATCCTACGGATAAACCTCCAGAAAAACCAACAGAACCCATTTACCCCCTTGTTCTTTTTGCTACGACTGAGAACACAAGCAAAGAGGCCGTAAACAAAGCCTTCAAGGGTGAGGGACTTGGCGTTCAATTTGTTGCAAATGCAGACGAGCTTGGCGAGGCCGTAACTAAGCCCGAAGTCTTTTTGATAATTGTCGATGTCGAATTTGCCAACAAAAGGGGAATTGCCTATCAGGCCCAATTCAAATCTTCGACTTCAGCCTTTTGGATAGCACTTGCAAAAAAACTAACTACTCAACAGCGCTCGGGGCTTTATGCCGCGGGTTTTGCTGACGTGCTAACCCACCCCGTGCACCCTGTGTTGTTTAAGGGTCGAGCACGCATGCTTTTAACCCGGTACCTTAAAACTCATGATCTTCCTGAATATGTCGAATTGCCATCGGGGATATCGCGCCCTAACCGTCCAGGAAGTGGTGGCTCGAAAAATTCTTCAGGTGGAGCAGATTCAAAAAACAACGAAAATAAAGGCCCCTATTTTGGTGCCGGGGGATCTCAAAACAACGGCGGGGCAGAATGGAATAACAAAATTAGCTCTGGAAAAGATTCCCCGCACGACAATTCGTCGGTTCATATCAAAGGCGGACAAGACAATAATGCCGAATGGAATCATCACAAAGCGGGCAAAGAAGACTCCGACCCCCAATGGAATCATCACAAGGCCGGCAAGGACGACTCGGACCCCCAGTGGAATCACCACAAGGCCGGCAATGACGACACCGACCCCCAATGGAACCACCACAAGTCTGCAGGAAATGAAAAACCAGCGGACTGGAACAATCACAAAAGTGAATCAAAGCAAGATGAAGCGATTCAAAACAAAATCATCCAGTCTGAAAAACAAAATCAAGGGTCCAATTTTAAAATTGTAGAATCCGACAAGAATGAATCTGCTTGGAATAACAAATCGTCTCAAAATCCGATCAGTGAAAATTCGACGGCAACATTGAATTCACAGTCATCTGAAAGAAACGCATCCACTCAAATTCAAAGAGAAACGGCCGCTCTACCTAGTTCCAACCCGAATTCATGGAAGGTTGAAGGCGAAAGCAAGCCGGTAAATTTTGGAGTTGTTAATGCTGAAAAACAATTCGAAACTGAAATTCAAAAAGGAATTGCCACAAACAAAAGAGCTGAAGAGGAAACAAGAGTTCGAATTGAGTCTTCGCTGGGGCTACCGATAACCCCCAAATTTCAGCAAAAGGAATCTCAAGACCTCAATGCCATTAAAGAAAAAATTCAAGCCTTAAAACAGAATCAGGATTGGGATCGAAAAATTTTTGAAACTTCTATACTTCCTGAGGGGTCCCCCGCGGATATCTGCAGCCGAGGTCTAAGAAAATGCACACTTGAACTGAAAGAACTTTTCTTTTCTGTAGCAAAAACACTCAAAGCCCGTCGAATCACAATGATTTCACTTAAAGCCACAGCAATGCCACAAGACGAAATTTTGCCTACTGATTTATATGCCCTTTGTTCGTCGGATGGTGCCATCGCCAACAACGAGCAAATCCCGAGCGCATATTTTCCTCAAATTACGGCGGCCTTTAGCCTCAAAACTGCTGTATTTTTGAACGAACCCCTACCCGATCCTTTTGAAGGAAAGCTGCGCCCAGCAAATTGGAAAATTGAAGGAAAAATTGAGAAATCATCCGCTGTGTTTCCGATTTTTCTTGCTGATAAGCCCTATGCCGTTCTTTTGCTTCAATTTGAAACGGAAAGATCAGATGCTGACATTCCTATTTTGGAACAGGCCATAAGCTTTTTGGGAATCCCTGAGATTCACTACTCGCAGGTGGATTTTTTAAGCAGAGTGTATAGGCGCCCCGCCACGCAACAAAAGGCAGCGTAAGGCGCTCTGCCAGGACCTGTCGACACACTCTGGAAACTCTTGTTATACCGTTCTTTTTTAAAAATGCCCGGGTGGTGAAATGGGTCAAACCTCAGGTTTGCCAAAAAGCAGACACGCAGGTCTCGGCTGACGCCAGGACCTGTCGACACACTGTTTTGCTACTCGGTTGAAATTGTTCTTTATATGCCCGGGTGGTGAAATGGCAGACACGCAGGTCTCAGAAGCCTGTGGCCGAAAGGCTGTGGAGGTTCAAGTCCTCTCTCGGGCACCACGCAAGCGCGGAAAATTGCGAAGCAATTTTGTGCGATGCGTGCGTGAGTTTGATCAAGCCCCCCGAAGGGAGGGCGACTCAAACGGAACGCGAGCCGGAGGCTGTAAGCAACTCCAAATACACTAAATCTGTTTGTATCCACGCGAACTCACTTTTCTTAAACCTGATATCAGGATATCCAGACGTCGAGATATCAGGATATCCTGTGAGTTTAGGTTTTCCCCCAAAGACTCCGTTTGCCACTAAATCTGTTTGTATCCACCCAAGCGCGCGATAATTGGGCACTTGCATTTACTAACGCTCGGTGTTATGAGCCGCCGACGGAGATTTTTATGAACTTTATTTTACCACTTTTTCTTAGTTTGCTTTTGGTTCCCTCCTTCGGGTTTGCAGCCCCTATCGAGTACAAAATTGATCATGCGATTTATAGAGTTAGGGTTCATGTCTCTGGTGGTATCGCGAAATATCTGTGGGAAACCGAATTAAAAAACGAGAAAACCGAGCATGATTATTCCGAGGGAGGTTCAACCTACGATGTCTGGCAAACCCGCAGTAATAAAACAATGTCTTGCGTTCGCATGCGTCAAGCCATTAGTGGCCAGATAGATTTCTTTTGTCGGATTTTTGCTCCGAATTTATCGACTGAAACAAATCCCATTCAGGCAGTCCTGTCGCTCGGAAATTTCCATCCAGATAAGGACAAGGTGAATCTGACTTCGACAGCAGTCGAAGTCCCAAAAGGGTTTAAATCATTTGTTGATAGCGAAAAATCAACAATCGATGGCGTAACTGTCGAGGGTGATTTCGCTGAAAAACTCCTGGAAGATTACCTAAAAGATGTGCCTGTAAAGCCAAATTGGAACAATGCTTCTAACGCCAAAGAAGTCACCAAGGAAAAAGGAAACCTTAGCTGCACCAAGCTTACTGTCTCATATGAAGGACAAAGAGTAAGAACTGAATTTCACTGCTATTTGAAAGTCGTCAATCGAGTTCAAGTTATTCCTCAGGGCAATACATTCAGCCTAGACGATGACGGGAATCTAAAGATTAGCAAATAAATTCCGTTTATAGGGACTTTTCTTAAACCTGATATCAGAATGTCCGGTGAATTTAGGCACCTGCAATCAAACTGTTAAATCTGAGATTTAAAATCTTTGGGGATATCAATCGCAATGACTGTGGATTTGGGAAGGGATTTTCCGTCAAAGGCTGGAAAACTTGTTGTTAGTTTCTTTTCTGTTGATTGCGAACCTGGGTGTTGCACTGAGAGAAGCAACTTTTTTCCGCCAGAAACAAAGCAGGGCCCCGTGAACTCTGCATCTGCTGGGGCCTCAGCCACTCGCATAAGTTTTCCTTTTTCTTTGCCAGAAAGAGCTAAGAAAAAAAGAACATTACGCTGGTAGAATTCGTAAGGGGTTAATCCCAATTTTTTCTCAGAAACATCCGTCGTGATCCACAAATTTCCGTCAGCATCGAAAATGAGATTATCGGGGCATGCGAGGCCATTTTCTGGAGAGCCTGCTATGACTTCGCGAAATTTAAATTTTTTATTGTTAGGGCTTTGGCCTTCACCTTCTTCAATTTCAAGAATCGAACCATAGGGCTTCTCGAATTTTTCAGCTCCCGTGAGAGCGACAAAAACATTTCCAGTTTTGGGATTAAGCGCCATACCCTCTGGCCTTGCCATCGGAGTTGCGCCCACAAGTTCTGCTGCATATTGGGCAAAAACAAGAACATCGAGTTGAGATTTAAACTCTTTTTGAAGTACCGAATTTTTGGATCTTTCAAGCGGAACCCATTCGCCCTGGCCCTTAATAAAATCCATTTTAGCGCAGTACAGGATTCCTTTTTCTAGGGAGTTTTCACTATCGGCCGCGAACTTAAACAAGGCTCCACCGGTTCTATCCTCGCCCATGTAAACAACAGTCTTGTTATCTTTTCGTCTTACAAACAGGGCCCCTTCGTGCCGAAACCGACCTAAAGAAACATGTTTTACCGCGTTCCCCGTTTTTGGGTTTATTTCAACCACCCACCCATAGTGCCGAGGTGAAAGTGGAAAATGCCTCCACCAATCAAACTCGGATTTCTCAAGTATTCTTGTGTTTTTATAGGGTTTAATTTCGCCATAAAAATCTTGGTAGTTTTCTTCACCACTCAAAAACGTTCCCCAATCGGTGGTTCCACCGGAACAATTGGCGAGAGTGCCTACCGCGGTTTGTGAGCCATCAATAGTTTCCAGACCACTAAACGGAATTTGTGTACTGCCATCGAATCTTTTATTTTCAGAACTTTCTAAATCAATCGCAAAACCTTGAGCAGAATCATTTATTTTTAAAAGGGATCCCCCTACCCACTGTCTTTCGCGCGAAACTGTTTGCAAATCAGCCACTCGGTCCCAGTTTCCATCAACTAACTGGCGAATATAGGCTTCGTGATTGACCCAAAGATAGCCGCTGCCTGCCCCCGTGTATTGCACACCGAGAAAATCAGCACAGTCACCAAAACATAAACCCTGCCCAATTGCGTCGCCTGTTTTAATGAGAGTTTGATATTTAAATCCACGCGCAAGCTTTAGCTCGTCACTTTCTACTGCCAAACCCTCAAGTAAATTATTTTTAAGTCCCGCACATCCACCCAAAAGAATTGAGGCCCCTAAAAAGGAACCCAACTCAAAGGCCCGTTCTAAAAATTCGCGCCGAGACAAAACTCGGGGGTCAGATTTTAAAATCATGCGAGCAAAGATACACAAAGTGAGGCCTTATCGAAACACCCCTGAAAGAAAAACTCTCCTAACGTTTGGACGCTGTTGCCAAAAAGGTTTTCGAAGACGCCCTTAGAGCCGTAAGGGCCTGCGCAACTTTTGTTTTCTCAGTCTTAAATTTTTCCACAACCAGACGGGAATTTTCAATTTCCTGGGCAGTCTCAAACAAACCGGGTGCAAATTCTTCGCTTTCACTAGACCTCAGTAAAACTTCTACATACGGCTTTAGGAGTTCTGTTTGCGCCAACAGGGATTTTCTAAATTCAGGATCCAATAAACTTTTTGAATTTTTTTCAAGCCAAGCATCGGTTCCGGGTCTGTTTTGTGAGCCCCAATACAAACTTAAAAATCGATCAAACAATCGGCTTTTTGGAAAAGTGACATAAGCCAAGCCTAAACTCGCAGCATAGGCCTCAGCATAGGCTCGCAGACTTGAAACTTCTCCAATATTTTTTCCGAACAGTTTTCGCTGCTCTTTTTTCAATTTTTTTAAGGCCTCACGGAGTTCAATTTTGGGCTCTTTCGTTAAAACCTGGCCCAATTCATTTACAAAATCGGCCTCACTTTTTGCCAACTCATTGAGGGCGGTCAAAATGGGCGCCGATTCCGACTGTCTCAACTCCTTTGAAAACTCTTGATAGCGGGCGACTTGGCCTTTGATTTGGTTCCAAGTATTTTCGTGTACTGTCATCGCCCATTTCGGATTTTGCCTTAAAAGTGTGGCAAGGGTTCGAGCGGCCTCTACAAATAGAAAGGGATTAGGAAGGTCGCGATACTTTGCAAAACGATTTACCTGACTCTCTGGAGTTCCCTCCACAATTCCCCTCTGGCTGAGTGACCAGCTCTCACCAAGCTCTGACCAAAAAGAAAGATTTCTTGAGGGCGATTTCAAGCTTTCAAAAGCCAAATTCAAGAGACTGACCTCGCGGGTTTGGAAATCCACACCTAATACATTTCCGTTTACTCGATTTTTCAAATAGGCAAAACACTCTTCAAACTCAGTTAAGGTCAAAGTGCCCTGGAGTTTTTGATTGCAATCAAGGACCTTCTCAAGAAAATCAACTTGTTCTTGCCCCTCCTGGGCCTTAACCGAGGCTAAGTAATCTTCCATCTGGCGGTTGTATTGGCTGTTCTGATGACTCATTTCCTGTTCAAGAGTCTCCACTTTTAAATTTTTTAAAAAATCTGTAGCCTCGCCTTTTAGGGTATCCACACTGGCCCTGATTTCACTAGGAAGTCCCAAGGCGTTGGTCCGAATTTCATCTCGTGTAGATTTCAGGGCATCGGCCATCGTACTGATTTTTTCAACAAACTCGGTGTGGTTTTTTGCCTGCTGCGAATCGAGAGATTCTTGGGTTTCTTTTCTGTCGGCTGCGATCTGAGCCCGCAAATTCTGCAATTGCTCAACGGACTCACCCTTATATTGAGCTAAAATTTGATCACGCTTTTCTTGATTTTCTAAAAATTTTTTCTCGAGATCCTTGCTTTGACTGGCTATGACGATGCGAAGTTCATCGATCCTTTTTTTAAATTCTTCGTTTTGTTTGGATGTGTATCCTGCCGAAGGACCGATTCCCTTTGCAAAACCCGGAGCAATCCAAAGCCCCTCCTCTAAGGCTCCGAGTTGATTTGAGATTTCGGTTCGGAACAAAGCAAAGGATGTTGCCAAGTTTTCAATTCCTGTCGAAGCCATAGATACTTTTTTCAAGGCGAGGGTTTGAGTTGCTAAAAGCTCAGCCAAAGCGAAATTTAACGAGGCCAAGTGCTCTATTGAAATATCAGACCCCGGCCCTTCCAAAAAAGACTCGCCTAAAAGGTTTTTAGAAATTTTGGCAATATCGTCAACAAAAACCTGGGTCTTCGGGGTATAAACAAAATTCGTCGAGTTATGAAATTCCGCCAACGAGGACCAAAGATTTTTTAGAACTTCAGTAAACAATTTAACCTGAAAGTTTCGAACGCGGTTCTCGGCAGCGCTGTCAAACAGAACTCTTTCCTTTTTGCTACCGGCTCTAAGACCCAAATCGGAGTATCTGCCGCCGAGCTCATGAATCCATTCAATGCGTGTGTTGAGGATGGAAATCATTGACGAGGCACGTAAGAGGTCCTCAATGAATCGGCCTGATTCTTGGTAAACCAAATCTAATTTTAAAGAAGCTAATTGGGTTCTTAAAAAATAGTCCCACGACAAGGACGACAAATAAACTGAATCGTTTTTGAGGTCGGCTGGAGGCAAATTCCGATTTTTTTTTCGTTGTGATTCTAATAAATCTTTTCGAAGAGGCTCAATAAGCTCGAAGGCTGCCTCCGCCCCTGGAAGTTCAAGTTTTGCATTCTTCAAAAACAGATTTTTTGAGTTTTCAGTCCATTGAGGGTCGCTTGATTTTCTATCCAATTGAATTTCATAAATTCTACGACCAAGGGATTCGGGCTTTACCTGAGAAAAATAGGAATCCCCCCGAAGAGAATCATCTTCTGGCTTCGGCAGAAAAGCGACTATCATTTTTTCAAAGTCGATTTTTTTTTCCGGATTTGAAACGCTCACATTGTAAAACTTTTTAAGAAGGGCCGGGGTCAAACTTCGAAGCTCGTCAAACAAATGTTGAGCAAAAACCAAAAATTCGATCCGAATATTTAGAGGCATGTCCCAGTTAAGTGCCGGATCCATGAACGCCAATACACCCTTTAACCGGCCATCCTGAAACCCTTTTTGCGCAAAGGATTGTGGACTCTGCCCTAACCATCCCCAAGTTCGAATTTCGGGATCGACGATGTCGTGGGCTCGCTTTGCTAGTACTGCAATGCTTTGGAAATTTTCTTGGCTCAAACTAGGAAGTTTCGACCAGTCTATCTCAGTAGGGACTCCGGCGAACCTCGCGAAAATTGCAGCCTCAATTTTTGCGAAATCCGACACTTTAGAATTTTCGCTTGGCGTATCGTCGAGGTTTTCGACTAAAACGGCCACCATGGAAAGTGGAGCGTTTTCAAAATCCTTAAGCACCCTGAGTGTGAAAAGATGCTTTTGAAGGACTTGCTCGGGTTCTAAGACCTCTTGAGATGAGGGCTCTCTGGTCTGCAATTGGCGCAAACCCTTTTTCAGAGATGTCGTCCAGGTACAACCCCATGCAAAACTCAAGAACAACAGTAAAAAGGCATTCCAACTCAAGCCTGTTTTTATTGTTTTCATGCTTCCTTAAACCCCAGTTCTATTAAAAAGAAATCCTCAAATTACTTTTTTCTCGCGTTGGCTAAGAAACTTTTTGAGGACGTTTTCAAAAAGTTCAAGGCCTCGCCAATTTTTGCCTTTTCGGTTCTAAATTTTTCAACAACTAAACGAGAGACTTCGACATCTTGACCCACGTCATTGAGACCGAAAACAAACTCCTCTTCAGGCTGTGCTGAAATTTGCGCTTGGACATAAGACCTCAGGGCCTGAGTTGTTTCTCCATTGAGCCTTCGAATTGTGGGATCGGAGAAATTTTTCGCTGGACCTAAAAGCCAGGCATCGGTCCCAGGTCTCCTGTTATCGCTCCAATAAAAGCTAAACATGGGATCAAAAAATCGTGAGTTTGGAAATGTCACCGAAGCCAATCCAAGGCAAGCCGCATAACTTTCAGCGTAGGCTCGCAAACTTGAAATTTCCCCCACATTTTGTCCAAAGAGCGTTCTCGGCGATATTTTTAACTTCTTCAAAGCGTCACGGAGTTCTATTTTTGGATTCTGGTTATAAACAGAATTAAGTTCTTCAAAAAAACTGGCTTCATGGGTTTTAAGTTCATCAAGTGCAGCCAAAATTGGAGCCGAGTTGACCGATCTCAACTCTCGAGACAGGTCTCGAAAACGGGCAATTTGGTTTTTGACTTCATTCCATCCGTTCTCGTCAACCTGAGTTGCAAATTTAGGATGGCTGCGCAGAAGTTTTGAAAGGGCTCGGGTAGCCTCAACAAAAACCTGCGGGTTGGGCAAATCTCTGTACTTATCAAATTTCTTTGCCCGTCGAGGCCATTTTCCGGAAGTCTTTGCTCCAGCGGTGCTCGCCCAGCTTTCTCCCATCTCAGACCAAAAAGAAAGATTACGAAGCGGAGATTTTAGAGTTTCAAAACTTATATTAAGGGGACTCACGGCGCGGAGGGGATAGTCTATACCAGAATTTTTTCCGCTTATTCTGTTTTTCAAAAACGAAAAACAATTGTCAAATTGACTCTGGGTCAGAGCCCTCGATTCCATTTGTGCGCAAGCTGAAATGTTTTCAACAAAATCTATGTATTCGCTGCTTTCTTGTTCCCGAACCGTAACTAAGTATTCCTCCATTTGGCGGTTGTATTGGTCGTTTTGGCGGCCCATTTCTTCTTCAAGTACTCGGGTCTCTACTCGCCGAACAAAATCAAGGGACTCTTTTTTAAGATCGCGTGCGCCTGCCCTGAGTTCATCGCCAACCTGCTGAGCTCCGGCCGTAAGTTCATCCTGAACTACCTGAGCACCAAAATTGAGCTCATCGCGCGTCTCCTTAAGTGTTTTGGCCACCAGTGCCAGTTGTTCAGTAAGGGCAATTTGCTGCTCCAAGGCCTGTTGGTTGAGAAAGCCCTTGAATTTATCTCGGTCGTCAGCGAGCTCACTTTTTATTTTTTGGATTTGTTCCTCGGATTCAACTTTGTAGTCTGTCATAAGGCCATCGAGTTTGTTTTGATTTTCAGCAATGCGATTCTGAAGTTCCTGACTTTGTTTACCGAGTTGAGTTTGAATTTCTTCAACCCTTTGTCTTAAGTCTTTATTTTGCTCGGCAACAGAGTTCACTTGACCCGACACACCAGCAACTTGGTCCGACACCCCGGCCACTTGCCCGGACACGCCGGTCACCTGTTGAGAGACCGCGGCAACTTGTTGGCTCAACCGACTTTCAGTCGCTGCCAGTTCAGCTAGAACTTCTTTTCGAAACTGAGCAAGGTTTTCGGTTAACACCGCCACCTGGTCGCCAACCATGGTGATTCTTTTTGTCATGAGAGTTTGGGTTGCAGAAAGTTCTGCAAGGCTTAAATGCAAACTTGCAATGTGTTCAACAGAAAGCCCCTTGGTCTCTTTTTGCAAAAAAGGATTTTCTAACATTTCGCGCGTCAGGCGTGAAATATCATCGACATAAACCTTTGTAAGATCAGTATAAGCGAATTCTGTTTGTGTGTGGAATTGGGCCAGGGAAGCCCAGAGGTTTTGTATGACCCCAGAAAGAGTTTGAAGGTGAAGATTCCGAATCTCGTTCTTAGTATCAGTTTTAAAAACTATTGTTTGTAGTTCTTGGCCTTTCCCCCATCCTCGAGAAGCATAATAATCGTAGACTTTTTCAAACTGCGTATTGATCAAAGCAATCATTGAATAACTTCGAACAAGGTCATAAATAAATTTACCAGCTCCGGGGTGGGCCAATTCTAGCTTTAAGGACCCTATCTGGGTTCGTACAAAAAACACCGAACTTAAATGGGATAAAAACCCCTTATCACGATGGTACTCGACTTGAGAAGCACGATGCATGTCGGTCGCTTTCAAGTAATACTCCCGCAAAGGTTCAATCCCTAGGAAACTTTGTCGGGCACCACTATTTTCAGTATTCGCATTTTTGTTAAACCAATCGATGGCATTTTCAGCAGCGATGCCATTCCAATAAGCATCTGTATCGTCCTTCACAAATTTTGCCAAAAATTCTCGTGTAACGGGTGTGAAGTAACCTTCCCAGCGGGCCAACTCTCCTTTAGGCCTCGGGAGCTCGCTGAAAACTGTTTTCTCAAAATCAGCTTTTTTTTCATCGTTTGAAGAGGCTAACTCATAAAACTTGTGTGCCAACGCAGGCGCTAAACCTTGCATTTCTTCAAGAATAGAATAGGCAAACATGTAAAACCTAAATCGGTTGTCCGAAGGCGGAGGATTCACATCATCTTTGGAGTCAAGATCATTCAGTATCCACTTTGTGCGATCGTCAAAGAGCCACCTTTCGGTGATTGTGGGTTGAGAATGACCAACCCACCCTAGTGTTCCAATTTGAGGATCGACCAGGTCGTGGGCCCTCTTTGCCAAAGCAGCAATCGTCTTGAAATCTTGAGAAGTCAATCTAGGAAGGACTTTCCATGTGCCTCGAGAGACTGCTTTCCCTAATCGAGAAACTAGAGCTGACTCAATGCGGATAAATTCCAAAATTTGAGAATTGTCGTTAGAAACACCATCAATTTTTTCAACAAGGGCCGCAACCAACGAGAGCGGAGATTTTTCAAAATCAAAAAGAAGCCTAAGGGCGAAAAAATGTTTTTGAAGAGTTTGTTCGGGATCCAAACTTTCCTGAGACGACGGCTTCCGGAACTGGGTTTTTGTTGCCCCTTTTTCGACAGAAGAAGTAAAGGTACACCCACCTGTTATCAAAACAAAAGAAAGTAATTGAATTTTATTTAATCTCATGTGCCCTCACTTTTTTGATGCCAAGAGCTCGGCCAATGAATTGAGTTCAGATTCAAGAGCAAGTTCACCCAGCGAATAGCCTTGCACAGTGGCATCCCCTCGGGCCCCCTTTGCCACAAGGAATTTGGCAACATCTTCCTTTCCCTCAGCCAGGGCAACCATAAGAGGATTTAAAATCACGCCGTCAACTTCCACACTTTCATTCAAATCCGCTCCCTCCGCCAATAACTTTTTCACCCCTTCAAGGTCACCAAGCCCAGCAGTCAAGCTTAACTCCCCGACCGGAATCCCGGGCTTGGCCTGAGTACGCGGCGGCTCAACCACCACAACTTTTTTAACAGGTGTGTATTTCATGCAAGCCCCCAAAGAGACTAAAGCACTTAAATAAATAATTTTTTTCATTTTAATTTTTCCTCAATTTATTTTTTTCCGCTTGGATCAGCGGCAATGGCGACCTGTTTAATTCCCATTTCTCTAACTAAATCAACAAGAGCTAAAACTTGGCCGTGGCGCGCGTCTTTATCGGCAGCCACTATGGCATCAGAGAGTGGGTCAGAATTGAGCGCTTTAAGAATTTTGGGTTCCAGGCTTTTAAGATCGGCTATGTCTTCAGAACCTAGTTTAATTTGTCCATCGGCCGTTACAAAAAATCTCAAGGTGACGTGGTCAATTTTTTCTGCCGAAGTGGCCTTGGGCAATTGAACCCGAACACCTGATTGGTAAACCACGGGAGCAGCGATCATAAAAATAATCAGAAGAACTAAAGTGACATCCACAAAGGGAGTCACGTTAATTTCTGAGATTGAGTCATCACCGCCCGAATCTTTTGCACCACCGGCCACAATTATTTCTCCGCCGTAATTAAAGCAGCCACACCCTCGACTCGAGTCATAACAGCCTTAACTTTTTTATTGAAATAGTTGAAATAAAACACCGCTGGAATCGCAACCATTAGGCCCACAGCGGTTGCCACGAGGGCTTCAGAGAGGCCAACGCCGACAGTCTGAATGCCACCACTACCACCCTCGCCCGAGCCTCCACCTAAATCATGAAAGGCGCGAATAATTCCAATGACAGTTCCAAAGAGTCCTATAAAGGGCGCGTTGTTTCCGAGGGTTCCAAGGATGCCCAAAAAACTTTCAAGCTTCAGGCGCTCTGAAGTTAAAAGTGCAGAAGCTCGCTTGTGGGGTTCAGCTCCACCTACAAGACTTTTCAAAACCCGAGTTTCAACACAAGGATACTGCGAGGCCCAGGTTTCAACCGACTTGCCAAGGTCAGCGGGTTTTTTTCCGCCCTCAACCCAGGCTGATAACTGATCAGTCCAAAAACGCGCACCGACTTTTTCTTGGGCCGAAAGTGAACGCATACGATTTAGGATAATGCCCACAACCAAAACGGCGAGCGCAAGTAGCAACCATAGAACCCACTCTGAACCTAACTTTAAGAAAAACTGAAACAATCCATGAATCAACATTAAAAAACTCCTTCTTTTAAAAATCTAAACTTTTTTTGTTTATTAATTTTTTTAAATAAATAATGACTGTCTTACTGTGCAAAAAATCGCTCCCCTTTTAATAAAATCCCTTCAGCTCGGGGATCCACCCTTAGGCTTCCAAGAATTTCTTGAAGTCCCTGCTCAAGGACTTCAATTCCAGCGTCCGTGTAAGAACCTGTTGATTTAAATTTAATATCACCCAATCGACCATTTTTTTGAACCGTCGCTTGCCAGTTAACAGTCACTGAAAGAGTTCGATCAACTTTTAGAGCCCGATCAAAAACCTGGGTCATTCGAGAGTTTTGGGAATCAAAAAGTTTTCTAATTTTAAGTTCGTCCTCTGAACTGAAACCTCGGCCTGCTCCTTTAAGATTGATATCAACCTGGGCTGAATTCACGCGTCCGGATTTAACTTGCGCAAGTTGGTTCTTCATTTCTCCGGTAGCTTTGGCTAAGGCCTCAGCTCCCTTTGCAACTGCTTGAGCCCCACCACCGGTTTGAATCTTAACCCCTGGACCCGAAGAAACTCTCTGACTTAAGTTTGAAAGCTGAGAAGCTAGCCCTTGAATTTTTGAAAGGTCGCTCGAAACCTTGTCCGTGACTGTTGCCGACTCATCGTAGGAACGTTTTCCGCGGAAGGCCTGTTCTGCAAGGCTCACAATAATTCCGGCGGTTTCTTTTGAGATTTCAGGAATCGTTTCAATAACGGGCACAGGCTCGCTTTCTTCAGTAGCGATTTTTTCTGTTTTTTCGCGGCTAAATTTTAAAAAATTTTGACTCAATCCAAATGTGAGCCCCAAAGAAAGCAAAACAAGTAGCCCGAGCCCCCAGAGCAAATCCCGTCTCAGTTTTTCTGTTTTAAAGGTCGAAATCTGCCAACCTAATTTTCGTCTTAATGCCCTTAGTATAAGGGCTTCCGAAAAATCGGCCCCAGTTACTCGGTAAGTGCCAAAAATTGAAAGCTCGACTGAACTTGAACTTGAACCCGACAGAGTTTTCCAGCCGGTCGAATACATTTTTTCCACTAAAAGTGGGCCGGGCCCGCTCACATTCAAAATTAATTTCTCGCCCTTTACACTCACATTTAATTTAGACTTTTCTTTTTCTCCTGCAAGAAATTCAATTTTTGGATTCTCATAAACATCAAATGGGCTCCGAGTTGCATCTAACCAGATGCCAAATGTAGAGCTCATCTTGTGTTACCTCCATCAATTTTAATTTCGGGCTGGGTTAATTCCTTTTCCAAATTCTCAAACTGGCTTTTATAAATTTGTGGAAGAAATTTTAGAATCGTAGAATCACTTTCGATAACTTTAAGCCCAGGCTGCCTAACCGTGGATTCCACATTGTCTTGCCCCATGTCGATCACACGGGGTTTTTCATCGGACAAACTCCCCGGTTGAATTTTTATTTTTGAATTTTTTGTATTTTCACTTTGGGGCCCCCGGACAGTCTCACTCAAAGTCTCAAGCTCACTTGCTATTTTGGCCATTTCCTGGGTGAAGGCCATTTTTTCGGGTTCTCTTAAAACTTTGGGGGCCACAATAGATTTAATTTTTTTGGCAGCTTGTTTTTGGTGGGAACTTACAATTGTTGTCGCAATTGTAGCCATGCGTTTATGAAACCAGGGGCCTTCAGAAACAAAACTCACAAGATTTTGTGATTTTTTAACTAAGCCTGTAAGGGCTGCAACAAATTTATCTGAAAGGGGATTCAAGGCTAGGCCCAAATATCGGCTTGAGTTTTGTTCTAAACTTTCGAGTTTTTTAAAATCCTTTGCCCAATCCGAAACCAAAACATCTTCGGGCAAACTTGAAAAACTCGAACGTTGCGAAAGGACTCCTTTTCCACTTTCAATATTTGCCACAATTTTAAGGACAGTCTCGATTTCAGTTCCTGAAAACTCAAAAGTTAAATTCGAGTTACTGCGCTCGCCTAGCACTTTTCTAAGGGCCTGATTTGAAACCTCACTCAAAATGGAAGCGAAACCGGGTTGGTTTTTAAGAGCGGCTCGAAACTCCAGGCGGTGTTTCCAGATCCAATCGGGTCGCCCCTTTTTTAGAGCCAAACCCGCAAGTCCAAAAGCATCGACCGGAGAAGACCATTTCAAAGTATCAAAAAACTTTATAAAAAGTTTGCCCGAAGGATCGATCTCGTCGACCTCGCGACTTAAAAATTCGGTCCAAATCCAAATTCGCCTTTTTTCTGCCTTCTCATCGGCTAAGACACCTTCAGCAGGCAAATAGTTCTCAAGAATTTTCTGACGTGATGTTGAATCTAATTCAGCAATTAAATTTTTAGCCTCAGAGGATAAAAGAATCTCAAGAATTTCAACCCACTGCCCGCTTTCAAAACCTCGCAAAGGTTTTGGAGCCTGCGCCATAAAAGATTCAAAAATTCTTTTCAAATCTCCCTGACGCTGCTCAAGGGGTAAATTTAAATTCTTTGCAGCCAGGACAGATTTTTCACAAGCTCGAGCCACACTTCCCACAATGCCTGCCAAGGCGGGGTCTTCCTTTGAGGCCTCCGAATACTGCAAACAAGATTTAGAATATTGATTTTGATCAAAATAAATTTCGGCTAGCGGCAAACGGTTGCGGCCAATAAGAGCAATGGCCTCAAACGAACTTTGAAGTTCTTTTTTTAGATTGCCTCCACCTGGCGATCGATAGCACCTCACTAGGGATTCAAAAACCAAAGGAGAGTCCAAACTCTGCGCCTGTAGGCCTATCGGGAACCAATCCAAAATAGAACAGGGCCCGGAGAGAATTAATTTTTCGCTTGCCGCCACACCCTCAAGAACCACAAGTGACAAAATTCCTTCACGGACTTTTAGTCGAAAATTTTCTAAATCCTGAGGCGACCGACTCGAGATATATCGAACTCCAAGTTTGAGACCGAAAAGAAACTCCTCACGACTTTGAGGTTCAAGGATAAGTTCTGCAATTTTTGAATCAAAACGAGTCACTCCATTTGCAACAACCTCTGGCCAAACCCGCCCCAAATCTCGAAATATCAAATTTCCTAAAAACGAAGAGCGATTTTTGTTTTTACTAAGTTCAAAAATACTCATCCAACTGTCCAGCGCCGCAACAGGGTTTTTTTCGTTTACCTCTATCCATCCCAATCGATAGGATGCGTATTCCGTATCCATGGGATTATTTATTTTTTTTAAATTTAAATAACTTTCTCGAGCCTCTTTAAGTTTTCCTAAATCATAGCGAACATCACCCAGTTTTCGAAAAATTCTCGACAATGTTTCGCCGTTCTCATTTTTTAATCGCGCAACAGAATTTAAATATTCTAAAAACTGGCTTTGAGTTTCATTACCAAGAGTATCCGTAGGGAGGGAACTCAGAAGTAAGGCCGCATCAAATTTTTCACTTTCATTTTGGGTAGTTGCAAACAATTGCTGAAGTTTTTGAATACCCACAACTCTTTGGGTTTCAAGAAGCGACAATATCTCAATAAGCCTTTCATCGGCCTGACTACGCAAGGGATTGAGGGCAATTGCAAAAAACACAACCCAACACAAAGGACTCTTCTTTTTGAAAAAAAGTGAAATCACAAATTCACTGCAGCTTTCTGAAGCTCGCATAGATTTTGAGTTCGTACGCGAATAAATCTTAAGGGTGCTTTGGAGGTTCCCAAAAGCGGCCATTTGCGAATACGACTCCCCTCAACTTTCGCGATGTCTGCTTTTTTTGCTGTAGGCGGAATATATTTACTACTCAAACTCACCAAAGAATTTAGAGCTTTGCCGTAGGGGTCGTTTTTATTCAACAGGTCCTGCGTCACGGATTGGGCTTTTTCGGTATAACAAAATTTTAAAAGTGCAAGTGAATGCAATCGATCAGCAACTTCGCTACACCCCGAACAGGCATAAAAAATTCCAAAAAGCCGGTCCCAATCTTCGGCTTTGTAGGACAGCTTGGCATATTCCCCTAAAAGATATTTTTTTTGTTCTTCTTGTGCAGTTTGATCAACAAGGGAGGCAACTTCATCCAAGACATCTTGAGACTGTTTTGTATAGGTGCCGTTTGTGCCATCTAAAAGGGATTCAAAACTTTCAAATTTTTGGTTGGGGCCACTGGACTGGCAGGCGCCAATGGCAAAGCAAACAATAGAAAACAAAAGCCCTGTCGCCTGTGACTTCACGCAAACCCCACCCTCAAAAAAAACGATAACATCACAATCACTTGACGAAAAGCCCCCAGGCCTTAATATTTATCAAGTGAAACTAAATTTGTTTATATCAACAGGAATTATTTGTGCCTTTGGAATCTCGATCCCTTGTTTTTCTCAAGACAAGGCTGGGCAAGGAAAATCCACTGACAGTTACCAAGAAATTTACACGGCCGTAAGAGACCAAAACCCTCTCTTGGACTTTAATCTCGCCTACCGATCAGGGGTTTCAAACCCCTTTAACTATTCGCACGGAATTGATTTTGCTTTAAGATTTTACTTTGAGAATAGATTTTACACTCATGCAAGTTTTACCCAACATTTGGCAGGTTTTAATAATTTTACCGGCGCAGCACGCGCCGATCTTATTGAGTCCGGGTTTGGAGCCACTGTGGCCCAAACTAAAAATAAATATTCATTAGGTGGTGGAGTGGTTTTTTTAGATGGGGTTTTGAATTTTTTTGGCGCAAGAGTGGTTCCCTTTGATGTGTCTATGGGCTTGGAGCTTGGGCAAACCCGCTATGACACCCCAGAGACGCGATTTTCTTTTGGACCCCACCTTGATTTCAGAGGCTTGTTTGCAAAAAATTTTGGAGTGGCTCTCACCGCGGCTCCAATCTTTGAAGAGAGCCAACAATATGGAACCCTGCTTTACACCGACGTATCGTTAGGAATCTTCGCGCGATTTTATTAGTCGTTCGTGAAAAAGGCCAATTGCGTACCCATAATTTGATTGTTTTCTTCCGTCAGCACCAAGGAGGTGCCTTGACTCAAAAAAAAATCAAATTCTGCGCCGCCCTTGGCCTTTTTGACGAACGCCATCTTTTTTTTAAAGAGTCAACTCGGCTGTGCGGGGCCTTTCGCTCTCACTTACAAAGATAGGTTCGTGAATCCAGCCGCCGCCAAGAACCATATTGCCGTCATAAAAAGTACAAGCTTGTCCTGGGGTTACGGCTCTTTGGGGTTCAAAAAAACGAATTTCAGCCGTATCGTCTGCAAGCATTCTTAATTCGGCCGCTGCGGGTTCAGCACGATGTCGAATGCGTACTGTAATTTTTCGAGTCTTGCGAAGATCAGGCGGCACAATCCAATTTACTTGGTTTACAAGAAGACCCCAACGACGAAGATCTCGCTCGGTTCCCAAAACAACAAGATGCTTGATGGGATCCAAACGAATGACATAGAGATCATCAGGATTTGCAATATTAAGTCGGCGTGCAGTTTCTAAGGCTTCGGTTAATCCTTTTCGTTGGCCCACTGTAAATTTGTAAATGCCATCGTGTTCGCCGAGAACTCGATTTTCAGTATTTACAATATAACCCTTGGCTCTTTGGGATTCTGAAGTTCGTTTTTCAATAAAATTTGAATAGTCATTTGCCGGAACAAAGCAAATTTCTTGGCTATCAGGCTTACCTGCAACCGGAAGTTTATTTTGTTCAGCAATCCGGCGGACTTCTTCTTTTTTTAAATGCCCCACTGGAAATAGAGTTCGCTCCAGTTGTGCTTGAGTTAAATTAAATAAAAAGTATGTTTGGTCTTTTTCAAGATCCGTCGATTTCCACAGCACATAACCAAGCTCTGGCTCATGAGAGAGTCTGGCATAGTGGCCGGTAGCAACATAGTCGGCACCCAAATCCATGGCTTTTTTGTAAAGGTGATTGAATTTCACCTTGGTATTGCAAACCACGCAGGGATTGGGTGTGCGACCTTGCAAGTAATCATTTACAAAATATTCAACAACAGCTGAATCAAAAGTTTTTTCGGTATCTAATACATAAAAAGGAATTTCGAGTTGCTCACACACTCTGCGAGCATCATCCATGTCTTTAACCGAGCAACAATTACCGCCCGTTTTATCGTTGCGGTATTTTGAGTAGTCGGTTGTTTGAAGTGCAATTCCAACAACGTCATAACCTTGCTTTTTTAAGAGCAAAGCAGCGACAGAAGAATCCACGCCACCTGACATCGCAACCACAGCTTTTTTTCCGGTACCTGCAAGCAAGCCTGACTGAGTTTTTGAACCCGAGGACTCAATTGTTTGATAAGGGTTGGCCATATTTCTTCAGTCTAACTAAATTTCAGTGTTGTGTAACAAGTTCTGGTAAAATTTGTTTGGCCCTGGCCCTAGAAGCCCGAATTTGAGCCACATTTTTTCGAACGCACTCAACAAAGGCATCAATGTCTTCGTCGGGGGTTTCGGCCCCCAAAGTCGCCCGCAAACTTGATAGAGCAATTTCGGGAGAATATCCCATCGCCATGAGAACGCGGGAGGGTTTTAAGGAGCCCGAATTACAGGCTGATCCACTCGAAACACAAACACCAGCCAAATCTAAACACAAAAGCAGACTTTCTTCGGGACAACCTTCAAAATGAAAGTTGATTGAATTACAAAGTCCCGGAAATTCTCCATCGGGCCCCACGCCATGCAAAACCAAGCCTTCGATAGTTTGAAGGCCCTCAATTAGCCTTTTGCGCTGTAAACTCATGCGGGATCGAAATTCTTCACCTCGCGCGCGCCATTCACGAGCGGCCTCTAGAAAACCCAAAAGCCCCAAAGTGTTGGGAGTGCCTGCGCGACGTCTGCGCTCTTGCACCCCGCCTGTCATTTGACTCTTAAACGGCGCATCTGAACGCAGCCAAAGAGAGCCTATTCCTTGGGGACCTCCCATTTTATGGGCTGACATCGAAAAATAGTCGGCAAAATGAAGGGCCTTGCGAAGACTTTCATCAGGCATTTTTCCGAGGGCTTGGGCGCCATCGCAGGCAAACCAAATTCGTTTAGGGCTAAGCGGAAATTTGCCACCCTTGATACGAGGCTTATCAGTTTCGGCCTTTGGGCCCCATTCCGCCTGAAGTTCCGTCAACAAGGAATCCAAATTATACGTGACACCTGTTTCATTATTGCAAAGTTGCAAAACGAGCAAAATATCAGCTTGGGGTGAGGTTAAAAGTGTGTTGTTAATTTTGCTAACTAAATTTTGTTTATCAAACTGACCACAAGAATCAACAGGTTCAACATGAACCTCGACAAAAGAATTTTCTTTCAAGTCATTTACAGTATCGATCACCGCAGAATGCTCAACAGTGGTAGTGAAAATAATGGGTTTACGCCCGTGCACGTGGCGGTCCGAACAGAATCCGCGCAGAGCCAAATTTAAGGCCTCAGTTGCGCCTGAGAGAAAAATAAATTCATCGCCATCAGGGCGTCCCAGCCACTCACAAAGTTCAGCGCGAAGTTCGGCAACCATTCTTTTTGATTGTTGCCCCACGCGGTGAATACTCGAAGGATTTGAAAGTCGAAAATCATCGGCCAATAGGGCCTCAGACAAGGACTTTCGAACACGGGTCAAAAGGGGGTGTGTAGCATTACAATCAAGATAAATCGCTTTTTGCATGTTGAGAGGGGTTTTTTAGTAAATTTAAGGACTTGTCAAGGTTTTCGCGAGGGGAGGGTTTTTAACCCTAGCTCAAACAAAACATCAATTTTGTTTTCTCGCCGAGCCTGAACAACTCCTTTGCCAAAGCTTGTGTGTACAAAGACCTCACCCACATTGAAAAGGGTGTCTGAATTGAAGGGAACAATAGGTTTATCGCCCCATTTTTTGAGTCCATCAAACCAAGTTTTTTCGAGAGCATCGCTTTTGGCGCTTCCCTTGCTCGAGGGTTCTCGCCCTGGACTTGTGGGGCCTTGGCGAACAGTTGATCCATCAGCCTTGTGAATCAATATAGGCGCTGTGGCTGATTTTTTTGGCGGAGCTGGGTTCAATAGTTTGTATTTATGTTCGCTCCCGCAAGCCTTACATTTGACCTTCTCAACGATGCCTTTGGCATTGTGATGCATAACTAAATGCCAGGTATCTGTTTTTTCTTTCGTGCAATAAGTAAGAACTTCTTGCGCTACGGGTGTTCGATCGGGGTGAGGTGTAGTTTGAATTTTAGTCACAGCCACTTTTACAATCCTCCGAAGCGCTTTCGGTTTCAAGTGTGATATGAAAATCACCCCAGTTTTTTAGTATTTGAGTCATTTCGGCCTTTATCCGCGTCACTTGGCCCTCAAATCCGTCCTGAAGTCGCAGATGAACCGATAAAATATGGTGGCGGCCATCCAAACTCCAGACGTGCAGATCATGATAGCTTTGCACCCCTTTAATTTTGTGAACTAAATCCTTAAATTCTTGGGGTTTAAAATCGTCTGGAACAGCCTGCAAAAAGAGTTTGAGGGCAGACCACGAGTGTCTCAAAGCATTCACTAAAATAAATCCAGCCAATGCTAAGGCCATTGCGGGATCGATCCAAACAATCCCGGTGAAGTGAATGATGATGGCCCCCAAAAGAACCAAAACCCATCCCATGGTGTCTTCAAACAAATGAAGGGTAAAAATTTTCTCATGCTGGGCCGCTGTTTTTTGATTCTGAAAAAGCTTAAATGTCGCAAAGCCATTAACCGCGACGCCTAAAACGGCTAGGGCTATCATTTCGGGGCCCTTTGGAATTTGTGGATTAAAAAGTCGCCCGACGGCCTCGGTAAAAATAAAAATCGATCCCCCGATAATAACCCCCGCAGTCAAAAGGGCAGACAAAACCGAAAAGCGCGCATAACCATAACTGAATTTTTGATCGCGTGATTTTGCCGAAACTCGAACAAGAATCAGAGCCAGCCCCAATCCCAAGGTATCACCGGTGTCGTGGATGGCATCGGCCAAGATTGCAACCGAGCCCGTCCAAATTCCGCCAAAAATTTCAATCAGGGCAAAAGCCCCATTTAAAACAAAAGCGAGCTTAAGCGCCGAAGTTTTTTGGGCAGAGGGCGGGTGGGAGTGCGAGTGATGCAAATGATCGTGGTGATCGTGAGAAGGCCCGTGACCCCGGCCATGACTGTGGCTGTGAATACCTGACACAAAGGGCATTCTAACTGAGCCTAAGGTGATCCAAAAGACTTAAAGTCAGGATTATCGACCTAACCTTTCAACTCATCGATAGCTTCAGATTTTTTGGGGTCGGGCCTATCAAATGGCAATTTTAGTTGCAAATTTCCTAGTGTTTCTAATCTGGGAGAGCCCGGCCATAGCACCCCTCAAGTCTGGACTTTGGCAGAAATTTTTTCAATGAATTCCAACGGCGTAAACACGATATGAGTCGTTCCATCGTTGAAAGGTTTTTTGAGTTTCAACGTGACATCGCCATTTCGAGTGAGCGAAATGCGATCATTGGCAAACGGCGGCCTGGCAACATATTCGATCAGTCGTCGTAGTTTGTAGGATTCGTTTTCAGCCATGACTTTACCTAGCAGATAGTTTTCAGTAATCAATGTCTTGGATTAGAACTTAAGCAGCAATCCAAGCGCCGTGCTGGCCACAGAAAAATCAGAATTTGCTTTTCCACTGGAAGTTTCCCAGTTCACGTGTAGACCGTAGCGCCCTGTAAATACTTTATTCATAGTTGACCTATCCTGTTTTTATCTCGAGCTCGTTGAATCTGAACTCCGCAGTAACTTTACTTTTGGTCTGGCTCCTGCGAAAGAAACAGCGATTGGTTTCCAATGAGTAAGCCCGACCCCTAAAATCAAGCAAAACAATCCCAAGGCCCCCGACAAGAAAACATACTCTCCCAATTCGCGACTTAAGAAAACCGTCAGAAAGGACCCCGCTCCCACCATTACCTCTTTTGGAAAAAGGTAACCTTTGTCATTTGCTAGTTTATCAAAAGCACTAAAGGCACATTCCCCAACCGTCAGTAAAAATATCCAGACTAAAGCACTTGGCAGATACTGAACCCTAAAGACTGCAGGCAAGCTCAACAATATCAAACTCGAAATCGCAGCATTAAAAATCCAACGGAATCCTTTTTTATTTAGGTAATTCAGAATTCGATGCTGAAAAAAAATAACCCCCAAACTGTTTACCGAAATCAAGGCTCCATACCAGAAAGGAAGGCTTTTAGTATTTTGCAAAAGATACTGGGGTAAAATTGTAAAAACGCCGGTGAGTTTGATTCCCGTCGCCACCCCCACCAAGCACCAACCCACAACGGCCCCAATTGACCTCGAACTCTTCTGAGTATGTGCAGATTTTTTAATCTCAAAAGAATATTCTCGATTCCAGTTAATCTTTAAGGCCAATACCAAGGAAATCACTGCTAAAACTAAACAAACTCCAAGCAGAATGGATTGACTCGAAACCAGCATTAAAAGCAATCCCGAAAACAAGCTTCCCACATTGAGTGAGACTTTGTTGTCGGCGGTTCCCTGCATAGTTTGTGAGTTTACTGTCTTACAAATAAAACCAGAAACAGCCATACTAAGAGCAAACAATCCCACGGTAACAGGATTCATTGAAAAAAACATTGCGATTAAAGCGAGGACCCCAAGCCCAAGAGAAGCTATTATCCCTAGGGACATTCCAAAAAGCATAAAGGCTGGTGCCGCCAACAACAGAGCTCTATACCCCACTGCTAAAGTCAAATGGGTTTGAGTGTCGGACCAAACATTAGCTTTTGCTAAAATCAAAAAAAGTACCGTTGCTGTAAAACAGCGAACCAGGACCATTGGATTTTTCATGTCCGCACGACTAAGGCTTCACAGAAAATTTTATTTGCCAATGCTAATTGCTTTTTAAGTTCATCAGGATTCTCATGGCGTAAGGCTACGAATCCCAAAAAATCGCTATTGTCTTTTGGATCATCTGTTACCTGAGACCCCTCACCTTTAAGAAAGGAAAGTCTGTAGTTCCCAAACCCAAAAACTTCGTTAAATTGATTTTCAATTTTCTTTCGATCAATGGACTCAAGAGACCCCGTTCTATTGGAAATAACTCCTCGTACTCCCGAATAGCAAACGGGTTTTAGAGCTTTAGTGCCAGGCCTATCCCCACAACAAAGGTCCATCCAATCTTTCCAAGGGTTGAAATTTTCAAAAGACCATGAAGCTAGGTCCCAAAGCCACATTCCAGCAGGACGTCGATTAGGTTCAACACTCGCAAGTCGCTGGTCCGGTAAAATAAAAAATTCATGATGAAAAGCACCTCCCTTGGACCCCAGTTGTTTGAGTAAAGGCCGCAAAATTTTATGTATTTTTGCCTCCATGTTAGCAGCCAACGGAGCTGGAATAATATGTTGGAATTCTGCTCTAAAGGCTCCGTTTGTAGTGTGCTTTTCAGTTATCCAATAGGATCCATTTACGCCATCAAAACTATATTCGTTTCCTGAGGATAAATATTCTTCGCACATGACTCCCTGACACAAGTAATGACCGTGATCCTGAATCCAGCCCTCAAGTTCATCCGAAGTAGTTATTTTCATGCACCCTCGGCTATTACCTTCAGAGGCTGGTTTAATAAAAAACACTCCAATTTTTTTAAAAAATGCCTGTAGTGAAGGAATATCGTCAACCCGCTGGAAAAATGGTTTTCTATAGAGCGTAGAATCAATCAAATACTCCTTCTCCAATAATCGAAACTTACTTTTATCCAGCATTGCTTGAGCCGAAAGTTCGTCATCGCAAAACAGGCCAAACTCTCGTGCAACATAGGCTGCCCCGATAACCCCTTTATCTGAAAAGGGAAGGCAGCCCATGAGTTTTAGGTTGTGATGGTTTAGAAAATCATTCAAGGATTTAGCTAGGGATGGGCTCTCCGGTTTGGCATCAAAACAATAGGGGGTTACAGCCCTGTCCTGTTCAGTAATGCCCTCTTTAACAAGAACAATAACGGCGCCCTTGTCGGCCGCCAATAAACGCAGTTTTTGAACGTCATAAATGCGCGAGTTATTGTAACCAAATATTGCAATGGCTTGAGTGAGTGAGTTTTTCATTTGATCCCCTTACTGCGGAACAAAATTCTTGAACTTTCGCCTTCATAAAGCATAACGGGATTGAGTTCAGATCGACCATGTAAAATTTTTAAATTTGCAAGAAATGAGACTGACCCACAAGAGGGATTAGATGCAATTGGCTTTAAACTTTTCAAGCCGTTTCTCATTTTTAACAGTATTTGCTGTACTTCAACATCTTCAACCTGCATTCGCGGGCCCACTCGGGAATCTATTCTAAAGTCCAAACGCAGTGTTGGGCCTTCAGTCTCGTCAAAACGCAAAATTGGCTTAGTCGACTTTAAACAGGTTCCCTCAACATTGGTACCCGAAAAAAATGTTGCTTCAGAAAGGGCCAATCGGCCCAACTCTAGGTCAGTAAGGCAAGATACCACATCCTTAAGTAACCAAAACCAGGTTGGCGTACTACTTGTGTCCCTGCACACTGTGAGTCCCATAAAGTTGATATCTCTATTTTCGTAAATGTCATCACTATGAGGGCGAATCATTCCTAATCCTTTACCCCAATCAAACGCCCCTTCACCTAGCTTTGAGGGGTAAAGTTCTTTGTGGTCTTCATAAGGATACTTCACATCAATCAAGCCAAAAATTTTTGCCATGGTTTCATGCACCAACAAAGCGAGGCACCTATCTGGCTGACTAAAAAGATATTCCATAAAAACGGCAGCAGTTTTATGATCTGCCATGCCAACACTTTGGATTTGTTTCAGGTGTTCAGGAAGAATGTTTTTATAAATTAGCTCAAGAAGTGAATATCCAAGAAAGGGGTTCTTGTGGGTGTCTTTTTGAGAAAACCACCATTTATCTATTTTGGAACCTAAATAGGACATATTTAACCTTGCGATCTGTTCCTTAGAAAACTCATTTCTTAGTATTTTGCCCATAAATTCAAAGTGAGAGAGTTTTCTAGCCCCATCCCAAAGTTCTTTTTGGACTAAAACACTAGATTCAAAAGATTGAATGTGCTCCATCTTTTTTGGAATGGAAGTTTGTGGTTGAAATACTTCTAAAGGGTTCATGCAGCCTCCATGGTCGTAAAAATCACAGCGCTTTTTTATGCGCCTTTGTAAATATGACAAGAGAAGCAATTGCTGTGCCAACATCAAAAGCCCGAATAACGACCTTTGGACTTATCTTTTTTAAATCATTCCAGAAAAGAGGCATCTAAATGCCCGAAAAAATGGAATTTTACTTGCAATATTTTCAAACGGCTTGAATTTCAGAATTAGGAGGACTGATCCAAACGGGGAAGAAAAAGAGTGCTCGCTGACGGAGGGCACGAAGAATTTTATACGGCGCGATCGGGAAAAGCTTGCGGTGTACCGTCAAAGGCAACCAAGCTCACTCGAAACAAAATTGTGTGCCCGAGAAGCTAGAGCAAGATTTTTCCGACTCGAGAAGCGAGAGCAAGATTTTTCGACTCAAGAAGCTGAAGCGGGATTTTGTGGAATATCACCGCAGCAATTCTGCGCGCAGGGAGGGAGCTGTACGCTTTGGTACGCGGACGACTGAGCACAGAATTGATGTGGTGAGATTCCCAAAAGCCCGCGGTGCACCGAGCTTGGCAACGGAGCTCACTCTTCGAAGGCTTCGGGGAATTCGATTATCCCCCACGCCATCGGAATCCCCTGCCCTGCGGGCACTTGGGCATAACTGATTCCTGATTGGTCGCGATTGATCATGAGTTCAACTTTGAATTCTTCGTAATCACGAATGTCTGATCCGGATTGAGGATAAATTTGAAATGTTCCACCGGTGCCGGTCGTGAGATTGGTCGCCATGACATCAAAAACGGCGCTATCAAATCTGCGGCCCATCACTCGGTAGCCTGATGAGGCTGAATCGGGATCGATGTCTTTAACATCCATGTAGGCCAAGTTTTTTGTGGTGTTCACTTCAATCGAAAAACAACCCAGCAATTCATTGCCCGCTGGAATTGTGCAAAGATCTTGGGGAGCCCAATATTGATCTCGATCAGCCGCGAGTAAGGAGTAACGCCCTTGAGAGCAAGCGGCGGAAGTGACAAGTAAGCCTAATAGGATGGAGTTAGAAAAAAATTGAAATTTATTGAACATAAAACTTAGGTCCCCCTACATGGGTAATTGCAGAATACGTGCCAGCACCCTAAGGGCTTAAAATAATTGAATCAGACCGGACTCCAACTTCTTAACATTATCTAAATTTTTGAAATGTTAGGTTTAGTTTAAGACCCAACTCTATGATTTTTAAAGGTTTTAACACAACCCGCACACAATGTTTGTCAGCTGTCTAAAATTTAGACACTCCAGATTTTTTGGGAGATTGGAATTATTGAGTTTTTTGGAAAATGGAATTGTGGCACTACTTCTGCAATACCTTTGGAGTGAACTCACATTTTATGGAGGAAAATATTCTAATGAGAACCAAAACAAACAAAATTCGTTTATTGTCGTTCAACCTTATTTTTTTGGTCTTAGGAACCTCATGTGGAGTTTTAAAACCGGGGTATTCAACTAAAGAGGCTCGCGGGACCTCAGATTTGTCCATATATGAAACATCCATAGTGGCTGGAGAGGACTCGCTGAGGCTGACTTGGTCCCTAAATTCTGAAACTCTACAGCGCATGCGCATAATGGGGTGTCTGGCAGTGGGTACTGAATCCGCGGCGACAACGACCCCCCAAACTGGAACCCAGGAAGAAGCCAATTGCCAAAGCCTATTGGTTCTCAATTGCACTGAAACAAATGATTGCGAAAAAGAAGAAAATCACATGCCCTTTGATTTTCACTGGGAATGGAAAAAATCTGCCCTTGGCGACTACGTAGATTACACTCTTGAATCCCGAGAAGACCCTGGAATTTGGAAGCTTTTGTCAAACCCCGAAATTCTTAGCCTGCACCCCTGGAATGGCTTTTGGATTCGAGTCGAATCCCGCGACGAAACGGCTTTAGGCAAATGGGTTCGAGTGGATTCGAATTAATTTTTATTCAGGTAAAAAACCGGAAACTCACTTAGGATTACACAAACATTCAATTTCTCCGCTATAAGAACATGTGATTGCTGTTCTTACAGGAGGAGAAATGGTATCGCCTCTATCTTTTTCACAAAGGCCTGGAAATTCCATTTCATCTACTCGATAAGTGCATTCAGTGGTGGGACATTCTTTTTTCCATAGGTTGGTTCGCATAGATGATAGTGCCAACATACAGGCTTCGGTCACAGTTCTTACCATGGTGTTTGCTTGGCAACTCCAGCGAACATCTCCATGCACCCCACCTTCCCAACAGATTTCCCCATTCATACTTTGACATGTCACCGGGTCGGCTTGGGTCCAGAACTCGTTTGGATGTATCGGTCCTCCGCAACTGCAATGACAGGCCCTGTCTCCGACCCCTGCAAATTCGTAGTGCTCAATTTTTCCGCACCCGACACAAGGTTCTTTGGAAAGGGCCACTCCGACCGATGAGAAAAGAGCAACTAAAACTAGAATTAGGTTTTTTAGATCTTTTTTAATTCTCATAGGTTTGACGATAGCCAACTCCTAAAAAATGTAAATCTCGCAAAGGGAGTCTAAATTAATTTCTGTTGCTTTTTTGTCTACGCTTAATTGAACACGTTTAAAACTGGAGGATTTTTTTTTAACCGGCTAGGACCGGGGAGATTTATCTCAAATCCTGCCCCCCTGCGTTTGTGTATTCAAAGACCCTCTGGGGGCCCCTGAAACGTTTGCTCACTCCTCCCAACGGCGTCAAAAACGAATTTCGACATTCGTAAGCCAACATTCCAAGATTGAAATTCAATCTTGTCTCACCTTTAAAAAAAACCAGAACCCGGTTCCTAGCCTTAAAAATGAAACTAGCTTCCAAACGAAAATATGACAATTATCCAAATTGCCAAAATTAAAAAAGAAGTGTCAGGGGATTTTTAGATACTCCTTGCAAACAGGCGTTGGTCAAAAAGGCCGACTAATATCGTTTTTGGGCTTTGCGTACGGGCAGCTCACCAAACAAAACCAAGGGTTCATTTTGTGCGCCTTGATTCAAAACCTCACCCCAGGGAGCGATAATTTGAGAAAGCCCGGTGTTGGTTGGCCTGACGGTAGGTAAACCCAAGCTCGCCACCGTCCAGCGTCCTAAAAGTGAATGCTGAAAGGGCTCGGTACCACTACCATACCAGGAATCATTTGTCGCATTTACGAGGATAATTTCTCGACCTGGATAATCTTTGCGAGCTTGGGCCACAAAATCCTTTACATATTTGGGATACAAAATTTCATAGCAAATCAGAGGTAAAAAAACGGGGCCCTCGGGATCGGGATGCGCAAGAGCTACGGGCCTATCTGCTTTTCCAAAATGCACGGCTGCCGGAAATTTTTCATAAACACCAGGCCACCATTCATCACCGGGAATATATTCTCCGAAAATAACTCGAATGGATTTTTCATAGTGGCCAACAAGTCCCGTTTTGGGATGGATCATGGCCACAACATTGTAATCAAGCTCTACATCGTCGCGGCCCCCAAAAACAGATTTACGTGTGTGATAGGTGCCCACCCATTGCGGAGCCTTGAGTTGCAACGACCAATCATAAAGAAACTGAAGATCCTGGGATCGATTAACCGGAAAAAGCGGATACGAAGTTTCAGGCCAAAAAACCCAGGGCTCATTTTCGGGAGGATGACTTTCCCACTCTTTTTGCACCTTTTCTAAAAGTAAAGTGTGTTCAGCAAGAACATTTCTTACGGTCGGAGCGAGGCCACTTTTTGCGAGTTTTTTTTCGTAGTTTCCAATATTGCCCTGAATCAGCGCCACCGTTTGAGTGTGCGGAAAACTCACTTCATATTCTTTGACTTTTCGAAAACCAAAAAAGAAGCCGACTCCCAAAACAAAGCCCATACAAAGAGCCGGAAAAACAATTAAACCCACCCTTCCCTTAAAGGGGCCTCTGCTCCAAAAATGAAGACTTCCAATAATGGCCCCGTAGGTTAAAACCTGCCAGCCCCAAGTTTGTAGCGAGGCCACTGAAGCTAAAAGGTATTTATTGACTCCAAAACCATGAACGGGAGTCCAAGGGAACAATCTTAAATCCAAAAATTCCCAAATCATTAATACACAAAAAACTAAAATCGATTTTTTAAGATAACTTTTTTGCAAAGTTTCGGGATGGGAAAATTTTTTTTCTACAAATAAATAAAAAACCCAAGCAAGAAAGCAGAAAAACACGCAATGGGCTGCAAAAATCAAACCCGTAAGGGGTACTGAAAAAACCCAGGGGATATCTCCAAATTCTTTTAGAGTGAAACTTAGCCAAAAAAATCCAAGACCATAAATCGAGAAAAGATAAACAAAGACATAAAGCACAAAATCACGCGGGCGTGGAAACTGACTTTGAAGTCTGCCGCAAACCCAAGGTCCTAGAAACAATGCCAGTGAAACAAAAACTAAGGGCCACACATTGTAAGGTGGAAAGGCCAAGGCCAAAGCCAAGGCTGAGACAAAAGACCTGAGCAGGCGGAATTTCATTTTTTCTTTAAGAATTCTCGCACACGAAAGGACATTTCTGAAACAACTTCGTCCAAAGGACGACCCGAGGAGTCAATAAGCTCGGCATCATCGGCTTTTTTCAAAGGAGCAATCGGACGTTGGCTGTCTTGGTCATCGCGCATTTGAGTTTCACGAGCCACTAAATCCAAATCTCGTTCGATTCCAGAGGATTTAAGTTCAAGCCATCTTCGTTTTGCACGACTTTGAATATCTGCTGTAAGAAAAAATTTAATTTCTGCATCTGGAAAAATAACCGTCCCGATATCGCGGCCCTCCATGACAATGCCGCCTTCGCGACCAAAATCACGTTGCAATTTTAAAAGGGCCTCACGCACTTCGGGAATTTTCGAAATATTAGAAGCCGCCATTCCAAGTTCAGGCGCTCGAATCGAATCGGTCACATCAACAGAATCGCAAAAAATTCGGAGTTTAGGAACGCCCCAGGTACCTTCAGATTTTTCAGTCTCAGAAGGTTTTTCTAAATTACCAAACTGAATATTTAACTGGCCCCCCAAAAGGGCCAGACTTTGACCGTGACTTAAAGAGATTCCTTTTTCATTAGCCATCAAAGCCAAGCATCGATACAGGGCCCCCGTGTCGATCAATCTAAATCCCAGTTGATAGGCAAGCCACCTGGCGGCAGTGCTTTTTCCGGCACCGGCAGGACCATCAATGGCAACTATGGGCAAACGCCCCAAATCGGTTCGTGTCCCCTCAGAAAACTTTATGAGCATGGAAGTCATTGCTACAAAGTTTTAGGCAGTGGGTCTAGCAGCTCGGCTTAAAAACTCATGTAATCCCAACACCCCTGTCATTCCCTAGAGAACGCAGGGAGGAATCTCCAACGAGCTTGGCTGCCAAGAAACGAAGGGATCTCTCACTTCGTTCGAGATGACTGCCCCGTTCGGGAGGACTTCAATCTCATGACTTGAAAATACGAATACACTTCATCCGGACTCAAATCCTTCATGCATTTGTGGTGTTTTTTGGGGCAGACCTTGGGGCCGTGAATATGACAAGGCCTGCAACTCAAATCTTTGACTCCCAAGACTCGCGAACCCTTTCGCCACGGGGCAAAACCAAATTCAGGAAGCGTGGGTCCAAAAAGCGCCAGAACGGGAACACCAAGATCGCTTGCCGCATGCACTGCTGCCGAATCTCCACCAATCAAAAAATCACATTTTGAAATTTGTTCAATCCATTCTGAAACTGAAGTTTTTCCAGTTAAATTTTCAAACAAAAGTGAAGACACCTGAGATTTTACTTGGTCCCCCATGTCTCGGGTTGAGGAATCTCCCAGAAATTTTATGGCGATTCCTTCTTGAGTCATTTTTTTAATCAGAGAGGTGGCATTTTCCGTGGGCCATCTTTTGGTTCCCCAGGGGCTGCCCAAACTCATTGCAACAACCAACTCATCATTTTTTTTATAAGGCAGATCCTGACTCAAGCGTTTTTGGTTGGTCAAAAGAGAAGAAGAATCTTGATGGACCCAAGAGGGGATTTTGGCCTCCGGAAAAGATGCGCGAAGGAGGTCCAGATTTTTTTCGATTTCGTGCCGGCCCTCGTCCCAACTTCTCACAACATTGTGGGTGTAAAAATAATTTCCACTACTGCCTGACGAAAAGCCCACCCGAGAGTTCGCATCCGAAAGCCAGGCTAAAAATCCAGATCGAAAACTTCTTTGAAGACAAAATACCTTCGAAGGAATTCCCCACTGTTCTTTTAACTGTCGAGCTAATTTTGCCATTCCTAAGGGCGAACCTTCAAAAGTTTTTTTATTCCAAACCCGAACATGAATGCGATGCCTGGCTGTGGCCAGTGACCTTGAAAGACTTAAGTCCACAATCTCTTTGCCCACAGCAGTTGTGATAAAAATAATGGGATTTTGATTTTCGCGGGTGACTCTTTCGAGTTCACTTAAAAAAGGTAAACTTAAAATGATATCGCCTAAAAAAGCTGTTTGAATAATCCAGAATGGCCTGGGATTTAAATTTTCTTTATTTTCCACCAGCGTGTTTTAAGAGGGGCTTTGTGCCCTTTCAACAAGTTCTCTTAACCTTTCGAGTCTCATTTTCATTCCGCGTGCCGATTCCCAACAAATAACGAGGCCAGAAATTCCGTCTAGGAATCCGAATTTGAAAATAAAATTTTCAATGAATTTAATACACGCTTTAATTTGAATATAGGCACGCCCTGGAAAAGCAATCTTGCCCTGGCGCTCCATTTGGTTAAATTTTGCCTCCGCCAAAAGAAGGGCATATCTTTTGTTGGTATCTCGATGCTCCTCAAGAGTCAGAAAGGGTTCATGATAAATAAAACCCTTAAACTCTAACGACTGATTTTCTCGCTCCCCTGTTGTTGGAAACAAATCTTCATGCACCTGCGCCCCGTCAGGCCCCCCCCTCCAAACAACTTTACCTGACCTACCGAGTCGATATTTTTTGTCAGGGAACCATCCACTATGGCGAATTGCGCGACCCCGATAAAAGGAAAGCCTAGGAATTTTTACACAAACTGGTTCCCTTTGTTTCAATTCGGAGAAAAAATCTTTTAATTCTTGGCTTAACTCAGAACTGATCCACTCATCGGAATCGAGCCACAGGATCCATTTATGGCTTTGCGCCCAATCAAGAGATTCATTGCGGGTTTTCAAAAAACCCCGCCACTTTTGTGAAATGATCCAAAGATCGGACTGGCGGCGTCCGGCCTGCTTCCAAGTTTTGGCTACAATGTCTAGAGTGGCGTCTGTGGATCCGCTATCAAAAACAATAAGTGTTTGGGCAAGAGGGACTAAAGATTCCACGCACCTTCCGATACGCTTTTCTTCGTTCAAACTTAAGATAACCGCAGCCAATCCCTCAATCACAAATCCCTATTGAACCGAATTTGTAGGCAAATTCCAAGTAGTTTTCATTTTTGGAGGAGAAACAGCCATGGGCCGACCCGGTTCGTATTTTTTTAACTCTCCAAAAACTGAGCCCACTCGAATTTTTGCCGCAAACTGAACCATAACCTTGCTGGGGTGATCCCAAATCCAAATGGTAACGTCTCCTTTGGGTGCAAGGTCTCCGGAGACTCTCGGAGACATCTGGAATTTATGAGTGGCAAACTCACCAGCAGGTACACGAACAGTTTCAGGCCCCAAATAGGTAAGTTGGTTGGCCCAGTTTCGAAATCGATCATGAATTGGAAAATTCAAACTCTTTAAATCTGGAACAAATCGATAAAAGTAAAGTCCGCCAAAAACATCCTGCGAAAAATCATACATTTTATCTTCTCGAGTAATGGTTTCTTCTCGACCATCCTCAAAAGTTGTAAATGAAAAATACCGGGCAATATGCTCTTGGTGTTTGAAAACCACGACTCTTTTACCAAAACGCTTACTTTCATTTTGATGAATTTCTTGACGTCGCGGCAGATGATCTTCAAGCCCGGTCCAGGTGTGCATCACGTCATTCACTTTATAAACAAGTTCCATTAACTTGGTACTTCTGACGCGAGCTGAGTAATGCAAAACTGTCTCGCCGTTTATGACCTGGGGTTCACGTACCTCAAGCTCGGCCTCACCTGCTTCGATAGGCCCATAACGCAAAACCATTGTGATTTTTTCGCCAATTCCAAAGGGCCAAGTTTGCGGCTGCCAAGTTGCAACTTCTGGCGCCACCACCGGTGGGGGTACCGTCGCGCCCTTTTTTGTTTTCTTTTCAGGCTTAAAGGCCTGTGCTGGAGTTTGAATGGGGCTTTTGAAAAGTGGCAGGGGTTCGATGGCATCGTTTGGGGGTGGCGCCGGAGTCTGATCTTGTTTTGGAACGGCTGCGGGCGAAGAAATATTCACAGTTGGATCTACCGCCGGCAAATCCTGCACTACAATTTGATTGAGTTGATCTTGTGAAACACTTTCAATGTTTTGGTTAAAATCTTGAGGCCCAAAATTGCCTGTGCTTTCGTCCTCACGAAGGGACCTCGCACAGGACGCGTTCAGTATAAAAATTGCGACAAAAAGGAATCTCACAACCTTTCATTTTAACCGGGTCCGTGAAAGCAGCAATTGGCTGAAACGTTGCTTTTTTGGCTTACGGGGTCTTAGTACGGTACATCGAAAAATAAAAGAGACCCCTCCTCCAGGGGAAGAACCCGAGCCAGTCCCCTGGAGGAGAGGTCTCTTTTATTTTTCTTTCCTTTGTAGAATTCCTGAAGGAACGTGTTGTCAGACTGAACGAAGGCCTCGGCCTCCTAGGGGACTCCTGTCATTCCGACCGGAGGGAGGAATCTCTAACGTGCTTGGCTGCCAAGAAACGGGGGGATTCCTCACTCCGTTCGGAATGACGGGTGGATGTTGGGGATGACAACTACAACTCCCACGGCAGGCTTGTAGAGTAATCAACTTGGCCTTTGAAGCGTTTGTGGATCCACAGGTACTGCTCGGGATATTGGAGAATCCATTTTTCCATATTTCGATTGCAGATCTCGATATGGGTGATGCGATCGGCATCTGTTTTTACCTGGGGTAAATCAAGAGCCGGTTCGATTGTCAGGTGAAAACACCCATTGGCGTCGCGAACCATATAGGCCGGAATCACAGGGCAATCTAACCTTGAGGCCAAAATAGCCAAACCCTTAGGGCACCACGCATTTTTAACCCCTAAAAACTCCGCCTGATCTCCGTGGGGCGGCCCGGTGTGTTGATCCAAAATAAAACCCACGCCTTTATTTGACCGTATACACCGCACAATTCCCAAACCTGAACCCGACTCTTCAAGGAGTTCCAGACCAAAAGATTTTCGACTTCGCACCCAAACGGCATCCCAAAAAGGGTTTCTGAGTGCCTTTGTAACAATAACCAATGGAAATTTTAAAAAGACCCCTACCCGGGTAATTAACTCCCAGTTACCTAAATGAGCCGTCAAAAAGAAAAAGCCTTTGCCCTTGGCCAAAGCATTCCAAACGTTCTCAACACCTGTGGCCTTCAATTTTTTTTTGACAATTTCTTCACTCCAATGAAAGCGCTCAAAAAGTTCTAAAAACATCCAACCGTAGTGAATAAAATTTTTGAATGCGAGTTTTTTGATTCGTCTTTCAAATTCACTCATGGACTCTTCTTTTTTACGAGGAAAAACACGAGCAAGATTATGAAACACCACCTGCCGGCGAAAACCCAATATTTCCAAAAAAACAAAAGCAAAAACAGAAGCAAAAACACGTTTCGCCTGCAGAGGAGTTTTTAGAACTAAAAAACCGAGGCCCCAAAGGCAAAAATAAACCCCATGAGACAAGAGCGACATAAAAGAACGAATTGCGGCTTTAATAAAGTCAGACCTCACTTAGACAAAGACTGTGGCAGCGCCGACAGAATTCGCGACCAAAACATTTCTTCATTTAAAAGCCAGAGTTCAAAGTCGGCAAAATAAAACTGGTAGGTTTTTTGCGGAGCAATTTCTTTTTTGGCATGACCTTCTTCAAAAAAGGATTGAAGCTCACCATAGGAAAAAATTTTCGTGGCTTCTTTGGCGCCTACGACCACCGGAACATCGGTTTCAAAACGTTGCAAATGCCGCACAATTTCTGAAAACTCTGCATGATCGCGCAGTTCAAGAAAAAAGGGGTTTCTACATTGTTCTTTAAAATAACGATGATAGTGAGGATCAGGAACTCGAGTAGTGAGAATGAGGGGGTCTTTGTCTTTAGGCAAACTGACTTTTAGAAAAGTTTTTTTCTGAAAGTCTTTAAGATCTTCTAAAATAAGACTAGCTCGTCCTAGGGATGCAGGTTCCTCTCGCAAAAAACCTAAAGGTAAAAGTGATGCCTTGTAATCACTTTCGCGCAAAAGAACTAAATCAAAATCCCGGTGAAGATCCCAATGCTGAAAACCATCATCCAAAATGAAAACCATTTTTTCGGTGGCCAAGCGCCCTCGCAAAAAAAACAGGGCGTTTTGAAAACGCTTCGGCCCCACAAGAACTGGAATTCGGCTTCGAAAAAAAATTTCGAGGGCTTCGTCGCCGCAGATATCCGGTGAGAAATTTTTTTTTGATCCCGGCAGCAACCAAACTCTAAGATTGCGATCACGCCTGCCATAACCCCGAGTTAGAACGACGGGCTCAAAGCCTCGCGCTTTGAGCCCTTGGGCAATGAAATTCACAAATGGCGTTTTTCCGCGCCCCCCTGCGGCGATATTACCCACACTAATGACAGGTTTGGGCAACCGAATTGAACGCGTAAGCGAACGATCAATACGGACACCGATTTTATAAACAAAACCCAGTAAGGGTGTGATTAAGGGGATGTCCATAAATCGAGGAGGTCAGCAGCAATGCGGCTTGTAACTCCAGGCTCTCCCATTTTTTTTGGTATCCATCTTAGATTTTTCCGTATCTCAGTCAGCCTAGGAGTGTTCCCTAGAATTTCAAGACTCTCAATGGCCAACCGTTTTGGAGTTAAATCTGATTGTAAAAGTTCCGGAATCACTTCCCGCTCGAGCAAAATATTGGGAAGCCCCACAAAACCCCTTTTTTGGGGATTAAAATAATCTGACTGGCTTCGGATAACAAAGGCCGAAAATCCCGAAAGTTTATAAACTAAGATATGTGGCAATTGATAAAACCCTGCCTCCAAAGTGGCCGTGCCTGATGCGATCCATCCAAAGTCTGCCGCCATTTGAGCAACTCGACTTTGGCCTTGGGGCAGAACAAAAAGTTTTTTTTGTTCAACGAGCCTTTTAAAGAGTTCATTTTTTTTTGTGTTTAGCCCGGCGGATTCAAGAAAGTCTTTCTCATTCCAACCCGGAGCAAGGGGCAAGAGAATTTTCCACCGCTCGATGTTTTTAAACGCGCCCACAAGCTGATCTGAATGCGCCTCAAAATAGGCCCAGCTTTCTAAGAAAAGACCTAAATGTTTTTGAATTTCATTTTTTCGGGAACCCGGCATCCAAAGTAGAACGGGTGAATCTGTATCTAAACTTAAATTTTCGCGAGCCCCTCTTCGATTGCGAGGTTCCAGAATATCTCTCATGGGATGTCCCATGTAGCGAGTGCGCAAACCCCTTGGAGAAAAAATTCCCTCCTCAAACCCAAGGGCTGGATACAAACTTCTCAGTGCACGAACAATCTGCGGAATTCGCCCGCTGCGCCAAGCCCAAACCTGGGGCGCAACAATTTGATCAACCGGAACTCCAACTTTCCTGGCCAAAGCGGCAAGTCTTAAATTGAAATCAGGAAAATCAACCAAAAGAACGCTTTGGCAAGTTCGAGCCACCTGCCCCAGCTTGCCTAAAATCCCGAAGAGTTTGGGCAAATTTTTAAAAACTTCTGAAATTCCCACCACGGCCACATCACGTGAATGTGCAACTATTTTAACTCCCTGGGCCTCACTTGAGGGGCCACAAAGCCCAACAAATTCTAGATTGAGTCCTCTTGCTGGAGCTTGGGCCTTCAGAGCTTCAATGACGTGAGATAAAATTAAATCTCCCGAGGGGTCCCCCGCAGATACCAAAACTCGATGAAGACTCACCTCGTCTCCAAAACGCTCATGCAACTTAAAATTTCATCCATGATTTCATGAGTTCGCAGAACATTCTGAGGAGTTGGCAAAAATGCCGCTGGCGAGCAAAGCCCTGTGGAATGCGAAGCGGAGTGAACTCGGGTGTCGAAATTTCCGCGAATTCTTTGAACAAAAGTTTCAATCTCGAGGCCCAGAGGATCACCTTCAGTCCACTGGTGTTCGCGGGCTTCAAAAACCGCAGGATTTGTTGCCGATCGCTCGAAGCGTTTCAAATTTTTGCGCATAAAATCAATGGAGGCATGCCAGTTGGGTCCGGTCATTTCCCAACTACGAGCCCCATCAGAGGCAAGCCGGGATGAAAAAAACCGGGCCATTCCGCCGTCTTCAAAATCAAGGGCTGCAATCGCTAAATCAAGGTTGGTAGAACGCAGCTTCCGTCCCCAAGCGCGAATTTTTTTGATCGGAGAAAATTTAAAAATTGAATCTAAAAGCACAAAAAGATCCACGTCATGAATCATTAAATCGTGAACCACATCGGTATCGGCCACTCGAGGCACAAAGGGCCCCACCCGTGTGGCGTTAAGAGTCCATGGGCCCCTCTCGGGTTTCCAGTTACCCCAAAGATTCACCAAGCTCCATCGCTCCAAAAGGCCAACCTGCAAAAGCCTGTTTGATTTAATGGCCTGGCTGTTTAAATCCCTAACATCAAGGGCTGAAAAACCAAGAGGTTTTTCCACCAAGCAATGGAGTCCTTTGGCCAAACAAGCAGAAGTTGTTTCGTTATGAATGGAACTCGGGACGGCGACCACAGCAGCTTCGGGATAACTTTCTGCACCTAGCCGCCCAACTTCACCCACGTTTGAAATGATCTCGGGGAGTTTTGCATCAGACTGTCGGCATAAACTTAAAACGTTTTTGGCCCTTTTTTCGTCTGGATCAACAACGGCACTCACCACGGCTCCAATTTTGGGTCCGATGGCTAGAATTTTTTTAATATGTTGGGTTCCCATGTGACCGGCTCCGACCACCATGATGCGAACAGGAGATTGTTGTTTCATATTTTTTTTTTACCGCTGAATTCCGATTCGAGTCGATTTAACAAATTGAACGAATTTAGCGGCAAAAGGAGCGTGCCCAAAAAGAGAATCAATTTCAATCATTGATTTTTCGGTGGTCTGGTTTGAAAGATAAAGAATTTTATACATCTCACGAGCCATTCGCATATCTTCCTCAGATATTCCGCCACGTTTAAGCCCTACAAGATTGGGTCCACTGACTTGTGAAAATTCCTTTGCACACATGTAAGGTGGTAAATCGCGTCTCATGACTGTTCCGGCCCCGATAAAAGAATATTCTCCGATACGAACCCACTGGGTCACTCCGGTTTGTCCGCCAATATTTGCATAATTTCCAATTTGCACGTGGCCCGCAAGAGCTGTTTGGTTTGCCATAATGATGTGATCGCCCAAAACGCAATCATGGGCAATGTGGCAATAACCCATAATGAAATTATTGTTTCCAATAAAAGTTTCCTGACGATCTTTTGGAGTGCCTCTGTGGATAGAGGTTCCCTCCCTAAACATATTCTGCTTACCGATCACAAGAGTTGTGGGTTCGCCCTTGTAACCCAAATCTTGAGGCTGTCCGCCAAAAACACAAAATGGGAAAAGCTCGTTGTCGCAATCGAGACGGGTATTCCCCTCAACCACGACATGAGAATGTAATCGACACCTGTCGCCCAATTTAACGTCGGGGCCAATAACGCAATAGGGGCCAATTTGAACTTCAGCTCCCAGCTGGCATTTGGGATCAACGACAGCCGTTGGATGAATTTGAGTTCCCATAATTACACGGATCCTTTTACAGCAGAGGCCTGAGAGGGGCCCATTTTAAGCCAAAAACTCCCGTCAGAAACTTTTTCATTCAGTTTTTTTGAATGCACCTGAACTTCCCAGAGCTGCAAGCCAGCTCGGCCCTTTGACCATTTTCCTTTTAAGACTAGGCAATCGGGAGGAAACACCGGTCTACGAAATTTGTATTTGTCGACGGCAACAAACAAAACTTCTGGCAAGGGCGTACCCTCGGGCAATTCGCCCAAATGAATCCACAAACAAGCTTGGGCCACGGCCTCCATTTGCAGGACCCCCGGAAAAACCGGGCGACCCGGAAAATGCCCCTGAAAAACTTCGAGGTCCTCAGAAATATCGAGCTCAACAGATCCCTGATTGCCATCAGCAGACCTTTCGATGAGTCGATGAACCCACAAAAAAGGTTCTCGGTGGGGCAAAGTTCTTTTGGGCAAATTTGAAAGCATACTTTTCTGAATCATTCTCCGGTGGACGTTTTTTCAAGTTTTTTAAGTCTTTTAAAAAAATCTGGCAAACGTCCCACGAGCGTTTGAATTTCAAGACTTTCTTTGAGAGGTCGAGGGGGATAGCCCTTCACAATTTCACCATTTTCAATATTTCGACTGACTCCGCTTTGGGCCGCAATGGTGACATCGCTACCAATGTGAACTCCATCTTTGGTTCCACTGAGTCCCGCAATGGTCACACGATCTCCCAAAATAGTTGAGCCCGATAGGCCTACAAGCGAGCACAAAATCGCATTTTTTCCGACGACGCTGTTGTGCCCAATCTGAACGAGATTATCTAAGGCCGAAAAATCTCCAATCTCTGTTGTTTCAAAAACCCCGCGGTCAACACACACACTCGCCCCTAAGCGAACTCCGCTTCCAATTTTCACAGCCCCACAATGAATGCGGGGTCTACGACTCGACTCGTGGGGATATTTTACAAAACCAAATCCAGGTCCACCTAAGGAAACATTTGGACCTATACTGCAATCAACTCCGATTTGAGTATCGTCTGCGATTCGGGTGTTTGCACAAACTCGAGTTCCTTTTCCGATTCTCACCCGAGCCCCTAAACGCACTCCAGCTTCTAAAATACAACCCTCTCCCAGCACACAGTCAGGTCCCAACACGACCCCGGCCTCAGCTTTGATATGGGGTGGGATTGAAGCTGAGTCGCCGCTCCAATCGGCTTCAATAATTTTGGAGCAAATGAAATCCATTGCTGCATCGGCACAGTTAACCTGGAGGACTCGAAAACAAGAACACTTTTCTAAAAGGTTTTTGTTTTTTGAATCCACCAAAAGCAAACCCCAGCCTTGGCCAACAGAAATTTTTCCGCTGGCCGAAACGAAGCTAAAATCACTGACGTGGGCTTTTTCTGAAAGTTGAAGTGAACGTGGACGTTTGAGTGTGTGAAAAAATTCAAGGCTCCGTACAAGATCAGAATCAAGCAGGCCTCGGGGTACGGCTTCAAACCCCTGACGATTGAGATCTTCAAGAAGTGAAGAAAAACCGTCGGGCCAGACCTTAGAAAAACTTTTCAATAATCGCCCGGACAAATTGGGACCTCAACTTAGGGAGTGGCTTTAGTTTTTGAAACAGGATATTTTTTCTCAAAATCCTTAATGGCGTCTTCTGTTAGGTCAGTTCTGTCACTGGCAAAAAGAAGAGGGGGAGTTGTGCCACCGAGGCCTCCGGATTGAACTTCTAAAACAAGGTCCAAACTTTTTTTCTTAGACATTTCGCCAATCAAATTGCGCAGGTCAGACACGATGGGGTCATAAAGTTTAGCCCTTTCAGAGGCCAACTCTTTCTCGGCTTCCTGCATACGCATTCCAAGTTCTTCCATGCGACGCTGAATATCGGCAGCCTCTTTTTGTTTAGCGGAATTATTTTTAAGATTAGCCCCAGCGCCTTTCATTAAATTTTCTTGGGCCACGGCAATGGATTGTCTCTCAGCCATCAGTTTGGTTTGCTTTTGCTTAGCGTATTCACCGAGTTTTTCAGCGGCTTCCTTGCCACGCGCAGTGGAGTCAATGGCTTTGGCAAGGTCAAGTGTTCCGACTTTTATGGAAGCCCTAGCCGGGGAGGCACAAAAAACTAAAAGACCCAAAAATAAAATACCGGATTTGTTGAATGTTTTTGTGAACATTTTTAAGAATTCTCCTTCAAGTTTAAAACCCAAGTTTCTAACACAAGTTTTCCACTCGGTCCCAACTCTCACAAAAAGTCCTAAAATGGGGGTTGGATGGCAAAGATAAACTCGGGGCTCCTATCCGGCTTTTGCGGCGTTCTATTGAGCGGATATCCAAATTCGATTCTTAGGGGCCCTAGTGGCGAATACCAGCGGAAACCCCAACCGTAATTACTCAGCAGGGCTGGATTCCGGTCAGCCAATTCGTTCCACGTATTTCCAGTATCAAAAAACAAAACCCCTCGGATATCGGCTTCTGGAATAATGGGGAATTCAAGCTCCTGACTTAGAAGAACCTTTTTGGTTCCACCCAAAACATACGGAAATGCAGGCCTGCCAGCTGCGTCTGCTCGTGTGGGTGTTACCGTGACTGCAGGACCTACAGAACTGATGGGATAACCTCGAAGGGTGTAGTATCCCAAAACATATCTTTCAGAAACGGGCACAGAGTCATTGTTGAATAAATTTGCCAAAACGCCCATTTCAAAATTTGTTCTAAATGTGAATTTCCAGATGGGCCGCTGATAGTAACGCCAAATCAAGGCGTATTTTTGAAAGACTCGTCCACCAAGTCCTGCGAATTCCCCCGAGACCGTGCTGTAGATTCCTTTAAAAGGATCGAGTCGGTTGTTTCGGGTATCATATGAAAACGAGAGTGAAACCGAACTTACAATCGAGTCCAAATCTTTTTCGCTCGTAATAATATCTTCTGAAATAGGATTTTTAATTTGCGACCTTGAAAGTTTATAACTTCCAAAAACCATCAGATCTTCAGACAATTCTCGCCCCGTTCTCAAAGTCGATCCAACTAGATTTTGATCATAGGTTCGACTGAAGCCTGAGCCGCCTATTTGAGAAATCTGATAAAAAAGATCAAAGCCCATGAGCCATTCGGTGTCGAAAGCCTTGGGATCGTTAAATGACAAATCAAATTGTTGAGCTGTTTTTTCGTGAGTCAAAGTCAGAGCCAAGTATTGGCCGCGGCCAAACAAGTTATTTTGAGAAACTTGACCTCGAAGGGTAAACCCGGCTCCGGTTCCGTATCCGGCCGAGACATTGAGTGAACCCGTTGGTTTTTCGGATACCTTAATTTCGAGATCGAGTAAGTTCGTAGAATTTTTCGGAGTTGAAGTAAGAAAACTCACTTCCTGGCCAAAAAATCCGAGTCTTCGTACCTTTTCAACGCCTCGCTTACGCTTTGTTGCATTGTAGAGTTCGCCTTCAACAAAGGGTAACTCTCGACGAATAACTTTATCGTGGGTTTTTGAGTTTCCTGTAACAGCAATTTTGCCCCAATAAACTTTTTCGCCTTTTTCGATATCTATGGCCAAATCCACAGTTTGGGTTCCCGGACGAATCTGGGGGCGAGGAATTACGTTTGCAAAGGCGTAACCTTCGTCTCCATATTTATCAGTCAGTTTTAAAATTTCTTCTTGAAGTTTACCTGTCGAAAAAACATCGGCCTCAGCCATCTCGAAGGCCTTACGCAAATCGCTTTCGCCAAACAATAGGCCCTCGCCTTGAAAGGCAACGCCTCCCAGGAAAAACTGCGGGCCTTCGTCGACCTCAATAAAGACATCAATGTATCGACGATCCTGACTTAAAGAAACGCGAGGTTTCTCAAACTTGGCCTGAATATATCCTTCGTTTCCGTAAAAATAAGCTAAGACAGCGAGATCGCGTTCAAAGGCCCCTTCTCGATAGGTTCCGCCACCAGTCATCCACGAAAAAACATGGCCCTCGGCCGTAATCATGACTTGTTTTAAATCGCCTGAGGTAAATTTTTTGTTTCCTGAAAAAAAGACCCGCCGAACTCTTACTTTTTCGTTTTCGGTAATCTTGAATTTGAGTTCGATTTCGGTTGGCTTTTGGGCTTGAGAAATAACTTCGTAGTCAGCTCGAGCTAAATAATATCCTTTTTCTTCATATTTTGTCGCAAGGGCAGCTTGGGCTTGCCTAATTTTTGTGAGATTCAAAACTGTAAAGGGCTTGATGCCAACGACTTCGTCTAGGTCCTTTTTTTCAAACTCATCAGCGCCTGCGTAGGTGATTTGAGTCACGATAGGGCGCTCTCTTACCTGAATTTTTAAAACTCCCTGGGGAGTCTGAAAAACTTTAATATCTTCAAAAAATCCAAGATCAAAAACTGAAAGAATATCGGCGCGAACTGATTCAGGAGTAGGAACCTGCCCCACCTTTAAAGTCAGTTTTTCTTTAATAGCATCAGCCTCAATTCGACTTTGGCCTTTAATTTCAAAACCCGAAATTGGAATCGGCAAAATTTCAGGGATCTTTGACTTGGGGCTTTGGGCCCCAACTGAATTCACAAACAAGCCCAAAATTCCAAACAAAAAAAGTTGTTTAATTTTCACAAGTTCAAATTTCCTTACAAAGTGATTCTTAAAAAATCACAGCTATTACGACAAATCCCAAATTTGCCCCTCTTGCAAACCAAAGCGTCTCTTATAACGCCGCGCGCTTGAATCATCGTGGGTCACCGATAAAAGGGTTGTTCCTAACTCGCTACACATTGAAAGTAAAAGATCCAAAATTTCGTGAGCCCTTTTGGGGTCTAGATTTCCTGTGGCCTCATCTGTCAAAAGTAAGGGAGGCCGGTTGGCCAGTGCCCTAGCGACTGCCACTCGTTGCTGTTCACCTCCGGAAAGTTGCCAAGGGAAACGCTTTTCTTTACCCTCCAAACCCACTTTTTTGAGCAGCCCCGCCGCCTCACTTTTGAGATCTTCGCGGCCGGCTATTTCGCAAGGCAAAAAAACATTTTCGAGGGCCGTCAGCTCAGGAATCAAATGATGAAACTGAAAAATAAAACCTAAATTTTTAAGTCTGAATTCTGCTTTTTTTTGAGCCGAAAGACCATTCACCGCTTTGCCCTTAAAAAAAAGAGTTCCGGAATCTAAATTTTCAAGCAAACCTAAACAGTAAAGAAGAGTTGATTTGCCCGATCCCGAGACTCCCACCAAACTCGCTGATTCTCCCGGGTACAGACTAAATTGCGCACCACGAAGTACCTCAGAAGCTCCGCCTTTGGCTTCTTTATAGGCTTTGAATAAATTTTCTGCCCTAAGCAAGGGAGCCGGCGAGTTTTCCATCTTTTTGAAATCAATTGAAGTCATGCACGCCTGTTTCCGATCACTGTAGAAAAACTCATTCGCGATAGCTTATAGCCCAATGTTGCCGCCACCAAAATGGATACTCCCAAACCCCAGGCAGAAAGAAAAATAAAATCCGGAAGATTCAGACGAATCGGCAAGTGATCAATATTGTAAATTTCCTGCGGGATTTTTAGAAAAGGCAATCGACTCAATAGAAAACCTAAAATCGGGGTCAGTAAAATACCAAACACTGTTGAAACCGCGCCGAGAAGACTTCCTAAAAGCAAAACCCAGGCCCATAAAGCACGAGGCCCAAAGCCAATGGCATGCAAAAGCGCAATTTCTCGGTCTCTCTCTAAAAAGAGAACAATAAGTGTTGCAGCAATATTTAAGGCCGCAACTAAACTTAAAAAACCCAAAACCAAACTGAGTTCTATTTTGTTGTATCCAATTCCCTTAAACAAGGTCGATTTCATGTCGCGCCAGGTTTGAATGCGGGTTGATAAATCGGCCGGAAGAGCTGAGTCGGCGTTTGCAACTTTAAATTTCCAACCCTCGGCCCAAGCGTCCAATTTTTCTTCTCCCTCAAGTCCCTTAAAGGACTCATCAAAGAAAAGTCTAAACCCATGTGAATCCCCAATAAGTTCATTTAAACTTTCAGGAGACTTTTGTTTTAACCAATCCATGAGACTTGGATTATCCAGAACCACAAACCGGGACTCCAGTTCGTAAAGACCCGGTTGGTGAGTTTCAAAAACTCTAAACGGAATCGAGGATTTTAAAATTCCAGGCAAGAGTATTCGAACTTCGTCTCCGGGTTTAACACCCAAAACATCGGCTAGCGCTTTGCCTAAAATAGCCCGCGGGGTGGATCCCTCCGGGCTAGGCTCATTTTTAAACAAATGACTTGAAATGATTTTTCCCTCGGAGTTTCGACTATGACGTCCCTCAATTAAAACTCCTCGACCCACAGTTTTTCCCACAATCAAACCTTGTGTGGTCCAAAAAAATTCTGAAAAGTTGGGCCCCGGTTCGAGACTTTCTAAGATTTGAATTTCTTCAGCCTCAGTCACCCATCTGCCAAAATGATGGAGGACTTCGCCTTGGGTATTGCCCAGGGCACGAGCGAGGGTAGCCTCAAAACCTGACACTAGCGATCTTGTAAGGCCCAGGGCCGCTAAACTTAAAGACAAACTCAAAACCGCAATCCACAAAGAACCCCGCAGAAGTCCCCTTTTGGCTTCAGGACTTCTTGCTCCCAAACCCAACAACCATTTGAGGCCTAGACTCAACAATTTTTAGTTTTCCTTTTTGAGTTGGGGAAACAAAATTACATCGCGAATGCTTGAAGAGTTGGTCAGCAACATTACGAGGCGATCAATACCAATTCCCTCACCCGCAGTGGGAGGTAAGCCGTACTCAAGAGCTCGAATATAATCCTCGTCGTAGTCGTTAGCCTCCAAGTTGCCCGCTGATTTTTCTTTTACCTGAGACTCAAATCGCGCTTTTTGATCGTCGGGATCATTGAGCTCATTGAAGCCATTTGCAATTTCTTGACCGCAAACATAAAGCTCAAATCTATCGGTAACCTCGAGGCCCTCTGGCGAAAGAGAATCCGACCTGCGCGCAAGAGGCGAAACTTCAACCGGGTAAGAAGTTATAAATGTTGGCGCAATGAGTTTGTCCTCGACATCAGTATCAAAAAGGAGAGTCAGCAAGGCACCCGCACCTTCTCGCCCCGAAAGCTGAACTCCTTTGGTTTTAAGATAAGCTCTGAGTGCGTCCAGGTCTGTGAACTTTCCTTTATAGGCTGAAAACTCGCGAACTGAAGCTTCCATGGAGAGGCGCTTCCAGGGTTGACCCAAATTTACTTTGTGGCCAAAAAATTCGACGTCAGTGGTGCCCAGAAGTTTTTGGGCGAGATTACGAATCAACTCTTCAGTCATGTCCATCAGGGTATGATAAGTGGCGTAGGCCATATAAAACTCAAGCATCGTAAACTCGGGATTATGACGAATACTCATTCCCTCATTTCGAAAGTTTCGATTGATTTCAAAAACTCTTTCAAATCCACCCACTACCAATCGTTTTAAATAAAGCTCGGGAGCGATTCTTAAAAAGAGTTCCATATCGAGGGTGTTGTGGTGTGTAACGAAGGGCCTCGCTGTGGCACCTGTTACAAGGGGATGCATCATGGGAGTTTCGACTTCAATAAAATCTTTCTCTAAAAAATACTCTCGAACTCCTTGGACAATTTGACTGCGGAGCTTGAAAATTTTTCGAGTCTCATCGCTGGTCATGAGATCGAGGTATCGCCTGCGATATTTTTCTTCGATATCTGTCAGGCCATGAAACTTTTCAGGCGGCGCATGAAGGCACTTATTGAGTAAACGAAATTCGACTACCTCAAGACTGAGTTCGCCTGTTTTTGTTCGAAACAATGAACCCTGAGCCCAAACAATATCGCCCAAATCCAGAGTCTCAAAATCACTAAAACTTTCTGTGGGCTTGACCTTGTCGCGAGCAACATAGAGCTGCAAAGTTCCTGAGCGGTCTTTAATTTTTACGAAACCCGCCTTGCCGAAGGAGCGGATAAAGGCAACCCTTCCGGCAATCACAAAGGATCCTGCGGAATTTAGCTTTACCGCGTCAGTCTCGGCCCCGAACTTCTTTAAGATTTCATCACAAGTATTTGAAACTTTTACAGAATGTGGGTAGGCGCGACCTGAGGCCCGCAAAGCCTCAAGCTTAGACCTTCGAACCTGGCTTTGTTCGTCCAATGTTATTTCCGGGACTGGAGCCCCCACAGGCAAGGGTTTTTCAGATTTAGTATCAGATTTATTTGGGGAACTCGGTTTATTTGAAGCCATACTTTGGCAGGCACGCTACCAGCCCGAGGGGCGTCAATCAAAACGCTTGATAAATAGCCTAGTTATCGAAGAAAATAGAAGCACCGGAGGGGTTTATGGATTTGTTGGGATCATTGCGTTTTTCTATTTTGCTTTTAAATGGGGCTTTTTTGGGGTTCGTTCTTTGTGTTTTTTCAGAAAAAACCATGGGCCAACAATCTCATATCTCTAGAAACTCAAATACGAGGCCAGCTGAGGCCCTAGGCGCACCTTTAGCAAACGAAGAACTCTCTGAAAGAGTTTTCTCAAAAGACATATCGGCAAAAGACCGCATCAAAATCATTGAACGCCTTTTGGAAAATCGATTTCAAATTCCGGAGTATCAAAAGGCTCAATGGCAAAATCTTTTTAAAAAAAATCGAATCGTATACACCGATGAAAAGGCTGAGGCTAAGGTGCTTTTTGAACTTTTCGCTAAACAAGAACAGTTTGCAGCCAAAACCTCTAATAAATCTTCTGATTGGACTCGATTTTTGTTTGATTTATACGCTAAGGAAACTCAAGCCCGAAATGGGCAACCCTTCCCTTTGGATACCTATGAAAAACTGTTTCTAGAAAATTTTGAAAATTTTTCGGATTCCCAATTGTTCAATTTAGGTGATCCTTATTTTAATAAAACATTTGGTAAAGCCAATATTCACGAAACATTTTTGGATCAGCTAGAACAAGAAACAAATTTAAAAAATTTAGAAATCAGAACGAAACCCATCACTGCCCTTCGTGAACTTAACCTGGGCAGGGATCGACCCAAAGACGAACGTCTCAAAGAAATCATGGAAACGCGTTATGTGAAGAACGCGAACACCATGTTCAACAGAGCCTTCGCCCCTTATGTCATTCCATTTTTGGGAAATGGAAATAAAGATCAAAATCCTCGAGAACTGGAAGCTTTTCTGGATTCTGATAACCCCCATACCCGTTTAGTCGCGCTAGAGGAAATTGTGTCAGGCACCAATAGGAGGGATAGTTCTCACGGGCAAGCCTACAACCCCTTGGTCATTGGCAGCTTTAACCGGGCGACGAGATCTCTTGCGGAGGCCCAGGGTGCTGACGAATACCAAGAAAAATTTTTTCTTGAATCCCTCAGGGGCCTCGCGAGCCTTTCGCGCAAAAATCTTGAAGACACCAAACCCTTTAATCATCTCGTTGACGGTTTTGTTTTTGCAAGCAAAACAAAAAACGGTGATTTTAGAGACGATTCATTTTCGGAATCAGCCCTGAAGAGTTTTACTTTTGGCAATTTTTTAAATAGCGGAGATTATTTTTTTAAAGAAAACTATAAAAGATTGCCTCTGGAAAAACAAAAGAAGCTTCTTTCGACTTTAGTTTCGTGGCTTCAGGGAAAGAATGAAAATGCCCGAAAAACGGCGGCCTTTGCCATTCGCCATATTTTTGAAACTCAAATTCCTAAAGAAAATTTGGAAGCCACTTTGTCGCGAGTTTTTCCTGACTACAGTTTAGAAAAACTGAATCAGGATTCAGGAAGGGGTCGAAACGTCAGCCTAACCGCTTTCGTCAAAGCAATTTTTGGGCCTGCCCTCCTTTTGGGCGGAGCCCCCTCTGGTGCCAGTGGCAGCTTCTCAAAAGACGAGAGTGAGGACGACCCCGTTTTAAAAAAACTCGATCCTGAAGAAGTTAAAGAACTTACTGACAAACTTCTCTCAGTTTTTGAAAGGTATCCTGAGCCCATTGCAAAACCCAACTAGCAGGCGTTAGTCTGTGTCTATAGTGGCGTACAATTTATTTTTTTCGTTGGTAATGTTAGGTGTCTCTTTGTTTACAGGTTGCATGACGGTTCCAGGAACCAATAAACGGGCTTTAAATATTCTTCCTCGTAGCCAGGAGCTGCAAATGGGTGAAGAGGCCTATCAAGAAATTCTCAAAAAAGAAAAGCGAAGTAAAAATCCCAAACTCACAAGTTTACTTGAGCGTGTGGGACAAAGGATTTCTCAAGTCACGGGAATAACCGATTTTAAATGGGAGTTTGCCTTAATAGAAAACCCCCAGATGAATGCTTTCTGTTTACCTGGTGGCAAAGTCGCCTTTTACACCGGTATTTTGCCAGTCCTCGAAAACGAAGGCGCAATGGCGATTGTCATGGGGCACGAAGTCGCTCACGCAGTAGCCCAACATGGAGCCCAACGGGTTTCGCAAGCTCTTGTGACACAGTTAGGATTGGCGGCCATAGATGTAGCCATTTTGAAGGATTCCAAATACCGAAACCTCACGTTGGGACTTCTCGGAGCAGGAGCCCAGTTCGGAGTTTTGCTGCCCCACTCGCGCTCCAATGAAACCGAAGCCGATAGCCTCGGCATTCGCTATGCGGCCCAGGCGGGCTATGATCCCGCCGAGGGTGCCGCTTTTTGGGAAAGATTTTCGCGCGCCACTGGCGCAGGCGGAAAACCTCCCGAATTTATGTCCACCCACCCCTCGGACACATCAAGAATTGAAAATCTCAAGGGCCTCTCACAAGAGGTCATGCAAATTTATTTGGCCTCACCCCAGTACGGCAAAGGAGAAAAACTTTTATGAGCTCAGGAATCAGCAAGGACGATATTGATTTTGAAAATTTTAAGGTCGAAGAAGACCGAGCAGACGGAATTCGAAAAAACCTAGAAGCGCTTAAAGCCACAAATTTAATCACGGATTTAATTTTGGTTGTGAATGAATTGGGCGAAGAAAAAATTCCGAGTCTTTCGGGCTTTGCCCCCGATACAGCAGCCCGAATCTGGGCAGGCCCCGAAACGACTCCCCTTGCTAAACTCAATTTAGGCCTTCAGGGCCAAGAACTCCGCGGGCACTGGGGAGATCAACTTGTGTTTGAGGTCGCTTTTTTACCCAAAGGTGGCGATTTTGCACTGATGTTTCTGGATGAATCTTTATGGGCAGAACTCAACATGAATACCGAGTTTCAAGAAGCTCTCAAAGACATTTTGCGCCAGGCAAAGTCAGCAAAATCTTCGCGTGCTCAGGCCTGGAAAGATCGTTTTCAAAGTTAAACTTTGGATTCCCGACAACCAAAAATTATAGTGACACGGACTTTCGTTTTGCTTTAGTACCAAAACCTAAGTGCGTTTTATCACATTGTTTTTGTTTATTTTTGTGCCTCTTATTGAGACCAAACCTTTCGTGCCGATTTTTTTTGCAGGCCGGGAAACTTGGGCTAATGAAACCCCGCTTGAAATTCCGGAGAGTCCTAGTCAAGACTCACCGGAGGGTTGGACGAGCGGCAAAATCGTGTTTGTTGATCAACAAATGACAATTCAAATCCGCTCTCCTGATCCCACACAGGAGCCCTTGATTTACTTCTTTGATGGCTTTTTTAAAGATTCAGAGACAGAAGACAACAGCAAACAACCCGACAAAATTACAGTATTGGCCCCCCGAACTAAAAATGGCACTGTAGTGGGAGAAGCCCAGTTTTCTTTTGCCGAATCCAAACATCAGGTCGTTAAAATTGAAGGTCAAAAACCCGGGGATCCTATTTTTTTTGTAGTAGTGACAGAGGTCGGGGACCCTAAAAAAAACAATCCAAAGATTGCCGTTCAATTTTTAAAGTGGGAACAGACTCCCACCCGCGCTACGAGCTCCAAATCAAATCCGAAGACCAAAAAACCTCTTGCAACAAAAAAACGACTGGTAATTTTGCCTTTAAAAACAATTCCTGACAGTGAACTCTATGAGGGGCCAGATTTTTCCAGATTTAGTCTAGACGATGCCGGCCTGCCTTGGATTCTTTTACTTGAAAAGGAAACAAACTCATTTTCATTTATACGCCTGGCAAGTGCGCCGGTAAAAGATTTTTCAAAGGATCCCCTCAAGATTGACAACTGGGAAACGACCTTTCCCACGGATTTAGGCGATTCCAGCGGCCTACCTCAGATTAGAATTGAGAAAAATTTTGCGGATATTAGTTTTGACCAGGAAGGCAACTACCGTACCCACCATGGTTTTTATGATGATGACCATCCCTCGCCCGGGGAAAATCCCTTACCAAATTCCTTCGAGGTTAGAAGAAATAGGCTTAACTGGTATTCAAAGCCTGAAGTTTTGAAGCACATAGGTCATCAGATTAGAAACCCCATCGAACGTTTATCCGGGCAGCATTTGGGCGGTCAGCTAACTCATTCAACTTTTGATCGATTTTTTGGGAATTTTGAGGGAGGGAAACTTTTTGAAGACACAGAGTTTTCCGATCTTGATGGTAAGTTTCGTAAACTGCATTTGTTTCCGTCGGCCACATTCAACCTCACTTTTGAAGGAATCTTAGGTGCCCTCGGCGGTCTCTTTGCGCCGACGACCACCGACCCTGCCGAGAAGGATAAGTTTGCTTTCATTAATTTTCCAAAAGACTACAAAAATAGTAACAAGAACAAACTCCAGTCGGTACTAGGGGGAGTGTCTGAGTATTTTTTTCCAAAGGACGCACAACCCAGCACTCGGGTTCGTAATTTCAACATCGTTGTCACGCTCCCAGACGACATGGCTGACCCGATCAAAAAAAAGCTCGTGGAAGATATTGAGGCGGCGAGTTACTCCGAAGCCAGCAATGTTAAATCTCCGGTGCAAATTAATTTAATTTTTGTTCACGGCCAGGAATCCGAAGAATTCGGCCTCGGCGATGAAAAAAACTTACTCGATAATTTTTTTGGTAAAGACTCAGAAATGAAGTTTTTGGAATCTCGTGTTCGGTTGACACTCGGCAACAACTCACTAGCGACCACGGTCATTCAAGAAATAACAACGAATCCCGATCCGAGTCTCTGGACCGATCTTCAAAATTTAGAATGGGCCCTTAAAGTTGAGTTGGGTCGGACCAAAAAATCTGTCGGCGAACTTAGTCAGCCTGAACAAAAACAATTTGCGAGCGAAGTTAAACGTTACCTTACAGGAACCGCCGGAAGCCCTGTGCCAAAATATCAAATCAATCAAATTTTAAATTTGAAAGCCACACTTTCAAGCTCAAGTCCGGTTCATGGACCAGACCCGCTTTTTGGTTTGGATCATCAACTTGAACGACTACAAGATATTTTACTCGTAAACGCAATTGCCGGAAGACGCAGGGGAGCATCTCCCTTGCCGATTTGGATATCAGGGCCCTCCGGAGGCGGAAAAACCCTCGCTGTTAGGCGTGTGATTCAACATGTAAAGGCCGCCAGTAAATGGATTTCAAGTTCCCCTGACTTCGGTTCCCCATCCAATATCTTCACCGAAATTGACGAATTGAAAAAGGATCCCAATCCCTTAAAAATTCTAGTTATTGATGAGGTTGAAAAAAATCTTGGTGTTTTGAAGGCGCTTTTCCCCAATATTGAAACCCAGGATGCGGTGTTAAACTCGGGAAAAATTGTGTTTCAAGGAATTCAACTCGTATTGATTGGCAACGTGCAAACGAGTTCAGATGCCTTCAAAAGACTAAACATGCCGGCGGGCGACAACAATGTTGATCCCAATACTGTTCACACACTTCTTGTCGACACCCTGATAAATGAAATTAATGAAAAAAATGGTATTGCAAAAACTTTTCCTGAGGCTCTCGTGGGAAGATTTGCCCCTAGCATAATTTATTTTCCAAGAATGAGTTTGCCTGAAGCAGAGCAAAGAAATCTCTTAGTTGAGATTGTCCAAAAATATGCCTCCTCACAGGGACTTAATTTTCATTTACCTGAGGGTGTGGCCGAAAAAATGAACACCTTTGCCAGTAATAGTCCTGATAGTTTTCGTGGATTTGCAAAAGAACTCCAGAAAATTCTGGATGTCGCTTTGTCAGAACTGATTGCCGGCTCGCCCGGGGATCCTTTTGATCAAACTCGAGATTTTCAACTTATTATCAGTGGAAATACAAACTCGAGTCTTCGTGCCCAATTGGTGCCGCTAACGCCCCAGCAAATTTTATATTTTAAAAAAGTTTTTTTAAATCGAGAAATTTCTGATGAAATTGATTTTTTGATGCATCAAATGGAAACTTCAAATTCTCAGGCTTCCTCCGATGCGAGAATATGGCATCTCGAATTTTTCGAAAATTTTAAAAGGATTGGTCATTTTTTTTCGGCTCGTCTTGAAGACTCAAAACAAGGCCCTCCCCCTATGGGTCCCGAAACCATGCCCTCGGTTTGGGCATCCCTGGGCCACGGCTTACCCCAAGAAAGTCATCAGCTTTACCAAGAATTGAGGGATAGCGTTGATCGATTTCTACAGTACAGTGATGCCTTGGATTATCTTAGAAACCAAGGAACTCTGACCGAAGAAGTTTTTAGAACTCACTCTTGGATTATTCCGTTTACCTCGCCTGAAAACCTCAAACTTGAGAGGCGAAAGGAATTTCAAAATTTTTTCGCTAAACTCAAACAAACTCACAGGACTTTGGTTAACACCCTTGCCGAAGATAAAGATTTCGACGAACTCAAGGCCTCACTGCGAAGAATGGCCAAGCAGCATTTTCCAGAACTCGAGTTACCTGAAAAAGTAGGCAACTCGGACCAATTTTTAGAAGAATCTGCAAGATTAATGACGGCCCAGGAATTGGGTGCACTTGAAGCCATCGAGGCCATTGCTCTTTTTGAAAGCGGCTTAACGTCCTATTTACGAAAAATTAAGAACAGAAAACTTAAGCCAGTGCTTACATCAACAATCGTAGATGGCATTTGTCGAAGTGACCTCGGGCAAATAACGGGAACTTAGGGCGACTAATAAAGTTCGACTCTATCGCCCGGCAAAATTGAGCCGCCGCTTTGTAGGATTCCTATGGCGCTGTCGCCTCCAAAAAATTGTATGATTTTGAGAGTGCCTTTCATTCGCCCTGGGGCTTCGCCCATGATTTGTCCCGTTTGGGGGTCCAAAATTTGTCGCGGTCTTTCGACAATCTTTAAAATATCGCCCATGGCTAGACCGGTTTTTCGGCCAGAATTTATGTAGACACGTCCGCCTTCGATGCGCAAAACGCGCCCACCCCAGGCAAGCTTTGTCGAAAAAGGAGCAAGCCTTCCGACAACGCTTTTGGCAATTCGAGCGGCCAGCGTGCGGGTTTTAGTTTCAACATCGTTGAGAGCAGGGGCGGCTCCTAAAAAGTCTGCCCTGGATTCGGACAACTGTTGAGCATCTCGCCCCCGAACCACAGCTTTGCCTGTAGACGAATCATAAAGTTCATAGGTGGCCTCGAGTTTGAGACTCACTGTACGCATTTTGAAAATTCCTTCGGACTGTTCGCCGTCTACACCCATTTCAAAAAGACTTGCACGGCCCAAAACAAATCCCGAAACCTCACTGCCGGCAAGATTTCGAGAAAGAGCAAGGGGATCGATTGCTTGGTCGCCCATTTGGGAAGCGGTCAATAGGGTTTTTTCCTCATCGCCTGACTGCACAGTAAAAGGGGAATTTTCTCCACCCAGAACTTTTTGAATCTCTTCTTTTAAAATTTCACCCACGGGAATTCCCTGCAAGGCAGGATGTGTAACCGTGGTCTCGTTTGCGAATTTAAAAACCCAAACTGTTTTTTTTAGATCAGCTAAATCTTCGCGAGACAAATCCACAGGAGGTTTGGCGGGAGCCTCAACCACCGGCACTTCGTCTCTACGAACGGGTTCGGTACATTGACTCAAAAAAATAAAACTCAATAGAATTAAAATTTGCATAAATTCCTATTTCTCACATTACATCACTGTTTCGACTTTTAGGGTTCCCGGAATCAAAATTCGGGTAGAAATTTCTTCAACAAGTTTTTTTGAAGGGTGCACTCGGAATTTATTTCCGGCATCAATTTTAGTCGAAAATTGTCCCGGATTTGAAAGTGTAATTTCGACAGGAACTGAGCCCGGATGTTTTTGCAAAATACCCGCAATTTCAGTGAGCAGGGTTTGCACTGACATTCCCCCGCGACTCAGCGGCGCTAGGCCCACTTCGATAGCAATTTTTTTCGGCCATTTTTCTTCAATTTGACTTAAGTCCTCGACAGCCATGCGCCCCGCAATACTGATGTCGCCACATAAAAGCTTGGGCTTGTCTTCTTCGAAATCAAGATTGGCCCGAACCACAAGGGGCCGCCCACTAGCAAAAAGTTTGGAGAATTCTTTAAAGTGATCGGGAAATGAAATGAGCTCAAGGGTGCCCGTAGAATCTTCGAGCTTTACAATTCCCATGAGCTCACCCGCGCGACGACCTTTTTTAACTCGAACCTCGCGCAACTCCGAAACCCAGGCCGCAATCGTGACTTGGGTTTGAGGGGCTTTTTCGCCAAGATCAAAAATGTGAATACACCCTAGGGCCCGAGCTTTCTCAAGGTATCGATCCATGGGAGTTCCTGAAAGGAAAATTCCCAATAGCTCTTTTTCCCAATCGAGCATTTGTTTTTGGGTTAGAGCTAACTGAGGTTCAGTGTATTTAGGGCGCGACTCTATTGAACTCTCACCCGGGCCTCCACTGGGGCTTGGACCCCCATCAAAAAGTGAAAACTGTCCGGCCTCCTTAGTTGCATTTTGATTTGAGGCCCACTCTAGAGCGAGCTCCACAGTGGCGAGATATCGCCCGCGAAGCTCCGTGGCATTTTCTGAAAGTGAATCAAAGGCTCCGGCCTGTATTAGGGCTTCCAGCATGCGCTTATTTACGCGACGGATATCTACGCGCGAAACAAAATCAAAAAGATCTGTGAACTTTCGATTGGGATCAATTTTACGAGATTCTAGGATGGCTTCAACTCCGGCTTCGCCAACGTTTTTTACAGCCGACAATCCAAACCGAATTGTGGATTCGCCTACAATAGAAAAATCACTTCCCGATTCATTCACATCAGGAGGCAAGATTTTGAGGCCCCGAGCTCGCGCATCAGAAATATACCTTGAGAGTTTGTCGGTATCTGTTTTTTCAATAGTTAAAAGAGCCGTAAAAAATTCTGTTGGGTAAACAGTTTTCAGGTAGGCGGTTTGAACCGCCAAAAGCGCATAGGCTGCCGCGTGACTTTTATTAAATCCATAGCCTGCAAATTTTTCAATCAAATCAAAGAGCTCGCCTGCCTTAGCTGCGGGCTTGCCCATTTTGACAGACCCATCAACAAAGCCTGCTCTTTGGGCGTCCATCTCTTTTGCGTTCTTTTTGCCCATGGCGCGTCTCAAAAGGTCAGCGCCGCCTAACGTGAAACCCGCTACCAGACGAGCGATTTCCATGACCTGCTCTTGGTAAATGATAACCCCATAGGTTTCGCGCAGGCACTCTTCCATTTCTGGAAAAGGCACTTCAACTTTGGCACGTCCATGCTTTCTGTTTATAAAATCATCGACCATTCCGGCCTGCAGGGGGCCGGGTCTAAAAAGCGCGTTAATGGCGGCAATATCTGCAAAGCGATCGGGTTTCATACGCACGCATAGATTTTGCATGCCCGAACTTTCAAGCTGAAAAACTCCCAAGGTGTCGCCCGCAGCAATGAGTTGATAGGAGCGCGGATCGTGCAAGGGAATATTGTGATAGTAAAGTTTTTGAGCCTCAGGCTCGGGCCTTTTGCGAATCCACTGAGTGGCAAGATCCATCAAATCAAGGGTCACCAGACCCAGAAAATCAAACTTTACGAGCCCGGCTTCTTCGGACATTTTCATGTCCCACTGGGTGAGAATATTTCCCTCGGCGTCTTGGCTTAGGGGGGCGACTTCAGCCACGGGTTTTGAAGAAATAATAACTCCGGCCGCATGAACTCCGGGTTGCCTTAGGGCGCCTTCAATTCGCAGTGCTAAATCCACGCACTGTTTGATTTTTGGATCATCGGCAACATTTTTTCGAAGTTCTTCAACTTCTTCAAGGGCCTCAGAAATCGTGAGAGGTTTTGCCTGCACACTTGGAATTAATTTAGTCAGCCGGTTGGTCTCACTAAAACTAAGTCCCAAAACTCGACCCACATCCTTAAGAGCATTTTTTGACTGCTCCTTGGCAAAGGTCACAATCTGACAAACATGGTCTCGCCCGTATTTTGCAGTCACATAGCGAATCACTTCAGCACGTTTTTCTTGGCAAAAATCGACGTCAAAGTCAGGAAGCGAAACTCGCTCAGGATTCAAAAACCGCTCAAACAAAAGACCATGCTCGATGGGGTCAAGGTCGGTGATATCCAAAACATAGGCCGCAAGTGAACCTGCGCCCGAACCCCGCCCCGGGCCCACGGGAATATCGTGGGATTTTGCCCAACGGATAAAATCCGAGACTATCAAGTAATAGCCTGCAAAACCCATTTTTTGAATGGTATCGATTTCATACTCTAAACGATTTTTATAGATTTCAAGCTTACGGGTATCGGTATCAAGGCCTAACTTTTGAAAGCGAGCCTCAAGACCCTCGCGACAATTATTGGCAAAAAGAATTTCTTGGCTTTGTCCCTGGCTTTCAAAACGGGGCAAATGAAAAATTCGTTTGCCCTCGGAGTCTTTAAACTTAAGTTCAACATTGCAACGTTCAGCAATTCTTAGAGTGTTCTCGATGGCCTCGGGAATATGCGAAAAGGCCTCTTTCATTTCTTCAGGTGTCTTTAAATAAAAATCGCGTGGACTTAGGCGCGAGTGAGGATTTTCTTGCAGAGTCAGTTTTTGGGCCACCATCATCCAAACTTCTTGGGCAGCGGCATCGTCGGCAGTTGCATAGTGAACATCGCTTGTTGCAACAAAGCCCAGACCCCGCTTGTTGCCCATATCCAACAAAATTTCTTGGGCCTTACGAATGGGTGAGAGCGAAGATTCTTGAAGTTCTATAAACAGATTCTCTTGACCGAGTTCTTTTTGCAAAAGATCGAGTGTGGATTCAGCAAGTCCCATCTGGTCTTGAATCAGAAACGAATTGAGAATGCCCTTGGTACCTGCAGTGAGAGCAATGAGGCCCTCTTTGTTTTTAAAAATTTCAGCCAGGGGTATTTGAGGCCTTAAAACCTCACCGTCCCTGCCGAAATCCAAATGCGAACGGGTGACAATGCGAGAAAGATTTTCAAAGCCCTTTTTATTTTCAGCAAGTAAAATGAGATGGCGAAGTCCGGGCCCTGCCCCCTCAACTGTTACCCCTAACTCAACTCCAAAAATGGGTTTAATTTTAGCTGCGCTATTTCCCTTGCAGGCCTTCCAAAAAGCCAGGGCTCCGTACAAATTTCCCCAGTCCGTAAGTGCCAAAGCGGGAGACCCCATGGCCCCCACGCGCGCAACCAGGTCGTCCATTTTAATGAGACTCGATGAAAGGGAGTATTCCGAATGTACGTGGAGATGAACAAAAGACACTCTCTAGAATTAGCGGCCAGAGGTTGAGCTATCAACTCAAGCCACTAACACACCCGCTAAAGGCGACAAACACTGCGTTATTTGAGTTTATTTGAAAATGACTCGGCTTTTGTCAGGGGAATAAATCCTACAACATCGATTTGGCCCATTAACATTTTCAACAATGAGACTATAAACTCTTTCGATTTTTTTAGGGTTTGCGGTACCAAAATCGAGAAACCGATTGTTTCTGAGTGATTTTAGAGGCTTATCATAATCCACAAAAACGAACTCCTAAGCTACCCCAAAGTCCGACCTTTCAGACGGTCCATATAATCGGGCAAAAAGATGGCCTAAAGAGCGGTCCTAGGCTGGCCCAGTTCTTGCTCGGGCAGAGAACGAAGTCTCGTTTCGATGCTTCGCGAAAACAAAAAGGCACTCGTTGCCTCAACAAAAAGGAGTTTTAAAATGAACGTATTCAACAAATTAAAAATGGGAGTCGCGGCAATTGCACTGAGCTCAGCGTCGCTGAGTTTTGCAGGCAATCCCGCTTGCCCCGAAGGCCACTGCAGCCATGTCAACGCCACTATTAAAAAGTTTTGCGATGACAACGGTTTGAAAGGTCAATTTCCGGTTATTAAAGATGGAACTATTTGCGATTGCCCATGTAGCTGCGTCATAGGCGACACTCAAATTTTGCTAAACACGAAATTTGAATCTACACCCATAAAAAACCTTCAAGTCGGAGACAACGTAGCTGTTGTTGGCGAACGCATGGGCACTTCAAAAGTGACAAGATTTATGGGAGATATTTCGCCCGTAACCCATAAAGTTGTTCGTCTACAAACAGATAGCAAACACGAACTTGCGGTAAGCAACAATCATACTTTTGTTAAACCTAGCAAAGTGCTTGTTCAGGCTGAACAACTTTCTGTAGGAGATGAAATTTTAGACGTAAATGGAAAACCCGTTAAAGTCATAAATCTCACAAGCAACGACATGACAGCCCAGCTTTTCAATCTGGTTGTCAATGAAGGCAGCGACAACCCTAGTGACCACATCATAGGCACTCAAGGACTCATGTCAGGTGACTACATGCTGCAAGCGACACAAGATTCACTACAGTCTGCGATCAACGTCAGAACTGGAAAAGTCCAACCCCTTAGCATTAACAACAAATAGATATCCACAATGGGGCTAATTCCTTGGAATTGGCCCCATCACATTTCGAGGTAAACATGAAAAAAAATAATCTTTTCAAACTAAGTTTCTTTGTCCTTATTTCAATAATTAATACGCCCCGATCCTGGGCTTGGGACAAAACACGCTACCCTGAAGACAATCTTTCAAATGCGGGCGAGTTCCTGAACACGGTGCAATTTACCTTTGAAGAACTCTTTCCAATATTCACCCAATTTTCGATTGATCCGACTTTTACAGCCAATCAAAAAGAAATTGTAAAAAAAGCTTCCACCATTTTGGTAGAAAGAATTTTGAATAAGAATGTTCACGACTGTGCATTTAAACATGCGAAAAAGAATGTCCCAAAAGATAAAAGCGACTTTCTATATAAACTTGTGGGAGCCTTTAACGTTCGCAGCATACAAGGCGAAATCCACGCACCTTCTCTGGTTTTCGTCGCCCGTGTTTGGGATGAGCCAAAAACTGTTGGGGTAGCATTTTTTAACCTATTCTTCGATACAACAAAGCCCATGCCCGGATTCAAAAACCGACATTATTTTCACTTTGCACTCAACTCAGACTACATTGGAGACAAGTCTTCTTATATTTACGCTAACGATTCTGAATACTGGGCCGGAGTTATGGCTCACGAAGCCCTTAGAAATTTAGGTTATGAAGAAGGAAACGAACCCCGAGAGTCTTTTACAGAAGAATTTGCTCTCTGCCTGTGGCAAGAAGGCGCGAGACCCGATTTAAATATAGTACCCTTCGAAATTAGGACTGTACAAAAATGAAAAACCTTAAATTAACGGTATTCATTTTTAGCATTCTTGTCGCACTCACGCTTTTCTGGAGGAATCCACCGGAAGTGGGTTCAGCGAGCCCCCCCAAGGAGATTGACTATCAAAACACTATATCGATAGTCGCTAAAAGAGAATCGTCAACCGCCCCTCAAATTCCTGTATCTATGCCGTCGAAAAAAGCAAACCTCATGACAGATGAATCGGTTCAATTTTTTTCAGACATAGACAATGCGCTAGATAGCTCGACCGCTTTTGAGATGTTTGAAAAAACAGGCCTCGACAGCTCGACTAACTTTTTAAAAGCTAAGGCGTCTCTTTTGGCGCCTTTAAACACCTTATCCATTGATAAAGATCGCGTTCGAGATAGGGTACTCTCTCTAGAGTTTTTAAAATACTCCAAACATCTTTCGTGGGGTGACTGCGATGAGATACTACAGGGATTTGCAAGTTCGACCCATAAAAATTTAACAGAACTTCAATCGCTCAATTTAAAAATGGATATTCTAAGCATTTCTCGATCATGCATGAGAAGATTTTCAACAGACCGAGTCGAAACTTTCTTCCAAAATGCTTCCGTGAACGACAATTTTAAAGCACAAGTTGCTTTGGCATTCTTGCCTGAAGGTATCCAAAAATGAAAATTTTCATCTGTACGTTTTTACAAGGCGCATCTCTTTTTTTCTTAAATTCCTGTAGTGCTCAGAAGCCCATGCAAATTCTCGAAACCAAGGCTATTGATGAACCGATCGCAACCTCGACCGAAAACGGCTTAGAACTACAGGAACTGTATCGTTCCCACGCGTACGCCAAAGATATTTCTGGAGCTCTGGCGTTACCTAAAAAAATATATTTCTATGGCTTTGAAAAACCAGAGACCGCCAGTCCTCTTAAGAGCACACTAGAAGAATACGACATTGAAACTCATAAAACAAATTCTCTGTACGACTCAATTTTTAGTGACAATAAAATCGCGTTGGCGGTTTGCGGTTTGTTTCAAATAGATGATCAGCGCATTGCAATTTTCACCATTGAAAACAAAAGGATTAATTCTCTTGAAAATCTTTTAGGCGGGGACCTGATTTTATATGTTTACAATTCAAATACCCGTACCGTAGAGAAAAAAGTATTAATTTTTTTGTCTCAATACAATGAAAACAATCTTAACGATGCAGGAAAAGCAGACTGGGTAGTTTATTCAAGACACGCCATAAAAGCCTTACACCACACGAATACAAATTATCGGTTTGTAATTCAAAGATTGGGAGGCATGTCTATTTTTAATCTCAAGAAAAACACTTTTGATGTCGAGTTTCTCCCAGGCTTTATTAGACGAAGCGCAGAAGATATTCTACTAACCCGAGATTTTTCAATCTCCTCCGATGAAAACACTCAAAGTTCCTTCATAACGGTGGGCGTATTCAAAGATTCATTTGAAAATCCCGAGGTTTCAAAGTCGATAGACTTTAGTCTAAGTCCCGAGCAAATAGTGACGTTTGAGATAAATGAAGAAGGCAAGAGTTCACTGCATTCACTAAGTGCGTCTCTCGATTCCAAAGAAAATGCGCTCATTCCCTCAAGCAAGACTGTTAAACATGGCCACTACTTTGTTTCACCGGCCAAATCTAAAGAATCGATGTTTAGTCTGTATAGTATTTTAAATGAAAAAGTTTTAGACCTTAGCTTTGACCCAAATACTTTTTCGAAGATTGGAATCAACGACTACATCTCGTTAGGCGATCAAAAATATCTCTTCACGGGGACTGCAAATTACGAACAAGCTTCAACGGGTTCTTTAATGAAAGATGGAGATCTTTTTGTAGCCCTCGTAGTCAACGGACATATAGCCAAACATGTTCAACTCGCTACAAAATTACATGACGGTGGCGATATTTTGCTTGAAAGCTCTACTGGAGAAATTTTTCTTTTCGGCCGTATAGCCGGACCACTTACGCATTCCCGGCACCGTCAAAACACCTTGGCCCTATATAAAATTAACTTGTACTAGAAAAAACAGGAGCTCTTATGAAAAAATTGAACCTAGTTGGCCTCGCAACCCTTAGCGAAGTTATCTTTCTCGCATTTTCCCATGCAGGAGAACCCGTAGAGCGACAAACTGCCTATGTCCCCGTGGTGTCAGCTAAAAATTGCGTTATGAATACTAACGAGAGCCGCCATTTTAAAGCCGGAGATTTTTGGACAAAATGCAACCTCGACTACAGCTATCGACCCCCACTTGAAAATGAACCCGATTGGTCTGTGCCGGTTCGTACAGTTTTGAGGGCGAAAGAAAATAAAACATGTCTTGCGTACACAAAGTCGAATTCCCAGCACTTATACTACGAGACTAATTTGGTTGAAATTCTCCCGACTCAAAATAGCAAGCCACTTTCAAATATACTTAGAATTGACGACGGGGACACCATCACACTTCGACAACCCGGCGGAGCCCCACTAGCGAAAACCGAGTTTTCCGTCAAAAAGGTTACCGAAGAGTCTATTACATTCGAAAATGTTTTTTTTAAAAAAGCTTGCGAATCGGGATTTGAAATTTCGATAAACGAGCCCGACCTAGACTCTGAAAAAGAAGCCATTGAATATAAAGAAAAATTTATAAAAGAGATTGTTGATTGGAACATTAAACTACAGGCTCTACGCAGCGGCTCTTACTACAAACGAGGCATGCGAGCTTTCGCGATGATTTCTCGCCAACTTATCGACAAAATGCAAAACACCGAGTTTTTGGACTTAAAATTTTTAGTAGCTCACACTTTGAGCGAAGCTCGTAAAGAACTTAAGGACACGGGTTCAGGGCCTCTCAGCAAGAACTCTGTAGCGATGCTTTCAAAGATACTCGAGGCCCTTTCTCGGGCTTCCAATGCTGGCACACTTAAAGTGGACAAGTTAGAAGACCTTTTAAACGATGATGAAAAGTTGCTTCTCTTGGAAATTGAACAAGAGGCTGAATACGACGAGATAGAAAATCGTGTTTACATCTACTCGGTTTCACGTTTTTACGAGAGCGTTAGGCGAGCACGCATTGCACAAGCCCAACTTAAAGATTTTTTGGACCCTAAAAGCTGGCCTATTATTAGCGACAGTAAAAACCAACAAGAACAAAGCGTAGGAGAGATCAAATGATGACTCTAAACAATAGTAAAAGAATTTTTGTATTTGGGTTGCTGCTTTCACTAAGTTTGAAGGTTTTCGCGTTCGATACCAAATGCGTATTGAAAAATGTAACAGGCGACAAAGTTCCCGACGAAATCGCCCGCCTGAACGCTGAAGTAGAATACTACAAATGTCGTATCGCCGAACTTAAACAAGCCCGCAATCAAGCTATCGCGAATTTCACAGAAAGCGTAAGACAAAAAGCTAAAACTAAGTTCAGCGCAGAAAAACAACGGCAAGCATTTACGCTCTATCAAACAAAACGTATCATCGAAGTTACAGACAAGTACATTTCGTCTTTAGAAAGCGCAACACAAGGTTACCTAGAAGCATTCAAAGCTTTTTCAACCACATATAAACCAAGCTATATTCAAACCCAGAATAGCATTGTTCAACTTGCCAATGAGGGGAACTTACAGTCGGGCTCTGAAATCTATTTGACGATAGAAAAACTTAAGCAGCTCGTTTACTCGGAATACCAAAGTTTTGTGCACTTCAAAGAAAATTCTGAAGTTCTGCGAGCTCGGTTTGGCAAAGAACGTCAGTACTACGAAAGTTTTTTTGTAACCAACAAAGAACTTTTCAAAGATCTAAACATTCAACCTCTTCCTAAAGTTTCAAATGCCCTCGAGGAAACACTTGATAAAGCCGTCACCTACAGTGAACAGAGATATTCTATCTTTAGGGCTCGTATTCAATCATTAGTTGACCAGCTCATGATAAGAGAGAAACGCCTCTACTTGGCCGAGCTAAACCATCGCATACGTGTCGAGATGAAAGCAAATGAGCTTAGTGAATCTGATTTGAATTTTGTAAAAAGTCTCGAGGCTGCATTTGCACAAGCGTGGAGCAGGGTTGCGGTTGAACCAAAAACACACTTACCATTCTTAGAAGAAAGTTTAGCAAAAAAACAAAAAGCCCTCGATTTATTTGCCTTATGCAATCAAAAAGAGCGCCCCTCTTGGACCCAAAGAGCCTGTCTACTTTTTCAAGAGAGCGATAAAAAGACACGAGACTATTTAGAAATTGATCTACCTATACTTTTTAACGCTTCTATTTCACAACTGAAAGCCCTTTCGCCAGGCCAACAAGCTAAATGGATCGCGGTCGAAAATTTGTTTCAATCGGGTTCTCAAAGCGTAGCCCTTTCAAAATATGACCAGTTATTGCGAGAGGAGGGGCACAAATGAGAACGTTAAAAATTCGAGCAACTAAAATCGTGGCTCTCTTTTTTGTTTTAGCATTTAATTATGGGGTAAACGCCACTTCAAAAATTGAAATGGTATTCTATTGCTCCCCCGACTCGAGTGGTCTTGCCACACCAGTGAGTGAAGGGTTAAAATTTTCAAAGGTCAACGGTACAGGCGTTGCGTTTTACACGGCCGAGATTGCAAACAACGATCGGTACAGCAAATCCTTTGCAGAAGTTCCGCAAAATCTGCTGAAAGTGGGTAGCAATCAAATTTCAGTCTCGGTTCATTGGCAAGGCCTCGAAACTATGGCGCGCGGATATTGCGATATATCTTTCACGCTTATAAATTCCGATAGTGCACGAAAAACTGTAGTCTCAGGGCGAGTGGGCCAAGGCCAAACCGCTGAGTTTTTACACAATGTGAATATTAATCTCTCGCTTCAAGAAATTGATCCCGTAGCTTATCGCGAAATTCAACGCTTAAAAATAGTCGTAGAGCAGTATAAAAAAGAATTGGAAAACGTAGAAAACATTCAGCCTACTTTGGATGAACTTCGACAAACGCTTGATGACTACTCCAAATTAGATTTCGACAGTTTAAACCCTGATGATGTTCGCAAAATTTCAAAAGAATTTGAACCCGTTGCCGAAATGATCGAAGCCTATAAACAAGATATTGAAGAAATCAGACAAGAAATAATTGCCGACCTTGAAGAGTCCCGTACGGAAATCGAGAAAAACCAAGAAACCACTTTAGAGCAAATTAAGAATTCGGGAATTGATATCGAAAACAGTAATTTTTTCGAAGTAGGTCCTGTGACAGATTTTCCGACTCCTGAAATTAACTATCCCGAAATGGAGTCAGACACAGGAGACCCCGCCAATGGCTACCCAGGCTACTACTATCGTCGACTTGCAGAAGATTTCAAATCCAAAATTAACTTCGCAAATGAGAGCGGAAAAACGCAAGAACTCCTGGCGCTATATTGGAAAAGTTTAGAAATTTTTGAAAGTCTTGGCGCACAACTTTCTTTTCGAGCACGGACGGCCAAAATTGAAGAGATACGGGGATTCAATGACGCTAGTAAAATATTGGCCGATACTTACGCTCTTTATTTTGATGAATATGGGTTTTTGAAAAATTTAAAAGTCCCCTCAAACCTCAAACGCTTTATTGCAAAAGAACTGAGACAAAGTGTTAGTGACTATTCGAAAAAAATCCAAAATTTGATTGCGAATTTAGACCCTCAAGAAATTGAGCGAAATCAGGATGAACTCAATGCCTACTCTGAGCTCGTGAATGGTCTCGCGACCTCGCCAAACTCTGCGCAGGGGGTAGAAATAAGAAGGCAATTGGGACGCGCTGTTTACGCAAGTCTCTCAACCCAGTCAGCCGAAATTAAATCGGAGGCTTTGGGCGGAGCTATTTTAGTTAAAGCTGCAGATATTGCACAATCAGAGGGGAAAACAGCTGAAAGCACTTCTCTTCTCAAGCAAGGCGCACGCATTTTAGATTTTGCCCTAGGTTTTGTTCCGGTGGCATCTGCGATCAATGATGGCCTTCAAATCATTTGCGGATTGGCAACAGGTTACGATTACACCGGCGAAAAAATGGATGGTCTTGATTACACCTTTAGAGCGGCGACCATGGCTATCGGCATATTTGGCGGGAAGGCCATAGTTCGTTGGGGAACTCTTGAAATAAATGAAAGCCTGCAGACGGGCGCGCAGCTAATCAGAAAAGGCAATAAATCAAAAGATTGGGCCTTAGCGCTAAAATCTTTAGGCAAAGATAGTCCAGAGGCTCTGCGATTTTTAGGAGCCACACTAAAAAATGTTCCAGAAGCACAACTTCAAAAGTTAGAAATTGATCGTTTAGTTAAGCTTATGGAGCGATCTAAAAACGTGAAGCAGCTAAGCGCAGAGACTGCCAATGCGCGATTCCTCTCAGAGAATATCGGCCACTACCCCCCTTATTTAGAAAATTCTTTGCTCGCCTCAGTTGAGCTAACTGAGAATTTCAAGTTGTGGCGCGTTCACGGAGGCGGAGCTCCTGCGCAGGGACGGTGGATTATCTCCGAAGACCCCAGAACGGTTTCAAAAGAAGTCATAAGAAACCTTTACTCAATACCACCTGACAATCTTTTGACCCATTTCGTAGAGGTAAACATTCCAAAAGGCACGCGAATTCAGTTTGGAGTTGCTGCACCCATTAAAGAACTCGGCCTAAAAGGCGGGGGCCTTCAATGGCAGCTAATGTCTAGAGTTGAAGACGGTTGGGGCGTTCCCGTAGAATGGAAATAGCGGCAAGTATGAAGTTTGAAGTTTTAAAAAAATGCTTTGAGAGCGAAGAGTTCCAAGAATTTAAATCGCCCGCAGGTGACTACGTTTTTAAGTTTCAACGCGACCAGAATAAAATTTCGCATGCTTATAGGTGGAACGACGTTACTCTCGCGATAGTGAGAAAAAATGAAAATGACA